>SXWH01000134.1 GCA_005791535.1 Verrucomicrobiaceae bacterium | reverse complement strand
GTTGGCGTGAAGTATTTCCACTGGTCGTTGAAATTGATCACCGTGGCACCCGCGCCAACTCCGATTTCCGGATTCCCGGTGAACGCCTCGACCGCAGTGAACTCCGCGTATCCGGGCGTGCCGTTCCGTTGCCGGCTCTGGCGCCAGTTGCTCCAGTCATCGATGGTCACGTTCTCATTTCGGAGCACGATGGAGTGGCCTGCGCCGTCCGCGGCTTTGGGCCAGCGTCCGCCGTCTCCGTAACTCAGAGTGGTCACCGTCACGCCGTTCTTGTCCTTGAGCGTGATGGTCTCGCCGTCGTTGTCCAAAGCGCCTGTCCACGGCCCGAAGACGCGCACTCCCGCGGGCAGCGCGGGATACGCGGCGCGTGTGGTGGCTTCGTTTGCCGAGCTGATGACGATGCGCTCGAACGCCTGGATGAATGTCGCCTGCGGACTTCCCGTCGCGAAATCCGGGAACGTGAAATCCACGCCGGATGTGAACTTCCATTTCGCCGAGTCGAGCGGTGTCACGGTGATATTCGTGAGCTCGATAAACTCCGGCTTTCCGACCGGCGGGTTGTACATCACCTCGGAGATGACGAGTTGCTCGGCGTGGGCAATTGCCGCGATGCTGAGGAGAAGAGCGTGGATGGCTTTCATACTGGAGTGACGGATGACTGGTTAAGGAAGGAGGCGAGACCTCGGAAGGTTTCGGGTTCCTGCGGAAGTTTCAAGGGGATTGTCCGCTTCGAGAAGTGCATTGCGCCGCGCCGTGGCATCGGGCATCTCCTTCCTCATGATGCGATTGCTCTCCATACTTACCGCCGCGGCCCTCGCGGGCTGTGCGACTTCAAGCCACCAGTTCGCGCCGGTCTCTGCGGATGCGCGCACGGCGACGGGGCAGTTGCGGTATGAAGGCGGCGGGCGCAGCGTGATTGGCGAACTGCTCGTCGTGCGCGGCGCTTCGGGTTCGCGCGTGGAGTTTGGGAAAGGCGCGGGCGTTACGCTCATCTGTGTGCTCACAGACAGCACACACATGCGCTTCGAAGGGCCGCTGGCCCGTGGCACGAGGGTCGTCGCGAGCGGGGCGAAGCTGCCGGATCATCTCGTAGTCTGGGCGCGCCTCGGCGCGGAAAGCCCGGTCGCCGGCGGCACGGGCAGCTATGCGCACGACGGCGAGAAGGTCACATACCAGCTCAAAGCTCTGCGATAATGCTGCTCTCCGAACGCGTTGCCCGCCTCGTTGTCCACCACCCGCGCAGGCTTTGGCTTCTGTTAATTGTCCTGCTCGCCGTTGCCGGGACGCTCATTTCCTTCCGTGCGAAGCTTCACAGCGACGTGCTCGACATGCTGCCCAGCCAGTTTGAGAGCGTGGGAATCTACAAGCTCACCGACCGCGAGTTCAGCTCCGCGCGGGAGCTGATCTTCGGGCTGGTCGCGGAGAACGATGAGACCGACCTCGAAGCCTTCGCGGCCCATTTCACAGACCGGCTTCGCGCCGAGCCTTGGGTCGTCCGGGCGATGAACCAGTCTCCGCTGGAGGCTCCCGGCGGGCTCTCCGAGCTTCGTGCAGTCGCGCTTCCGCTCATGCTGAACCAGCCCCCCGAGGACTTCGCGGCATTTCAGGCCGCCATTGCTCCGGAGGCCATCGCCGACCGGCTTCACCGCATGAAGGCGAAGATCGAGGCCGGCGGCATCTCTGCCGCGAAGGAGGAGGAAATCCTCAAGGCCGATCCGCTGGGCATCGTCTTCCCCGCGCTCAAAGGCCTTCGCATGAGCAAGGGCCGCGATAGTGGCGATCCGCTCTTCCGCGTTGTCTTTGCCCACTGCGACCAGCCGGACTTGAACGAGCCCGCCTGCAAGGAGACGATGCAGCGCGTGGAGGACTTCAAGAAACGCGTCCTCGCCTCATGGAGCGGCCCTGCGCCGCGCATCCTTTGCACCGGCCGCACAGCCTACGTCGCCGAGATGGCCGCAAAGCTCAAGAGCGACATCATGAGCACCATGCTCGGCAGCATCGTACTCGTGGGGCTCACCTTCTGGGCGGGCTTCCGCCGCTGGAAGCCCCTCCGCGCCATTGTCGATTCCCTCATGCTCAGCTGCCTCCTTGCCATCGCCATGGGGGCCGCGTTCTACGGTGCGCTCAATATGATCACCATCGGCCTCTGCTCCATCCTCGTGGGGCTCGGCATCGACCTTGCGATGGTCCTCTACGCCCTTTACGCCCACGAACGCGAGCACGGCCTCACCCACGAACAAGCCATCGCCGCCGCCCTCCGCACCCACGGGCGAGGCATCTGGTTTGGCGCGATGACCACCGCCGCCGCATTCCTCTGTCTACTCGGCAGCGGCTCCCCCGGCTACGCCCAGCTCGGCGTGCTCATCGCCTGCGGCATCCTCATCGCCGCTCTCGTGATGATGACCTTCCTCTGGCTCTTCCTCAGCATCTCGCTCCCCCGCTGGCTTTATAAAACCTTCTGCGTCCTCGGCTGGGCGGCGCTCCTTGCCGGTGCGATATTCGTCGCCGCCACGATGAAAACCTGGAGCCCCTACGTCTGGAGCAACGTCCTCTCCGGCCTTGGCGCCGCCATCATCGCCGTCGTCCTCGTCCGCGTCCTCGGGAAATGGACCGCCCGCGTCCCCGCCCTCGTCCTC
Source organism: Verrucomicrobiaceae bacterium (assembly GCA_005791535.1). Lineage (GTDB taxonomy): Bacteria > Verrucomicrobiota > Verrucomicrobiia > Chthoniobacterales > Chthoniobacteraceae > SXWH01. Next base: position 55,240 of record SXWH01000134.1, on the reverse strand, counting down.
TCCCGCCCGCTGAAGCTCCTCGTCCCCGGCGCAGCCCTCCTCCTCATCGTCGCCGTCATCGCCGTCGCACCGGTCGGGCAAATCATCTTCGACCGCGACCCAAAGACCCTCGAGCCCCAGGACAGCAACGCAGGCTACGCCCTCCGCGAGATCATGAAACGCCTCAACCCCGACAAGCGCGACGTCGTCCTCGCCGTCATCGAGGCCCCCGATGCCGAGGCCTTCTCCGCCGCTTGGGAAAAAGCCCAGACGGCCTGGGAAAAGCTCGCCCCCTCCACACTCACCAGCGTCGTCACACCCGCCGGCCTCGCCACCTCCCCGGCGCGCATGACGGCCAACGCCGCCAGACTCGCCACCTTCGATTTCGCCAAATCCCGCCAGGCATTCCTCGACGCCCTCGCCTCCTGCGGCTTCGACGCCGCCCAGCCCGAATTCGCCGGCGCCGCCGGCCTCCTCGACGCACTCGCCGAAGCCGCCACCGGCAGCCTCAACGTCGTCGAATGGCGCAGAAACCTCCCCGAACAAAGCGCATGGTGGTTCCTCATCGACAGCTTCATCAGCCGCGAACGCCCCCTCGGCATGGCCCGCCTCGTCCCCACCGTCGACATCAAGGAAGCCCACCACGCCGACGCCCTCCGCACCGCCCTTGCCGTCGAAGGCGTCCACTTCAAACTCTCCGGCTGGGGCTTCACCCTCGCCGAACTCGCCCCCTTCTCAAAAAGCAAGATGCTCCACCTCAGCATCCTCATGCTCCTCATCAACATCGTCATCCTCGCCGTCCTCCTCCGCAACGCCCGCGAAGTCCTCATCCTCATGACCGGAATGATGTTCAGCATCTGCGGCCTCTTCGCCACCATGAAACTCACCGGCGTCTCCCTGAACCTCTTCAACGTCATCGCCTTCCCCCTCGTCCTCGGCGTCGGCATCGACTACAGCATCTACGCCGCCCTCGCCCTTCGCAGCACCGACCCCCGCCACGAACTCGCCGGCCTCATGAAACCCCTCCTCCTCAGCGGCCTCACCACCGTCATCGGCTTCATCACCCTCGCATGGGCCTACAACCCCGCCCTTCGCGGCCTCGGCCTCCTCTGCGGCATCGGTGTCGGCTGGTGCCTCATCACCACATTCATCTTCGTCCTCCCCGCCGTAGCCCTCTGGATGAAGCCCGCCGCCGAAAGCGGTAAGTAAAACACCGAAAGTCATTTGACTTCCGTCTCAACCTGCGTGAAGTCCCCCGTCATGCTTGTGAAAGACGTTGAAGAAAAGAAGATAGCCGCCACACCGGCGCCACGCCCCGTGTGGCCCCGCGTGATTCTATATCTTGCCGGAATCATCGCCCTCATCGCCACCACCCTCGCCGTCCTCAAAAGCGAAACCCCGCCCCCCGGCGAGCCCACGGGTATTTTCCAAGCACCCCGTTGAACCTGGGTGTCTCTTTCAATTTATCGCGCTGCAGTCCGCAAAGTGTATATCGGCAGTAGTTTGTGTGGAAGGTGTTGTGCCGCGTGTAAATGACCTGGTGCCCCGTGTAAATGGCTCCACGCCCTGCGTAAATGACCCGGCAGCCTGTGTGATCGACGGAAACGACCACCGAAATGGCACCGTGCCCCGTGTCATCGACGGAATCGACCCCGTAAACAACGGTAGCGGGAAAATAAATGACCCTGCGCCCTGCGTAACCAACGGAAACGGGCGCGGAAATGACTTTGCACCCTCCGTAACCAAAGGAAATGTGCGTAGAAATGACTTTTCACCCTGCGTCATCGACGGAAACGCCCGCAGAAACAGCGGAACCGGCCAGATAAATGATTTCCGAACCGGAAAGCGCCATTTTCGCAGGCTGGCCCGCTGCTTTGGGGCAGAACGGTTTCGCCGCCATCCGCAGTCGTAGCTGCGACGCCCGCGTCGCAGTCCCTTGAAGCGGCGCCCCCGCCGCATCAAGCCCACGGCGGCGGCAACGACCACGGCGACGGGGCGTCGCCGGCACCACCTGCGACGAGGGCGTCGCAGCAACGGCGCGTTCCCGCTTGCGTTCGGGCGCTGCGATTCGGCATGTGAGCGCGATGCGTTCGCTCCTTTTCCTGCTCGCCGCCTCGTCCGCCCTTGCTCTCGAAATCCGTGTCTCGCCGGATGGTCCGGTGAATTCACTCGTCGCGGCGCGCGATGCGGTGCGCGCGGCGCGGGAGAAAGGGGATGCGTCGGCGGTGCGTGTGATTGTGGGCGAGGGGACGTATGCCATCACGGAGCCCGTCGTTTTTGAGCCGCGCGATGGCGGCGTGACGTATGAGGCCGCGCCGGGCGCGAAGCCGGTGTTTACGGGCGGGAGGAGGATCGACGGCTGGAAAAAGGACGGCGCGCTTTGGACGACGAAGACAGATTTGCGGTTCGATGCGCTGTGGATCAACGGTCAGCGCGCCGTGCGGGCGCGGACGCCAAACAAGGGGTTCATCCAGGCGATGGGGCAGCCGACGGAGCCGGTGATCGCAAAGACCGGCGAGGCGGGCCACACGCTGCTCGCGGTCGCACCGGAGTTTGCCGCGCCGCTCGCCGCGCTGAAGGGCGACGAGGCGAACGATGTGAATGTCCTCGTCTATTTCAACTGGGACATGAACCGCCATCGCCTCGCTGCGGCAAAGGCGGACGGCACGCTGCAATTCACCGGGCCGTTGCGCGGGCCGTTTTTCTCGCTCGCGCCGTTTCACAATATGCGGCTGGAAAATTACCGCGCCGCGCTGGACGAAAAAGGCGAGTGGTTCCTCGCTCGCGACGGCACGCTGAGCTACATGGGCGACGAGCCGAAGGAGGCCGTCGCGCCCGTCGCGCCGCAGTGGCTCATCATCCGCGGCGATGCGAAGGCGGAGAAGCTGGTGCGCGGACTGACGTTCCGCGGGCTGGCGTTTCGGCATCAGGGCTGGACGCTGCCGAAGGAAGGCGCGTTTTTTGGACAGGCGGAGAGCAAGCTGATTTCGGCCATCGAAGCCGACGGCGCGCGCGACGTGGTGTTTGAGGATTGCGAGTTCGGCCACACGCTCACGACGGCGGCGTGGTTCCGTCGCGGGTGCAGCGAAATCACGCTTCGCAAATGCCACATCCACGACCTCGGCGCAGGCGGCGTGAAGATCGGCGACCCTGCAATCACGCAGGCCGGACCGGAGCACACGCATCACGTGCTGGTGGAAAATACGATCATCTCCGGCGGCGGACGGCACTTCCCCGGAGGCATCGGCGCGACGATTTTCCACGCGAGCGACACGACGCTGCGCCATTGCGACATCGGGGACTTTTTCTACAGCGCGGTGAGCATCGGCTGGACGTGGGGCTACAAGCCGACGGCCTGCGCGCGCAACGTCGTGGAGCATTGCAAACTGCATCATCTCGGCTGGGCGGAGATGTCGGACCTCGCCGCCGTTTACACGCTCGGGCCGCAGCCGGGCACGGTCATCCGCGATTGCTGGGTGCACGATATCGGCTGCCTCAGCTACGGCGGCTGGGGGCTTTATAACGACGAAGGCAGCACGGGCATCGTGTGGGAAAATAATCTCGTCCACGACACGCAGGACGGCGGCTACCACCAGCACTACGGACGCGGAAATATCATCCGCAACAACATCTTCGCCAACCAGCGCGAGGTGCAGGTGCGGCGCAGCAAGCCCGAGGAGTTCCTCGCGTTTTCGTTCGAGCAAAACATCGTCGTGTTCAAGGAAGGCCGGCTCTTTGGTCACGTGGACAAAAACTGGTTCGACGGCCGCATGGCGGTGAACCGCAACCTTTACTGGAAGACCGGCGGCAAGCCGTTCGACTTCGCCGGGAAGACGTGGGACGACTGGCGCTTGTGGGGCCACGACGCGGAGGGGCTCATCGCCGACCCGCTGTTCGCCGATGTGGAGAAAGGCGACTTCACCCTGCGCGCCGGATCGCCTGCGGAGAAGATCGGCTTCAAGCCCTTCGACTGGCGCAAGGCCGGCGTAACGGGCGACGCTGCGTGGAAGGCGCTCGCAGCGCGTCCGCTCCCGCCGATGGTCTATGGCGCAAAGCCCAAGGCGCCGCCGCTGAAACTCACGGACGGATTCGAAGGCACCGCAATCGGCGGCAAGCCGACGCAGGCCAGCGGCGGATACAAAAAGGGCGACATCATCCGCGTCGTCGGCGAAGGCGCGGCGACCGGCGCGCGCTGCCTGCAACTCACCGACGGACCGGACATCGACCCCGCATTTGATCCGCACTTTTACTACCATCCCGGCCACGACAAAGGCACCACGCGCGTCGCTTTCAGCGTGAAGCTGGAGCCGGGATTCCACCTCGTCCACGAATGGCGCGAAGACCGCGCCGACGGCGGGAAAGCCTACCAGAGCGGACCGATGCTCAACTTTGAAAAAGGCGCGCTGTCGATCCCCGGCCGCAAGCTCGCCGACATCCCGGCAAACGTCTGGCTGCGCGTCGAAATCACCGCACGCGTTGGCGAGGACCGCGACAACACCTACACGCTCACGCTCACCGAAGCCGGCAAGCCCGCGCAGCGTTTCGAGAAGCTGCCGTTTGTCACCACGACCAGCGCGCGACTGGACTGGCTCGGCTTCATCGGCGCTGGAAAAGCAGCGGCGAAGGCGTGGATCGATGATGTCGAAATCGCCAACGCGGAGTGAGCCTGTGCGCGACGTGTTCATCGTGCGGGAGGAAATGCCGATTGCCCTTCGCCCGTTTTCGATCCCACGGTGCGCGATGAGACTCTTCGCTTTCCTTCTCTCGCTGCTCACTTTCGTATCCGGAGCAAACGCTGACGGGGTGCGGCGGATTTTGTTCGTGGGAAACAGTATCACGCTCCACCGGCCCGCTCCCGATATCGGCTGGACGGGAAACTGGGGGATGGCGGCGACCGCGGCTGAGCATGATTACGTGCACCTCGTCGTCGCCGGCATTTCCAAGCGCACGGGAGCGAAGCCGGAATCGAAAGTGGTAAACCTCGCGGACTTCGAGCGGCGTTTCGAATCGTATGACCTGGATGCAGGACTTCGGGATGAAGTCGCGTTTGGGGCGGATACCGTGGTTGTGGCGCTCGGTGAAAATGTGCCGGCCCTCGAAGGAGCGGAGCACGCGGCAAAATTCAAAAGCGCGGTAATCCGTTTGTTGAAGCGTCTCGACGCCGGCCGCGGCGCGAAGATTTACGTCCGGAGCTGCTTCTGGCCCGATGCGGAAAAGGACCGCGCCCTCCGCGAAGCATGCGCAGAGGTCGGTGGTGTGTTTGTGGACATCGGTGCGCTCGGAAAAGAGGAGCGCAATTTCGCGCGCTCCGAGCGGAAGATTGATCACGTGGGAGTCGCTGGGCACCCGGGCGATGCGGGGATGAAGGCCATCGCGAACGCGATTCTCGACGCGATGGAAAAGTCCGCACGGTAAGCGACACGCTTGCGTGCGCGGAGCCTCGATGAAATAACGTGCGCCATGAATGTCCTCGCCGCTAGTCAGGTCACCGTCTCCACGCTCACGCTGGGTTCAGTCCTTGCCGTGGTATGTTCGTGGGAGCGCAACCGCTCGATTTTATGGGCGGTTATCGCGAGCCTGTTCTCGTGGTTTTACGTCATCTACTTCGCGCTCACACGGCGTGACTCGGAGCGCGGAAGACGCGGCTAGCGGCCGGTTTTTCCGTAGCCGAAATAGCGCCGCGTTTTGATGATGTCGGCGACTGCGGCAGGCACCATCGTCTCCCACTTTTCATCGCCCTTGCCAATGAGCGCCAGCACGTCTCGGCTGAGAATCGGCAAGTAGTCGGGGTTGAAATTATCGAGCCCCACGAAGCTGCCGCGGTTGCGCAGGTATTCGTAGAGATTCTGCAGTTCGGGTGCGACTTGCAGCGTGTCCACCGTGGAGAGATAGCCGCTCACAGCATCCTGCCGCGGATACACGTACAGGCGGAGGTTGTTTTTGAAGAGGCGCCCGAAGCTTTCCAGAATGCCGCCCGGCAGCGTGGTGTAGTATTTTTCCTGGAAGATTTCGATCAGCGTCGGTACGCCGAGCACGAGGCCCACGGGCTCCTTCGTCATGCGGCTGAGATACGCGCCGAGGCGGAAGAATTCGCTGAAGTCCGAGATCATCACCGTCGTGCCGCACGACGCGAGAACATCGGCGCGCGCGAGGAAATCGCGGCGGTCCATCGCGCCGGTCTGGAGCAGATTGTGCATCGTCAGTTCCATCACCTGCAGCACGGGTTTGCCGGCGACGTTTTCATCGGCGGCGAACTTCTCGTGGGCGCAGCGCATCATGTCCACGTTGACGTGCGTGACGGGCCGGAAGCTGCCGCGCTCGACGAGCACCGCCTTTTTATAAAACACCTCGCTCGGCTGGAGAATCGCGCCGTTTGCACCAAACATCGCCGCGCCGCTGAGGCCTACCTGCACGAGTTTCAGAGCCATCACGCGGTTGTCCACGTTTCGGAATTCGATGCCGCCAAACTCGATGAGATCAATCTCGATGCGGCCGACGGTGAGGCCGTCGAGGAGGTTCTCCACGAGCTTCTCCGGTTCGTGATGCATGAAGAAGCAGCCGTGGCAGAGATTTACGCCGACGATGCCAAGCGCCTCCTGCTGCGCGGCGGCGTCCTGATCGAGCAGGCGCACGTGGATGACCACCTGACTCGCCTGATCGCGCGGCTGTGCCTGAAATTTCACGCCGAGCCAGCCGTGACACTCGTTTGTGCCCTGGAAATTGCGCGTCGCGACCGTGTCCGCAAATGCGAAGAACGACGTGGTATCGCCGCGCATCGCGGAAAGCCGCTCGATGTTTAAATCGAACTCGATATCGAGCATCGCCTGCAGCCGGCTGCGCGAGACGTAGCGCTCCGCGGTGCCGTAAATTGCGTCGCTGACCGCCATGTCGTAGGCGCTCATGCTTTTTGCCACCGTGCCGCTCGCCCCGCCCACGCGGAAGAACCATCGGACGACTTCCTGACCCGCGCCGATTTCCGCAAAGCTGCCGTACCAGCGTCTCTCCAAATTTACCTGAAGTGCCTTTTGGTGGGTATTCAGTTTCTCCGCATCAGCCATGGCAGGAGAATTAGCGCGAAAGTCCTGTTTGTCGAGGCTGCTCTGGAAATCCGCTTGTGTCGATGGGCGTAGCGCGGCGATGAATATCCCGAATGAACCCGCACGCCATCGAGTTGAAGCTCCACAGCATCCAGCAGCTTTACAACTCGATGGACCCGTCGCCATTCCACGAACGTGATCTGGACCGCGATGCCGAGACCTTCATCGAAAGCTGGGCGCAGGAGTGCCCGCGGCACACGGCGATTCGGATTGTGATTCATCTCGAAAAGGCGCCTGCAGAGAGCGACGCGATCATCGCGGAATCAATCCACAATTACTTCAACTACAAGGCGGACCTGAACCGAAACGACCTGCGCCGGATGCTGCGTGAGGGATGGAGCAGCCTGTTGATCGGAATCTCGTTTCTCATCGCGTGCACGATGGCTGCGCACTCCGTCGCGAGCCGGGTTGTGAGCGAAGGGCTCACGATCATCGGCTGGGTGGCAATGTGGCGTCCGCTGGAAATCTACCTCTACCGCTGGTGGCCCGTGCGCCAACTCGGCCGGGTGTATCGCAAGCTCGGCGCGGCGGAGGTCGAGGTGCGTATCGCGGGTGTTCGTTGAACAATGCATTCGTAACAGACTTCCGACCTCGGATGGAAACGCGTTACAATCGGCCGTCAACGCGGATTGGATGGCGAGCTTTTATCAGTGTGATGCCGAAGCGGTGCACGTGGCAGCCAAAACAAGTTTTTCATGAAAACAATTGATTTGTGAACGAGGCACGACGACCTTGGCCGAACGTCCCTCGCCACCTTTTCATCAAATCTTCCTCGAAACACCGACGCATGATCACTCGCAAACCAGCACGCATCCTCACTTCCAGCATCACAGCACTCGCAATCCCATTCATCGCTTCAATGCCGCAGAAGGCACAAGCTGGTAGTGCCACTTGGAATCAGACCGCCGCAGCCACCTACGATTGGGGAACGGTCGCGAACTGGAGCCCGAACACCACTTTCCCGAACGCCTCCGCGGACGTCGCAAATGTCAACAACGACATAGCAGGCAACATCATCATCAATCTCGCCACTGGGACCGCAGCTAACCGCACGGTCGGCGACCTGAATCTGGGCGATGCAGCGGGCACCAGCACGTTCACCATTGCACCCGGCGTAACCGGATCGACCCTCATCTTCGCTGGAACCCGCACCATGGACGTAACCGGGGCCGGTGCGAACATCATCTCGGCCGGCATGCAGGTATCAGGCGGAGCAATGACTTTCCGCTCGACCGCCACGGCTGAGACGACGATTTCCGGGGTGATCTCCAACGACGCCACGAATCGGAACCTCGTGTTCAACAGGAATGTCAACGGCGTTACGTCGGCGGCGGTCATCAATCAAGGGCAGTTCTCCCTCACTGCGGCGAATACTGCTTTTGGCACCACCGGCACGACCACAGTCACCGACGCTCGCGTCCGCGGCACGATTGCCGCGGCGTTCGGTGCAAACGCGGCCAACAGTGTGACGGTTGCAGGCGCAGGGCAGTTGTATCTGACCGCCGGCACCCACGTGAACAATCTCGTGCTCAACTCCACCGGATGGGCGGAAACGGCCGGGAACTTCGGTGCGCTGCGCATCGAGAACTCGACCGTGAGCGGCACTGTCACGCTTCAGCAGAACATCACCATCGGTGTGAATGCGAACAACACCGGCACGCTCAGCGGAGTCATTTCAGGTGCTTTTGGCATCACCAAGGTTGGTGGAACCGCTACCAGCAGCCAGGGTGAACTCCTCCTTTCTGGCGCGAACACCTTCACTGGCCCTGTGACCGTCAATAACGGCACCATCCGCGCTTCGAACGCTTCGGCTCTCGGCACCAATGCTAACGTCACCGTGAATGCCTCTCCTACTGCGGGGGGGAATGGTAATCAATTGGCGCTTTCCGGCACCATTACGATCGGCGCTGGGAAGACACTGACGCTCAATTCGAATGCCACCGGCGACTTCCGCAGTGGACTCCTGAACAGCGCAAACAACAATACATGGGCTGGTAACATTGTGGCTGCCGGAACCGGGCTCACGCAGGTCAACGCTGCGACTGGCACTACGCTTACGATCACCGGTGGTGTCACTTCTTCAGGCGGTGCAGGTACGGGCACACTTTTCACCCGTGGCGCGGGCACGGTGGTTTACAACGGTGTGATCAACCTTGGAACCGACCGTATTTTCAGCAAGACGGACGCTGGTACGGTCATCGTCAACTCCACCGGCAACTCATGGGTCCGGACCCAGGCGGCCAACGGCCAGATCCAAATCGGTGCGAATAACGCGCTTGCTGTCGGCGCGGATTTCACGTTTGGCGAAAACAACGCAAACAACGGGCGGCTGGAGCTCAATGGATTCAGCCAATCCGTGGGCCGTATGGGTACATTCGCCACCTCCACCGGCACAAACCACATCCTGCGCAACTCAAATGCCTCCTCCGCATCCACTCTAACATTCGCTACGCCGACGGCGACCACGGATACGCTGACCAACGTGCAGGTGCTCGGAACTGCCAACGGGGTGGGCGCGCTCAACATGGTGAGCAACGGTCTCGGTCGCACGGAATTCAACGGCGGTCTCGTTGGTGCCAATTCGTGGACGGTGAACTCAGGTACGATCGCCTTCAGTGGTGCAAATAATCGGGTTCTTCCCGGCAGCTTGACCGGACTTGCGGCCGCCACCATTGAAAAAGCGGGAGCCTCGACTCTGGCAGCCACGAGTACGTGGAACAACGCGGGCACTACGAACATCACCGGCGGTGCTTTGGTCGTCGGAGCGGGAACTGCCGGCGCAGTGAATGTTTCGGATGCCGCTACCCTGAGTACGGGGCTCGGTGGCGGCGTTATTACTTCGTCCGCCGTCACATTCGGTGGAACCGGGGCGGGCACTACGACCTACGTGCCGCTTCTCACATCGACGGGTGCTGCTGCGCCGCTGAACGCGGCCAGCCTTACTACTACGAATACGGTTGTGACTGTGGCTCCGCAGGCGGGCTCATTCTCGGTGGGGACTTATCGCCTGCTTGATTACACCGGCACGGTGGGCGGCACAGGTACAAGCGCCTTCACGCTCGCTCCAGTCGGCAGCTATCCGCATATCACCGCTAGTATCGATACTGCCACCGCTGGCCAGGTTAACCTCTCGGTGACCGCCGTGGACTCCCTCATTTGGGCGGGAAATACAAGCGGCGTTTGGGATGTGAATACGACTTCAAACTTCGCTCTCGCCTCCAGTTCGAGCACGGGAGCAACGTTCTATCAGGGAGACGCGGTCGTCTTTGGTGACACTCATGATATCGGTGCGCCGGCAACTCCGGTCACCAACAGCACCATCACTGGTGGTGCTGTCACAATTGGTAACCTGACGTTTAACAATAGCGCCGTCACTTACAGTGTCGCAAACGCGCTCTCAGGCGCGGGTGGCATCACCAAGACCGGGACTGGCGCGGTCACCCTATCCGGCGCGAACTCGTATGCGGGCGTTACGAGCGTCAGCAACGGTACCCTGACCTTGAGTGGTGCAAACGTGCTCGGTGGCGGTGCAGTGAATGTTACGGGCGGCACACTCAAAATCGGCAACAGCGACGCGCTCCGTGGTGCGGGCTTGGTTACGGTGTCGGGCGGCGGCACCTTTGACGCAGCCGGGACCGCTGTGGGCAACCGCTACGCTGAAATTGTGGTTTCTGGAACCGGCGTCGGCGGCAACGGGGCCATCATCAACAGCGGCGCGGACATCGTTAATAATAGCCACTTCACCAAGGTTACGCTCGCGGGGAATACGACGTGGGGAGGTAGCGGGCGTTACGACATCGTGACCAGTCAGGTCTTCAATGGCGGAGCCTTTACACTTACGAAGACCGGCACCGGCACGATGTTTTACAATCCTGCTGCGGGCTCGACGCTGGAGAACGTGATCGTAAATGGCGGTTTCTTTGGCTCGCAGGGCACAAACCCGTTGTCCGCTACCGCCGTGGTGACGGTGAATAGCGGTGCCACACACCAGAACTTCGCTGCGAACTCCTCGCAGCACAACGTCGTACTCAACGATGGTGGCACTCTCCGGCAAAGCAACAACGCCGTCGGAACATGGAATGGCCAGATAACGCTCAGCGGAACGGATGCCAATCGCAACATCCAGGCCGTCACCGGCGGTACCACGGCCATCGCCGGAAAGCTCACCGGCACGGGTGGCTTTACGATCAACGATGTCGGCACCGTCCAGCTCCAGAATGCCTCCAACGACTACGCGGGAGACACGGTGATAAACGCCGCCGGCACGCTCAATTTCAGCGCAACCGGCATCATCCCGGCGACGACGAACCTCATCATCAATGCCGGTACCTTCGCAACGGGCAGCGTCGCACGCAGCGTCGCCAGCCTCTCGGGCACAGCTGGCACCATCAGTGGTGGCAACACGCTGACTGTGAACCAGTCCGGCACGACGATTTGGAACGGCAGTTTGAACGGCACGACCATTCAGATGAGCGGCACGGGCAGCCTCACGCTGGGAGGCACGGTGGATAACTCTGCAGGCACTGTAGTGATCAACAGCGGCACGGTGATTGCGGCAAAGGGTAATACCGCTGCTGTTGGTCAGGCCATCCACATCAGCGGGTCGAACGGCGTGACCCTGAATGGCGGCACACTCCAGCTCGCAGGTAATTACGACAACACCACACCAGCGACAGGCATCAATGCGCCGCCCGCTGGAATCAACGCCGCGACGTATGGCGACCTGCTTTATAACAACGGACCGATTAACCTCAATGCGGGTACGGTCGACCTCAATGGGCACGAGGAAGCGATCAACGGTCTGACGAGCACTGGCGCAGGAGGTACGATTACCAACACATCGGCGACGCCGGCAAAGCTCTATGTCGGGCACCAGAATGCTACATCGACGTTCGGCGGTACGATCAATAACGGAGCCGGCACAGTGGCTATCGAGAAGATCGGGACCGGTGCGCTCACGCTTACAGGGACGAGCAACTTCTCTGGAGGACTGACCGTGACCGCCGGCACCCTTGTCCTTGATGGCACGCTCAGCAGTGCTTCCGGAGCGCTCGCGGTGAACGGAACCTCCACTTTCGCAGGCGCCGGCACCGCGGCCGGCACTCTGACTGCGGCCAGTGGCACCACGGTGCGGGTCGGGGCCGCGACTGCCGGCACCTCTACGACCACGCTCACGCTTGGTGGATTGAGTCTATCTGGCGGCGCCAATCTGAATCTCGACTTCGACACTGCGGGAACCGCAGTGGACAAGGTCGCCACCACTGCGACCAATGGCCTGACAATCAGTGGCGCGAACAATTTGAATGTTGTTCTTAGCGGCAATGGTTGGGTGTCTGGCACATACCCGATTTTTTCCTACGCCGGTGCGGTGCAGGGTGCGGGCGCGAACAGCAGTACGTTGGTCCTTACCACCCCAGTCGGTCACAGCACTGTCAACGTCGTCGATGACACGACCGGAAACGTGAAACTCGTGGTTGCCTCTACCTCGAACGTTTGGCGTGGAAATGACGGTACTAATCCGACTTTCTGGGATACGAACGTGACCTTGAACTGGAGTGCATCGGTGGATCAGAAGTTCCTGACTGGGGATACCGTGGTTTTCGATGATTCAGCGTTGAACTACAATCCTGTCATCCAGACGGTGAGCCAGACCCCGGCCGGAGTGACATTCGATAACACCGCTCCGTATACGCTCGGAAGCACCTCGGCGACCATTGGTATCGCCGGAACCGGAGGTTTGATTAAAAAGAACACTGGCACTGTAACCGTGACCAGCGGGAATACCTACACGGGAACGACCGATGTGCAGGCGGGCACGCTCATCGCCAACTACAACAGCGGCACGGCAACCACCGTTCTCGCGACCGCGAGCACAATCAATGTGGCTGGCGGGGCTACGTTCAAGGCTGTCGCCAACGACGCCGACGTAACCCTCGCCAACAACCTGACCGGTGCCGGTTTGGTTGTGATCGACCCCCATTTCACCGCTGGTGCGGCCGTTCGTAATGGAAATGTCACCGGCAACAACGCTGGGTTCACCGGCACCTTGCGCCTGTCACCGACGGTGATCGGTGATGGCAGTGGCACCTTCCGAACCACTACGAATCTTACCCCGGCCAACACCGGTGGTGCGACCATCGATGTGGACGCTGGTGGTCAGGCTTGGCTCTCTGGCGCCACATTCACAAACAACTTCATCCTCACCGGGCACGGCTACATGGAAGCTGCCGGCGGAACACCCGTGGCAGGCAGCGGGCTTACTGCATACACCAACGCCACCACCAAGGGCGGCATCGGAGCGATCCGGATGAGCAACGGTACCGTCATCAGCGGCAACATCACTCTGGATGGTTCCGCCAAGATCGGGCCCTATACCGCCACGGGCACCATTTCGGGAAGCATTGGGGTGACCAATTCTACCGACATCCTCTCCGTCGGTGGCGGGGGGGCGGCCAACACGTTGATCCTGACCGGCACCAACAACGTCGGGCCAAACGCGCTCAACCAGATATTCGTCAATGCTGGTGGTACTACCGGGTTAAATACGTTGCAGATCGGCAACCTCGGCACCACGGGCACGCTAGGCACCGGAAATGTCACGCTCTACACGGATGGGGCCAGCTCCCGGTTGACGATTCAGCGTTCCGACGGTTACACCATGATGCAGAACGTCACTGCCGCCCACAACGGCACCGCCACGAACCTGACCAAGGCCAGCTTTGTTGTGAACACCCAGGGAACCGGCGTTAGCCTTAACGGTAACACCATTGACCTCACCGACGGAACGAACACCGCGGCCAATGCCGGCGGTGTGTTCGTGGCTGGTGTTGGCGGCGGCAGCGGAGTCAACAATGCCGTCTTCAACATCGACGGCAGTTCGACCGTCAAGACCGGCCTGTTCTGGCTCGGCGACGCCAGCGGCTTCACCGGCACAGTGAACCAGTCCGGCACTTCGAGCGTCCAAGTCGCCGGCAACGTGCGTGTCGGGCACTACCCGAACAATACCAGTGTTTACAACATCAGTGCGGGAGCCCTGACACTCGCAAACGTCAACACCGCAACGGATCCTTCTACCGCGGGCGTCGCCGAGCAGTTGGGTGGCATTTATCTCGGTATCGACGGCACCGGCGTTATGAACCAGTCCGGCGGCACCGTGACCACCGACTGGGTCGTGCTCGACAACCGGGGCGATACGATTGCAGGCACCAACATGCCGGACGGAATCGACCGTTATAACTTGAGTGGCGGCGCGTTGCAAATTCGCAGTGCCTTTGGCATCGCCAACCGCAACGCGACCACCGAATTCGCCTTCACGGGCGGAACGATCAGGAACGCTGGCACTGGTATAGATGCGGCCATCAGAGGCGTGGGCAGCTTCGTCGTCGGCACGGGAGGAACCGGTACGCCGACCTTCGACACGAACGGCGCAACAAACCAGATCACGATCAGCCGCCCAATCACCGGAAGCGGTGCGGTGGAGAAAACCGGACTGGGTACGTTGAACCTCACTGCGGCGAACCCCGGCTTTACCGGCACTACCCTCGTGAGCAACGGCGTGCTTAATGTCTCCGGCAGCATCAGCGGCAGCGCCGTGACGGTGGATGGTGCGACATCGGTCTTGATGGGAAGCGGAGGAACCGTCGGAGCGACGACGCTCACCAACGGTGCAACCATCAGCCCCGGCGCAAGCCCGGGAATCCTGACGGTTGCAGGCAATTTCACGATGAACAGTGGAACGAACTTCCTCGGCGAGATCAACACTGGGGCCGTTGGAACGGGCTACGATCAATTGGTTGTCAACGGCACTGTTTCGCTTGGAAGCGCCACGCTTTCAATCAGCGGAACCTATCTCACGACGCCGTTGGTCACGAACGACCTCTTTACGCTGATTCTGAACGATGGCAGCAGCGATCCTGTTCTGGGGACATTCTTGGGACTGCCTGAAGGTTCTCATCTGTTCTCCGGTGCCGGTCAGGACTACACGATCAGCTACGTTGGAGGCGACGGTAACGATGTCGTGCTCACCGCAGTTCCGGAACCCGGTTCAGCCGCGATGCTGCTCGGTGGGTTTGGAATGCTCCTCGGTCTGCAACGCCGGCGCCGCAAGGCGTAGTGTTCGAGCGGAATTGCCGCGCTATATAGAAGATCACAACGGCCTTCGATGCTTGCGTCGAAGGCCGTTTTCTTCTCCTCGTGAGCCTGTGCCGCTGCCGCTCGCCAAGCATTGTTGACCCGACCGGAAAGCAAAATCGGTGTCGAAGCGATCCATGCCTACACCAGCGAGTGCCGTGAATGAACCCGCACGCCATCGAGCTGAAGCCCCACAGCATCCAGCAGCTTTACAACTCGATGGATCCGTCGCCATTCCACGAGCGTGACCTCGACCGCGACGCCGAGACCTTCATCGAAAGCTGGGCGCAGGAATGCCCGCGGCACACGGCGATTCGGATTGTCATTCATCTCGAAAACGCACCCACGGAGAGCGACGCGATTATCGCGGAATCGATCCACAATTACTTCAATTACAAGGCGGACCTGAACCGCAACGACCTGCGCCGGATGCTGCGTGAGGGATGGAGCAGCCTGTTGATCGGAATCTCGTTTCTCATCGCATGCACGATGGCTGCGCACTCCGTCGCGAGCCGGGTTGTGAGCGAAGGGCTCACGATCATCGGCTGGGTGGCAATGTGGCGTCCGCTGGAAATCTACCCCTACCGCTGGTGGGCCGTGCGCCAGCTCGGCCGGGTGTATCTCCAAGCTCGGTGCGGCGGAGGTCGAGGTGTGTGTGGCGATGCGTCAGGGGCGTAAGCTCACGGGCTCCAGCCGTCTGATTATTCAACAAAAGTCGCTGAGATTGCATGCCTGCTGACGTGCGCAAGGTCCCCGTGTCTGGCTATGAATTTTTTTGTTAAAAAGGATTTGCAAAACTCATTATGTGAAACGAATTTTGGCTTACCCTTTCCTTCCAAAAGTCCACCGCGAACACATCCAGCACAGACCCATGATTACCCGCAAACCCGCACGCATCCTCACTTCCAGTATCGCAGCCCTCGCTGCAATCGCATCATTTTCACCTTCATCCTCGGACGCCGCAGGCGGTTCATGGAATGTCGATGCTGCAGGAAACTGGGGCACCGCCGGCAACTGGAGCCCGGCTGCAATTCCCGGAACTGCTGCTGGGGATGTGATCAATCTCCAGAACGCACTCACGGTTGCCCGTACAGTGACGATTGATACGACAAGTCGCACGGCTGGTGATTTGAATATCGGCAGCACGGCGGCTTTTGGTTTCACGCTCGCATCATCCGCTGGGACTGTAGTCCTTAATCTCGATGGAACAGGAACCAACGATGCGACGGTGGACTTTACGGCGAATGCGAATACAATCAGCGCTCCCCTCACGCTTGTCGATAATGCGGTATTTCGCTCAAATCTCGCTGCGGCGCAAACGCTGAGTGGTGTCATATCGGGCGCAAAAACGGTCACATTCAACAACGATACTAACGGCACGGTGAACGCCGCAACTTCGGGAGCGGGGCAGTTCGTTGTTACCGGGAACAATACCTTTTCGCTCGGCACGACGATTTCTGATGTCCGCGTCAATATCACCACCAACAACACGGCGCTTGGCACGGGCGCGGTGACCATCCAAAGCGGCGGTCAGGTTTTCACAAGCACGGCCCTGACGAACGTGGCGAATACGTTCAATATTGCTGGTGATGGATGGGCGGAAGCCACAGCGGGTTCGCCGCTGGGTGCGCTTCGCGTGGAGGGGGGCGCGACCATCACGGGTAACGTGGCGATGACGGCGAATGCGGCTGTCGGCGGCAATTCGACCGCCACCAACACCATCAGCGGTGTTGTTTCAGGAGCCTTTGTTTTAAGTAAACGCGGAACCGGCAACATTACGCTCAGTGGTAACAATACTTACTCAGGCGGCACTGCAATCAACAACGGCTCGTTGATCCTTGCGAACAATAACGCGGCCGGCACGGGCGCGATAACAATTAATACCGGTGGCGCGACGAACCCGACGCGGCTTTATGTCAGCGGTGGAATCACTGTCCCGAATGCGGTGACGGTTGCGGGTAATACTTTCGGCGTAGCCGGCAATGGCGTTTTGCAGCAGACTGGGACCGGTCAGGGACGCATCAACGGCGCAATCACGATTAATGGTTCGCCAACCGCGGGTGGTCACTTTGTCGGTGGCACGGCTACTGGGAATGAACTGGTGCTCGGCGGCGCGATTACCTCGAGTGTCGCGTCGCTGACTCACCGCGATGGTCGCGTGATTTATGCTGGCGGCGGTACTGGGGGAAGCTGGATCGGCTTGTCCATCACTGGAACCGCTTTAGTTGGCGCAGCGAATGGCATTCCGACCGCTGTTACCACGACAATTGGGGCATCGGGGACGGGAACACTGGATTTGAACGGATTCGACCAAACTCTTGCCGCTGCCGTGTTTGGTACGGCCGGCGCGAGCACGACGACGTTTTCCGGTAATATCTTGCTGGGTGCAAAGACTCTCGCTCTGAATGGAGATGTTTCGAGCCAGTTGGCTGCGACTTTGACAAACGTCACGCACACAATCACCGCGTCGGCTGGTGGAACGCTGGCCTTTGGAAGTAGCCCGCGCAACATCAACGTTGCTGACAATACTTCTGCGCTGGAAGATATGCGGATCAGTGGCGCGACGATCACCGGCACGGGAGGTCTCACGAAGCTCGGCGCTGGGTCGCTCTCGCTTTCCGGGGTGACTATCACGGCACCTTTGACCGTCTCCGCTGGGGCGGTTCGGACAGGCACGGTTTCTTCAACCGGCTCGATCACCGCAAACAACCTGACCTTCGGAAACGGCACCACTCTGTTCATGAAAACCGGTGTAGGTGGTGACCTCATCACTGCTCCAAACTTCGTGAACTCCGGAACGACCAATCTAGTGGTTGGTCAACTCGGCGGGGCACTGGCGAACGGAACGTACAACCTTATCAATTACGCAGGTGGCACATCACCGGGAACCAGCGGATTTTCACTTGCGCCGATCGGGCATGCCACTGCGAGCCTCGTCGATACCGGTACCTCAATCGCGTTGAGCGTGACAGGTAACGATCAGGTGATCTGGGATGGAACGAACAGCTCGGCATGGGCCACCGGTGCTACTGGAAACTGGAAACTCGGCTCTACTCTGGCGCAGACTGATTACATTGAGAGCGACGACGTCGTTTTCCAAGACGGCCCGGCGAATGCAACCGCCAGCATCGCGGCGAACGTCACGCCCTCGAATGTCTCGTTTACGAATTCGACCTCGACCGCAATTACGATCTCTGGAGCGGCCGGCATTATAGGAACTACGGCGTTGATGAAAACCGGAAACGGTGTTCTTAACCTTGGCGGCGTTCATCAGTATGTGGGAGCGACGACCTTGTCGGCTGGAACAACCAATCTTACGGGCAGCATTTCTGGTACGAACGTAACCGTGGGCGCTGGTGCCAGTCTGGTTCACTCCGGCACGATTGCGAATGGGAACATCAGCATCGCCTCCGGTGCGACATTGACCAGCACCGGCACCATATCGGGCTCAGGCGGACTCACCACGAGCGGTTCCACGACTCTTCGCGGAGCGAACACCTACACTGGTGCGACCAGCATTCTGGCCGGAACTACCGAACTCGACCACGATGGCGGCACATTGACCGCGACCAGCGGCGTGAGCGTCGCTTCGGGTGCTACGCTCCTGCTGACTCGCGATGGAACCGCCACTGCCACAACCACCACATTTTCCCGAAATCTAACCGGCTCTGGAAACCTGGATGCGAATATCAGAACGGCCGCTGGCACGACAGCCGCGGATTCTCTGGTGCTGAGCGGGAACAACGCGGGCTTCTCAGGCCCGATTCGCCTTCTCGCTCCTGCGCAGGGCACATACCGTCTTTCACTGACAGCGCCGACTCAGGCTGGTACAGGGACCATTGAGGTCCAGAATGGCGCG
The DNA here is from genome assembly GCA_005791535.1 of Verrucomicrobiaceae bacterium. GTDB lineage: Bacteria > Verrucomicrobiota > Verrucomicrobiia > Chthoniobacterales > Chthoniobacteraceae > SXWH01. The sequence goes on along the minus strand of SXWH01000134.1, from coordinate 36,175 downwards.
CAGATATTTGTCAGCGGAACGGCTGCAACCTACACAAACAATATTTCGATCACGGGAACGGGATTCGTGGATTCTGCAGGTAACATCGGCGCGCTACGCCTTGATGGTGGGAATATTTGGGCAGGAAACATCAATGTCATCGGATCGGCGCGGATTGGCTCGCACAACTCGACCGGCACGATCAGTGGCAGCATTTCCGGTGGGAACCTCGAGTTCGGGGCGACGAACTTTAATAACAGTTACACAACTATTCTCACCGGCGCCAATAGCTACGGAACTACGACCATCGGCGGGCAGAATACACAGACCGGTGGCGTGCCGTCGATGCGCTTGAATGTCGGTGCAGGTGGCACGACTGGCACTCTCGGGGCGGGCAGCGTCGTCATCAACGGCGACGGTGCCAACGGCATTCTTGGATTCGATCGCTCCGATGGTTACACACTCGCTGCCGGGCAGACGATAACCGGCGCTGTCGGCGCGGGAACCATCGCCAACAGTATTCAGCGCACGTTCGTTGACTTCGATACGTTGGGAACTGGCTTCGACAACGCAGGCAACGCCATTACGCTCGGAACCTCCACTTTGGGAGGACAGCTCCGGTTTGGTCAGGCTAGGGCTAACACGATCACGAATCTTACGGGAAACATCACGTCGCAGATATTCCGCGTCGGGTCCAACGCCCCGGGGGCGACCGTCAATCTGAATAACACCGCGAACGTCAATGTCACCACGCTCGACATTGGCATCGGTGCAGCAACTAACTCTGCGAACACGTTGAACATCAACAATGGTGCGTCGGTGACGGCGACCCAGTTGATGGCCGGGCAGGTGGCAAATGGAATTGGTGTAATCAACCAGGCTGCAGGTTCGGCTGTGAACGTCGAAACCCAACTCCGGCTGGGCCATTTCCCTACAAACACCTCGGTTTACAACATGGCGGGTGGAACGCTCACCGTCGGCGGTGCAACAGCCAATGGACAATCGCCCACGTTGACCCCGTCGACCGCTGCAGGTGGCGGTGCAAGCGCGACTGGTGACAACAATATCAACGCTCTGGCGACCGCCACAGTTCTGGGCGGCGGAATTTATCTGGGCAATGACGGAACGGGCGTCATGAACCATACCGGCGGCACCATCACCACGAACTGGATTGTGCTCGATAACCGTGGCGCGACGGGGGCTGGTGCCAATATGGCGGATGGTATCGACCGCTACAATATCAGCGGCTCGGCAGCCCTGAATCTCCGCAGCAACTGGGGATTGATTGGACGCAATGACGGATCATACGCGGTTGGCTTCGGCGGCGGTACCGTCCGAGTGGACAACACCGGCACGGGGACGGGAACGGGCGCTAATATCACGATCCCGCTAGATGCCATCATCGACACGGTCGCGGCCACAACGACGACTCTCGACACCAACGGCGCTGGCAACGGATTCACACTTACAAAGAACGTCACCGGAACAGGAACGTTGGCGCTTGCTGGCGGTGGAAACATCAACTTGAACTCCAGTCTGGCGGGCGCGCCGTCGGTCGTAGGGGCACAGACCATCGCCGCCAGTCTTTCTGGTACAAACCCGCTGATCAAATCTGGTGCCCAAACAACGACGCTCTCTGGCGCAAGCACCGGCTACACGGGACCGATCACGGTTTCGGCTGGTCGACTCAATGCCGATGGTGCTCTAGGCGCGACTTCCAGCATCACAGTTGCCGACGGCGCGGCGCTTGGTGGCGAGACAACGGTCGGTTCGCTGACGCTTGGTTCAACGACCGGTTCGACCTTGTTCTTCAACCCGAATACGCCAGCGAAACTGACTGCGGCAACCGCGACGTTCAATGGGACTACGACGCTGGATTTCTCTGCACCGATTCCCGGTGACGGAACCTACCCTGCGCTCAGTTTCACCTCATCCAGCGGGGCTGGAACCTTCGTCCTCGCAGGCGCATCGAACTACCGGAGCGCGACCGTCAACCAGTCGGCAACGGCGGTTGATGTGGTAATCGGTGGGACGAAGAGCCTTATTTGGAATGGAACTGGTGGCTCAACGTGGGATACCAAGGTCACATCCAACTGGGAAGACAGTGGAAGTCCGGGAACCCAGGATGTGTTCTATTCCGCCGATGTCGTGAACTTCGGAGACACTGATGCCAACGGTAACCCGATTACGCCACCGACTGGTGTGACCGTAACCGCAGGCGTTTCGCCCGCAGTTGTCACAGTCAGTGGCACGACGAACAATTACACGCTTACTTCGACTGGTGCCGGTATTGCTGCGGGCTACATCGACAAGTCCGGCAGCACCACCCTCACTTTGGTCGGTGCGAACACCTATCCGGGTCCTACCCAGGTCAGTGCCGGTACCGTCAGCGTCGCCGACCCGGCGAGTTTGGGAAGCGGCGTTGCTGGAAACACAATTTCCCTCAGTGGCGGCGGAGCACTTGCATACACGGGCGCAGTCGCAGCAAATCTGGGTGCCAATCGTAATATCGCGGTCGGATTCGGCGGCGGAGTAATCTCTCATCGCAATGCAACCGCGGCAACGATTACGATTCCGGGCAATCTCAGCGGGACTGGTGCGCTCGCTCTGAATAGCACGCTGGCGGGCGGCGGTACGTTCCTGCTGTCGGGAAGCAATAACTCGGCTTACACTGGTGCGATTACCGTCGACGCCTTTGGGACAGGCCTCTCGACGCTGAACTTTGCCTCTCAAGCATCGGTGCCGAAAGCTTCATCCATCACGCTGAACTACCCCGCGGCGGGTGCAACTGGAAATGCCACGACCCTAAGCCTCAATGGGGTATCTACCCCAGTGGAAACGACGCTGAATATGACGTCGTTTCTCAATGGAACGATCAGCCTGCGGTCGCAGGTGACGAATACTGGAACATCGTCGATTGGCGGCCCAATTACCGTATCCGGAACAGCAATCGTCCAGATGAGTATCACGAACGGAACATTGACCCTGAACGGACCCGTGACGGCTGGTGGAGGTGGATTCAACAGCGCTAGCTCCGTATTTTTCCTCCGCGGCGCTGGTGGCAATGGAGTGGTCAACGGAACGATCACACTCCCAGGTGCCCAACTCTCCAAAACCGATGCCAACTCATGGACAATCAATTCGACGGGCAATGATTGGCTTACGACGGGCGTTCTAGTCGGTACACTGCGCACGGGAGCCACTGGCGTCCTCCCTTCCTCATCTAACTTGGTGTTGGGCCAGAACGATGCCAACACTGCGGTGATCGCGCTCGATGGTTTTAGTCAAACCGTCGGCAGCCTGGCCTCGAATCCGACCACTGTAGGCGCTAACACGACTGGAAAATCCATCACCAGCAGCACAGCCGCAACTCTGACGGTAAACCAATCCGTCGATACCACGTATGCCAGCTTGTTTACGGGCTCCGCCTCATTGGTGAAAGCTGGGGCGGGCAGCCTGACGCTTTCGGGTGCGAGCACCACTACCGGGAACATCGCAGTGAATGGAGGCACATTAGTCGCGACCGCTCTCGGTGCTGCCAACGGGGCAAGTGGCAGTCTCGGTGCATCGAATGTCGCTGGAAAGACAGTCACGGTCGGTTCGACCGGAACGCTCAGCTTCACCAGCAATAACATCTTCGGAAACGGTGTCGGCAATGCGAACCTTCCTGCTGTTGCGGTCAACGGCGGCACGCTTACCAGCACCCGTTACAACGTCCTCGGACCTGTCTCCCTAAGCGGAGCAACGCTCACGCAATCGTCGACGGATAGCGGCGCGTATGAAGGCTTCCAATTCCGTGGTGACGTCACGGTCGGCGGTGTTGCCGCGTCATCCATCGCCACTGGAAATGGAGCGGCAAACCACTTGAATGCGAATACGACATTCACTGTGGCTGACGCCACAGGGAGTGCCGCCTCAGACCTCGTCGTAAGTGCACCGCTCCGTAATCAATCCGGGGACTTTGCCAGTGCGGTAGGTGGTCTCACAAAGGCAGGCCCTGGAACGATGGAGCTGAGCGCCCTAAATTCCTACACCGGCGCAACTCTGGTGAGCGGAGGCGTTTTGAAAGTCTCTGGCAGCATTAGCGGAAGCACGGTGACAGTGGATGGTGCGACTTCAGTCCTGATGGGAAGCGGAGGAACGGTCGGAGCGACAACGCTCACCAACGGCGCGTCCATCAGCCCCGGTGCAAGCCCGGGAATCCTGACGGTCGCGGGCAACTTCACAATGAACAGTGGAACGAACTTCCTCGGCGAGGTCAACGGTACGACGGTTGGAACGGGCTACGATCAATTGGTTGTTAACGGCACCGTCTCTCTCGGAAACGCCACGCTTTCCCTGAGCGGCAGCTACACGGGCACCAGCGACCTTTTCACGCTCATTCTGAATGACGGAACGGGTGACGCGGTCAGCGGCACGTTTGCGGGACTGAGTGAAGGTGCGTCGGTGTTTGCGACAGGCTCCGGTCAGGAATTCACGATTAGTTACGTGGGCGGAGACGGCAACGACGTCGTACTTGCCGCAGTTCCGGAACCCGGTGCAGCCGCGATGTTGCTCGGTGGCGTTGGAATGCTCCTCGGTCTGCAACGCCGCCGCCGCAAGGTGTAACCTCGAAAGCAGTCGGTTACTGCTTTAGCAAAATTCAACGGCCTCCGATGTTCGCATCGGAGGCCGTTTTGCTTTTTCGTTTCGCGACGGGCTTTCTCCTAAGTAACTTCGGTTTAATCGATTACGGAAGGCTCAATATGGCCATATCGCAGTCATTCGGTGTTCCGATTTTCGCCGCATGTTTCAGCCGCAAACGCGCTCAGTGTGCGGATTATTGATTTCACGTTGCGAGGTGTTCAGGGTGAGAGTTGGTTCGTCTGGAATCCACGGATCGCAAGTATCCGGATCGCAACTGGAGCGGCGGTGCGAGTGGTTCAATTCTGATGCCATCGAGTAAAAAATCCGTGATACCGAAATTTTTTCCGCCGATAACGAGTTTTTACTTTTCACCGTTTGCTTCGCGACTATTTTTAACATCAAGCGCAAGCCAATGTCTGGCGAGCCTTCACCCAAACAACTGACTGAACACGTATGAAATCCGTCTCTCCATCACTTACCCGCAATGTAGCATCAATGCTTGCTCTGGCTGGCGCATTCACTCCTGTGGCCAGTCATGCAGCCGATGGCACTTGGACATTCCAGAGCGCTACGCCGGCCACCGCATGGGCAGGATCTTGGGCACTCGGTGCCAACTGGGCAACGACGACCATCGCGGACGGCGTGGATGCGATCGCCAATTTTAATGCCATCGATCTGCAGGCGGCGGTGACGATTAATCTCGATGGCATGCGGACCATCGGCACGCTGAATCTCGGCGACACGGCGACAGGAACGGTATTTGGTTACTCTTTCAATTCGTATGGTAACTCGGGGCGGCTGATTTTTGATGTGAGTTCAGGTAGCGCTGCGATCAATCTTCAGGCTGGCGGGCAGAGTGCGTCGGCGATCCCGACGATCAACGTTCCTATTTTGCTGAATGACAACCTGAACGTGAATCTGAATTCGGCGGTGGCGACGGCGAACGGCATCACGATCAATGGGAATATCTCGGGCTCGGGTACGTTGAACATTATCGGAGCAGGCAGCCCCGCGACGCCATCCGCGGCGGTGAATACGGCGCTCACGGGCGTGAACACCAATGCGGGCTTCACAGTCTCCGGCACGCGGGTTTCGGCAAACGCTTACTCGCTTGGCGTGGATAGCTCGACGACGGTGGCTGTGCAAAATGGTGGTCAGTTGTTCTTGAACGCGGGCGGAGCTTATCGGGGAAATATTACGATAAGCGGCTACGGCTTTAATGAGGCTGGTCACGGCGGGCTCGGCGCGATGCGACTGGAGAGTGGTAGCAACGCATTTTTTGGGACGCTGAATGTGGATGCGTCGTCCATCCCGACGGCGCGTATCGCATCGAATCTCACGGCAGGGACCAACAGCGCAACATTCTATGGAGGCATCGGTGAGACAGGTGGCGTGGCGAATGTCGATTTTGGTCGCTGGGCAAATGGCGGTGCGGCGATGGCTGGGCTGTTCACGCTGGCAAGCAGCACGGGCTACACAGGGAAAACCTACATCAGTTCGGGCACGCTGGCGGTAGGTCAGGGAGGTACGGTTGGCGATATCAATTCTTCGAGCGATGTAGCGTTCGGCTTCGATAACAGCGTGAACAACCCGACGTTCACGCAGGTGAACGGCACGGCGACTTTGCAGTTCAACCGCGCAGACAATGTGACTTTCACCAAGGCCATCTCGCAGACGACTGCGGGCGCGGTAAGCATTACCGGAAGCCTGATCCATGCGGGTCTCGGCAATGTGACGGTTGATAATGGAAACGCCGGTTACACCGGGACGACGACTGTCAGCAGCACGGGTGGCAAGCTCGTTTTTGGCACAGGCGGCGCCTACACATGGGCTGCAGCTGGCGCTGTCACACTGAGCAATGGCGGCGATTTGGAGTTTAACACGAGCAGCAATGTTGCGCTGAATCAGGCGCTGACTGGAGTCAATAATGCCGGCAGTTTCGTGATTCAAAGCGGCACAGGAACACTTTCATTTGGCGGCGCGACGGCAAACTCCGGCAGCCATGTCATGGTAAACAGCGGTACGCTTTCGTTGGAAAAAACGGCCACTGCGACGGTTCGCTCGACGAATGATCTGGCTTTGATCGTGAATGGCGGCACCGCGATTCTCGGCGCGGCTGGAACTGGCGACGACCAAATCCTCAACACTTCGGATGTCCAAATCAACGGCGGCACGTTTGATCTCAATGGAAAGAATGAAACGTTTGACGTGCTTACGGGCAGTGGCGGCACAGTCACTAACACCGGAAATGCGAACAGCGTCCTGACGCTCGGTTCGGATAACTCGAACATCAACACCGGCTACATGGCGATTCAGAATAACGCTCTGTGGAACGGTGCCGGCTCTTATCTATCCAACTACGGCGGCGTGATTACCAATGGAACGAATACGCTCGGGGTCACGAAGTCCGGAACGGGCCTGCAGACTCTCTCCGGCTCGAACACCTACACGGGTGCAACGACCGTGAGCGCGGGAACGCTGAGCATTACTGGTAGCACTGTATCCACGGGGGCTGTGAGCGCCGATGGCGGCACGTTGGCCGGCACTGGCTCGGTCGGAAATGTGACGCTTACGACGACGGCGGGCAGCACCATCAATCCCGGCGCGACTTCGCTCGACAATGCGACAGGCACGCTCACCGCAAACAGCCTCACTGTGAACGGCGGTACGCTGCGACTTAACCTCGGCGCGACCGGCGTGACGAGCGACAAAATAGCGGTGACAACCACCGCGAATTTCGCTGCGGCTTCGACGCTGCAAACCGCGTTTACTGCTCCCCCAACTGCTGGAACTTATACGCTTCTGACGACGGCTTCGGCGGGCTTGACGGGTACCCTTCCAACTTACACCGCACCGGCTAACACCCGCTACACTTACACGCTCGACCCGCTCAACACCACACCCGATGCGCTTACGCTGACGGTTGGTGGCTCGAACGCGACCTCGAACTGGTCTGGAGGTGCATCCAACGTGTGGGATTTCGCGACTTCAGGTAACTTTTCAGGCGGCGCGACGGACTTTAAGAATTTTGACGTCATCACCTTCGCTGATGGACCAACGAACCGTGCCCCAAATATTGCGACTGGCGTCAGTGTGGAAGCCCCGCTGACATTTATCAATAGCGTCGGCAATGATTACTCCGTCAACGTCACCGGAACTGGAAAACTGACCGGTCTGACCTCGATCAGTAAAACAGGGAACGGCGTGCTTACCATCAATGGCGCACACGATTATTTTGGGGATGTCAATGTGACCGGTGGTACGCTCATTGCCGGCAGTGCGACGGCTTTTGGCAGCGCTATTGGCCAGACATATGTTTCCAATGGCGGCACGATCAACATCAATGGCCAGACTCTCGGAAACGAAGTCTTCAATATCGCGGGCGCTGGCGTTGGTGGAAATGGTGCACTTATTAACAATGGCGCGGGCAACAATAATGCGCTGCGCTACGTCAAACTCACGGACGACGCCACGGTTGGCTCCACTTTGCTCGACGGCGGTGGGCGCTTTGACGTCCGCGATCAGACCGCGGGTGCTTACACCGGTTTCCTCGACGCGGTTGGTGAACGCCTCGACCTGAATGGCAAAACACTCACGAAAGAGGGTATGAACCAATTTTCCGTGGTGAACGCGGATATGACGGTTGGTACTGTGAACATCAACCGCGGAACATTTGCCGTGGAAGTGACAACGCCTATTCGTCCAGGCACAGTGATCAACACCAACCCGTTCGGATCGCTCTCGATTTTTGCCACCGGTCAAAACCTCAATCCCGGGCAAACTGGCTTTCACCAAGGCACGGTCAATCTCAACGGCGGAACGGTTAACCAGACAAACAATACCAACAACGTCACAAGCAGTGCGTATGTGGTTCCGTCACTTGGTTTCCTGAATTTCACCACTGGCAATACTGTGCTGAATGGCGGTATCAGTGGCGCGGGCGTCCTCGTGAAGCAAGGTGGCGGCGCGCTGACGCTCAATACCGCGAATTCAGGGTTCACCGGTCATTTGGTGGAGACGAACGGTACGATCGACATTGGCGACGCCCAACTCACCGGCATCGCGAACGGACTCTCCGGAAACGCGGGCGGATGGGGCAGTGGAAACGTGTCGGTGATCAACGGAACTACCTTCCGTAACAGCCGCGGAACGAACTGGACGCTGCCTGCGGGCGTGAATGTCCTGAACGCGAACTTCCGTAACTCGCCACCGCTTCAAACGAATACGCTAACGATCAACACGCCGCTCGGCACGGACTATATGTCGAGCAACTTTATCGTGGACCGCGGCACTGTGGCGCTCGGTTCCGGGGCGGATCTCCGCTTTAATAATATCCAGATCGGTACGACCGCAATTGGATCCGGCAACGTTGCCACTTTAAACATCGGCAGCGGAACAAACATCAGCGCGACGTTCTTTGAAATTGGCACCAGTGCGGCTGGCAACACCGGTGTCGTAAATCAGACCGGCGGCTCGATCAAAGTGATGGGTAACGGCGACACGAACAACGACGGTGGCTTCCGCGTTGGCCACTGGTCGGGCAGCGTGCCGCAATATCACATCAGCGGTGGTTCGCTCAACGTGCCGTACGGTTCGGTGGCTGTTGGGGTGGATGGACTCCAACCGCTCGTGAACCTCAGTGGTACCGGCCTTATTTTTGCCCGTCAGGTTAATGTCGATACTCGCAACGGCGCGAATGCTCCGTTCTCTGCGACCTTTAATATCTCCGGAGGTGAACTCATGGTCGGAGTTGGCGGTCTCGTACGCGGAGGCAACGGTAACACTGCTGCACAGCAGGATATTAACTGGACCGGAGGTAAAATCTCCGCATGGGGCAACTGGGGCACCGGCATCGTGGGAACCACTGCCCTCAACCCCATTAACGTCGAAGGCAGTCGCGAGTTCGAGCCGAATGGCTACCTCATCAATGTTGGCGGTCTGCAAGGTCCAGGAAGCATCACGCTCAACGAAAACGGCGTCCTCGCGCTCGGTGGCGCAGGTACCATTCGTGGTCCAATTGACGTAAACACCGGCGTCCTTCGTGCGGGAAATCCGAGCGCTTTTGGCCTCACGAGTGGAGTAACGGTCGCCAATGGTGCGACGTTTGACACTGGTGGGCAAAGTAGCGCCGTGGTGGCACCAGCCCTCCGCCCGACCATCAACGTGCAGGGTACGGGCATTGCGGGTCAGGCCGCTGTCTGGTCCAGCGCAGGAGGCACCGGCAATCAGGCTGTTTTCGGCCAACTGAACCTCACCGGAGATGCCACGATCGGCGGTAATACTCGTGGAACCGACCTGGCCAACAATGGCATCAACATGAACGGCTTCACTCTCACCAAAGTCGGTGTGAGTGAACTGGCGTACAGCCCCACTTCCACGGCGAACATGGGCAACTTTGTAGTTGAGAGCGGATTCCTTACCGTGCAGTCAAATAACGCGCTAGGCGGTGCCGGAACGGGTACCATCAGCGCAAATCCAGGTGGCGAAATCCGCTCGTGGTTCGGAGCAGCAGCCACGGGTACAAACAGCAAACCCGTTGTTCTAAACGGTGGTGTGCTCGCTACCGGCGGCGGTGGAGCAAATGTCGCGGAATGGACGGGTGGCACTTCGCTCACTGCGAACAGTTCGATTGGCCGTATTGCACAAGGTGGCTACAATTCCGAGACGGACCGTGTGCTTCGCCTTGCCGGCGACCTGACGTTGAACGACTTTACGCTCACGAAACTGAACCGCACTCCGCTTCAGATCTCCAGTTTGAGCAACGCCAGCAATGGAAACATAACGGCTTACGGTGGCTCTGTGACGCTGATGACCAACAGCAACATGACCGGAACCGGAGTGGTGAAGATTGGAGGCGATGCGTCCATCGTCCTTGATGATGGTACCGGCGTATCAAACCTCAGCAAGAGCCTCATCCTAGCGGGCGGCTTGCTGCAAAACGCGAATGGTAACCACACATTCAGCAACAGCCTCGACGTGATTGGCCACGCCCGCCTTGGAGCGGCGGCTGCAACCGCACTCACGGTCTCGGATATCAATGTCCCGGCGCGCAGCGGCGTGACTTTCGACACGACAGGAACGATTACCCCGACGCTCATCAACGGTGCGACGCCGACCGGCCGTCTGTCTGCCGCTTACACGGCTGGTGCCGGCGCGACCAACACGACATTTGCCGAAATCGTCGCCGGCAATGTTGCGGCGATCTCGCCTACACTGAATACCACCGGTGTCGCGCTGTCGACCGCTCTGGCCACTGACGATGTCTTGAACACCACTGCGGCAAATGCAGTGATTACGAGCGACCTCACGATTCGCTCTCTGACGACTCAGGTGGACGCATTCGTGAACAATGGTGCTCTTCTGACCATCGCCGACGGCGGTGTCGTCAATCGTGCGGCAAATCACTGGTTGCAGACGAATGCTGGCGCGCAGGGGCGAATTACCACGGGACTCCCGACGGGCGAGCTTTACTTCACCGCACCGACGCATTTCGAAACCATCACGGATATTGGAATGCGCCTGCAAGTGGTCGATGCGCCGCTCGCAGCTGGTGGTTTTAATCCGGTGACAATCGTCAAGACCGGCCCCGGAGCCTTGACGAAACTGGGCAGCGCAAATTTCCCTGCTGCAAACACGGCGATCAATAACCTGAACTCCGGCGGATTCGTCATTAACTCGGGTCGTGTCACCCTCGAAGGCGGAACCGGCCTTGGATTGGGAAATGTTAGCGTTCGAGATGGTGGTTCGCTCCTCTTCTTGCGTCCCGCAGCGACGCTGAATTTGGGCGTTGCAAACAACATCAACCTGTCCGGCATCGGTATGGGTGAGGCTGCCGGAATTCTGGGCGCGATGCGTCTCATCAACGGGGAAACCATTGACGGCACCGTGCGTTTCCTTGGTCGCAGCCGAATTCACGCCGATACTCTCGGAGTTCTGTCCGGCCTCGTCGCGGGTACTTCAGCATCGCCGTTCGAAAAAACCGGTGGTGGTCTCCTATTCCTCGCAAATCCGGCAAACACTTATGCCGGTGTCACCGAAATCGGCACCCGCGATCTCGCCGGTGGCGTGCTTGGCGTTTCAAAACTCTCGAATGGTGGCAGTGCATCGAGCATCGGACAAACCACGGCTGCTGCAAACCGCCTGATTCTCGACGGCGGCACCCTGCGCTACATGGGCAAGGGAGACAGCACGAACAAGCTGTTCACCGTTGGAATCAATGGTGCAACAATCGACGCCCGTGGCTTCGGTAGCCTCAATCTTACGAGCACGGGTTCGCTCGCGGTGGCTCCGGGAACGTCACGTAACCTGACGCTCGGTGGTGATTACGATACCACCTTGCTCAACGCCGTGAACGGCTCGCTTCCGAACAACACGTTTGCGCCATCATTCGGCGACCCGACACATGGCTTCGTGAACCTTTTCAAAGGTGGCAGTTCGATTTGGACTATCACGAGCAACCTCCCCGGTCTAGGCACAACGACCGTCCAAAACGGTCAGCTTCGTGTCGGTGACGGCGGCACAAGCGGAACTCTGCCGGGCGGCGCGACGCCAATCGCGGTCTACGGCCACGGCGTCGTTACGCTTCAAAATCAGGGCGACCTGGTCTTTAACCGCTCGGACGCCATCACGGTGAAAAACCAGATCATCGGTGCGGATGTCCGCACGGAAATCGTTCAAGTTGGCAGCGGCACGCTCACCCTTGGTGGTCTCTACGACAACACCAACGCCGCAATTCGCGTCGAGAACGGAGTGGTCGAACTGGCGAAGGAAACAGTTGCCGGCGCACTTCTGAATTCCGGTCGCGCAGCCGGAGCCACAGGCGCACAAACCGCAGGCTCCAACGCTGGCGTCACGATTAATGCCGGAACTTTGCGCCTTGCAGGCATCAATAACGCCGACGACCAGATCGCAAACAACGTCGAAGTCTTCATGCGAGGAGGCACCTTTGACATGAACGGTCGCTACGAAATGATTGGGCGCCTTGAAGGTACCAGCGGCGTCGTGAACGGGGGCGGCATCTTGGAAGTCGGCGGATTCATCATCAGCAACAACACCAGTTTCCGTGGATTCGCAGGCACCATCGCAGGAAACACGAACTTGATCAAAGCTGGCACCGGCAGCGCCGTCCTCACGGGCGACAGCACGGCGAATGGTTCTGTCACCGTAAACCAGGGCCGACTTGTCCTTGGCTACAGCGGCACAAGCGGCAGTCTTGCTGGCGGTGCAAGTGTGACCGCAGGTGGAACGCTCACGTACAACCGTGCGGATAACATCACGATCGCAAATGCTGTCACCGGCGCGGGCGTCATCGAGCAAGCCGGCTCCGGCACCGCTACGCTTTCCGCGCAGCCAGCCGTCGTGCTCAACCAACTCGCGGTCCGCCGCGGTGGTCTCAACATCGCCCTCAGCGGCGCAAATACGAGCACCCAAATCCTCGGCAACGTCACCCTGGACGGCGGACGCCTGAGCGTAATCGGCAACCCGGTGGGGACATCGACGTTCCGGATGGATGGCAACTCCATCGCCATGAATGGCGGCAATCTCCGCGTGGACGGCGGTACCGGATCCGGCACTGAATTGATCATCCTTAATACAAACGGCAGCCTGGCTCGTGGAACTGGCTCAATTACTGGGACGATCAATTTCGAAGCCGTAAATGGCGGCGTCATCCGGACCAATGCCGTCAATTCGGCGAACGGATACATCAACACTGCCAACCACGCCTATGCCACCTACAATGGCAACGACTGGGCTGCACAGGTGGGCAACAGCACGCTTGGCGCTTTCACCGGCTACGTGAACAACGCGTATGCGGCGAACAACAACACGAACGTGACCGCCGACTTCACATTCACTGGAGCCACCACCACGGATACCATCCGTTTTGCGACCGCTGCTGCGACAAATCTGGGCCTTGATGCGCAAACGCTCTCGCTCGGCCGTGGTGGCATCCTGAACGGTCCGGCGGTGGGCGCAAACATCACGACCGTTTCTGGTGGTAGCATCATCCCGGTTACAGTGACCCCGGTGGACGCCCGCGGTGCGGATATCATCGTGCATCAGAACAACACGGCAGCAGAAATGGTCATCTCTGCGACACTCGCAAACCCTGCAGGAAACCCCGCGACGCAAAACGGAACAAATGCGGCAAACGCCGCAGCCCTAACGGGACTCGCGTCCACCGCAGGTCTTTACGTCGGTATGCCTGTGACCGGAACCAACATCCCGGCAAACTCGTACATCGCTGCGGTAAATAGCGGGACGCAAATTACCCTGAATCAAAACATCACCGTAGCGAACACTGCGAATCCGCTAACGTTCGGTGGCTACTACACGGGGTTCGTGAAGGCGGGTGATGGAGTTTTGCGTCTCACCGGCGCAAATACATTTGGTGGCGCGGTCACCGTAAACGCCGGCAAACTCATCATCGGCGACGGAGCCACCAGCGGCTCGATTGCCGACGCCGTGAACGCAGGCATAGCGAACCCATTCGTGAACGATGGCATCGTGGCGTGGAGCCGTAGTGACACGGCAACCACGACCCGAGCCATTAGCGGATTTGGTGAAGTCCGTCAGGAAGGAACCGGCACCCTCAATCTTAACGCAGCGAACTCCTTCGCGGGTGGTCTCACCGTATCGAAGGGGACTGTACAGACAAACAACAACAGCGGCTTCGGAGCCGGCGTCGGCGGCATCCCCGGTCTCGTCACTCTCGGCGATGCGGATACCGGCGCCAACAACGTCGCATTGCTCGCGACGAGCACTGGGGTGCTCACCATTCCGAACCATATCACCGTGAGTGCGCTCGGAAGTGGAACGGCTACGATCGGAAGCGCAAGCAACACCGCAGCAATCGCCTCAGTCTTTACTGGTGCGATTAATTTGAATCGTGCAACGATCTTTGGCGGAAACCTTGACCGCACGACTTTCACCGGTCCGATTAGTGGAAACGTCGGTACGCTCACAATCGCGAAGACCACACCCGGAGCTACGGGGCGTGTCGATTTGCAAGCGGAGAATACATTTACCGGAAATGTCGTGATTCAGGAAAATGCGATCCTTCAAGTAGGCTCGGGTGTGTTTAGTGACCCGCGTAATCAACTTCCTGACAGCGCCGATATATCACTTACGGGAACTGCAGCCGCGATCCTTCAATTGAACGGCGATAACGAAACTATTGGCACGCTCAACAGCGCTAACGTGAATGCCGAGCTCCGGACTATCGCTGCCGGTCCGTCGATCCTCACGGTGACCAATGGCGGAACATACAATGGGAAGGTCACCGGTGGAACCGGGGCCACCCACTTCACTCTGGAGACCACTGGAGGTACGCTGACGCTCGGCGGCACAACCGACAACGTTGCGGGCAACCTGCTCGTGAACGGTGGCACGGTCATCCTGAACAAGACCGCAGCCACGATGCGCGCAGTAGGCGCTGTTGCCACGGTCAACACCGGAACGCTCCAACTCAGTGGAACGAATGGAGACCAAATCGCTGATGCCGCTGTCGTTAACCTCAATGGTGGAACGGTGGATTTGAACGGCCTCTCCGAAACCATCGGCGCGCTCAATGGCCTCGGTGGCACCATCAAGAACACTGGCGTGGCGGCATCGACGCTGACTTTGGGTGGAACCAACGGTAACAGCACTGGATTCTTCGGGACCATTTCCGACGATGTGGGAACCATCGCGCTTGTAAAAACGGGAACCGGAAGCATGCTGCTCGGGAGCGACAACAACTACTCCGGCGGCACCACCATCAGCGGCGGTAATCTCCAGGTTGGCGCAGGTGGAGCAGCAGGCAGCCTCGGAAGCGGTCCACTCGTGAATAATAGTCTCCTTTCCATCAATCGCACCGGCTCACTTACCATCGCTGGCGCGATCAGCGGAAGCGGTCCCATCCTCCACAACGGAGGTGGCACAACGACATTGACCGCGAACAGCAGCACCTTCACGGGACCGATTGTTGTCAATGCGGGCACGCTTGTGGTGAACAACAACGTCGGCACCGGAAATGTGACCATCGCTCTCGGTGCAACTCTCACAGGCAGCAACGGAACCATGGGCGACGTCGCAGTCGCTGGCGGAACCCTGAGCCCCGGCACGGGCACGGGCACGCTCACGATGGGTGACCTGAATGTGATGACGGGAAGCACGGTCAACTTCGACCTCACAACGGTTTCGAGCTACGACCAGATTAATGTTTCCGGCGGCCTCACCATCGGGACCGGCGTCACAGCGAACTTCACGAGCACCATCTCGACCGGCCTTCCGACGGACTACCTGTTCCTGATGATCAATGACGGCGCAGATCCGATTATCGGAACGTTCGGCGGTGTGGCCGAAGGAGCAATCGTCAGCATCAATGGGGTGGACTTCACTGCGACCTACCTCGCCGATTCCGCGACTAACTCGCCTACCGGCGGAAACGACTTCGCGCTGATTGTGCCGGAGCCCGGATCTGCCGCCCTCCTCCTCGGTGGACTCGCGATGCTAGCAGGACGTCGCCGCCGAAAGTAATCGGTGGTTTGAAGAATCCCGGCCGCCTGTGGGAATCTCCCGCTGCGCAGGCGGCTGGGTTCTCCTGCGGACTTCTGATTCTTATTTTAACGAAAGGCTTTCCTAAGCCATTTGACCCAGAGCGGCTAAATCGCCTCCACTTCGGCTCAATAAAAAGCCTCGAAAGCTCCCGCAAACAATCTTTCGGCGGATGTGCGACCTTCTCCGCATCGGAAGTCGTAACACTTTCGTCGTAGGACAAAGCAATTCCTTGAAACGATAGAATTCCTCCATACTTTGAAGAACAATCCCATGATCACAACCCGGACCCGAATCGTAATTACCGCGCTTGCGCTGGCTCTCACCCTTCAATTCGCCAATGCTCAGGTTATCATCAGCGAGTTTATGGCGGATAATTCGTCGCCGACTTCGACGATTGTTGACGAAGATGGAGACAAGGAGGATTGGATAGAATTGCAGAACAGTGGTGCTACCACCGTCAACCTCAACGGCTGGTATTTGACTGATCAGGCAGGAAACGATGCGCTGGGGACTGGCTCAGACCTCCGAAAATGGCAGTTTCCGGTGACCACACCTGCAATCAACCTCGGCGCGGGCGAGCGGCTGGTAGTCTGGTGCTCCGCCAAGAACCGGAAAGCGGTCCTCGGTACTCCGACCGCACCCCGGCTGCATACCAATTTTAAGCTTGATGCGAGCGGCGAGCATCTCGCGCTCGTGCGTCCGGACGGCGTTACGATCGAACACGAAATTGGGTCCGCTTTCCCGAATTTCAAATACCCACCGCAGCCGCAAAACAGAACCTATGGCACCACGGTTACAACGGTCGCAACCGTTGTGATGCCCGAAGGCTCTGCGTTGAAATACAAGGTCCCGACGCAGGCCTCGGACATCCCGGCTTCTTGGAACACACTGGGATTCAACGATACGGCCTGGAGTTCAGGTAACTCGGGAATCGGCTACGGATTTACGAACAACGTGACGATTAACGGCACCCCGACGCCAATCATCACGACGAATATCTCCGCGGCAATGTCCGGTGTTAACGGCTCTGTTTTCGTACGCATCCCGTTCACGGTGACAAGCACCGCCGGCATCGCCGGAGCTCGAATCAAGCTGCGTTACGACGATGGCTACATCTGTTATTTAAACGGCATTCAGGTCGCGGCAGACCGTGCGTCTTCGTCGAGTTGGGACGCGTACGCCAGCAGCAACAAGAACGACACATCGGTAACAACAATCAGCTCGGCTTCGATTGCCTCGGGATTACTTTCGAATTTTGTCGTTGGGACCAATGTTCTGGCGATTCAAGTGATGAACAGCGATGGCTCTCTGGGTGAGACAGACAACGTCTGCATGAGACCGACGGTGGAAATCGATATGCCTTCCGGTACCGCGACGGGTTATCTTTCCGCTCCGACACTCGGGCTCGCGAATGGTTCGATTACAACCGCAATTCCCCCGGATATATCGCAAGCGACGGATGATGCCGAGCAGCCGGTCGGCGGCGCTGGGAGCGCACCAATCCTTGTCACGGCACGGGTCGTCAAAACCATTAACAACCTGGCCGCCACTGACCCGGTCCAGCTCAAATGGCGCAGGATGTATACGGCGGAATCGACAATTGTGATGGTGGACAACGGCACTAACGGCGATGTGATTGCCGGCGACGGTATCTATTCTGCGCTGGTGCCCACAACGAGCCTCGCGCCGGGTGAAATGATTCGCTGGCGTATCGAAGCACGCGACGTCAACAACCTGTATTCCTACTCACCGCCGTATAACTTTGGCACGAGCGGCCCCCTCACAAATCCGGCGCCCGATGCCACGACCGAAGCCGAAATCTACTACGGCACGGTCGCACAGGTAAGCACCGGGAATTCCACGCTACCGTTGCTGCACTGGTTCTTCACCGGAACGGATAACACGGTGAACGCGACCGGAACGCGTTGCTCATTCTACTTCAAGCCACTCTCAAAGGACAGTCCGCCGGTCGGATATGTCGCGCCGAAGGGCCGCTTTTACGACAATGTTCTGGTGAATATTCACGGGCAATCCACCACTGGAATGCCGAAAAAGAGCCATGACTTGAGCTTTGCGAAGGACAAAAAATTCCGATGGAAGGATGGAGAGCCGGATTCCACCGGAACAAATATTCTGAGCAACTATGCGGACAAATCGAAAGTCCGCAACACAGTGGCTTGGGAAGCTTTCGAAAAATCCCTCCACTATGCATCCCACTACGCGGTCATCATTCGCGTGCACCAAAACGGCACCTTCAAGGGGCTTTACGATCTTGTGGAAAATGCGAACGAGGCATGGCTCCAGCGGGAGGGGCTCGATAACACCGCTGGTGCATTGTACAAGGTTTACAATCAACTGGATTCAGCGACCATCACGACCGGCAATAACAGCGTCGAAAAGAAGAATCCGGATGACGGGAATAGCGCCGATCTGGCGGCATTCGTTGCCGGTGTTGCAAGCACGAACACGATGACGGATCGCCTGCGTTTTCTATACGATAACGGTGACATTGCATCGGCAATCAATTGGCTGGCGACACATTCGGTCATTCTCGGACGCGATTTCGGCCACAAGAACTATTACATCTATCGCGACACCAACGGCACTCGCGAGTGGAGTCTTCTGCCTTGGGATCAGGATTTGAGTCTCGGTCACACATGGAACGCAAGCGGCGGCGGCTACTTCGATGACGATATTCACAGCCAGGGACCGCTCCAGATTGGTGTGAACACAAATCGCGTGATCTCGATCGTTTACGGCACGCCGGAGCTCAATGCCATGTTCGTCCGGCGCCTTCGCACGCTTGCTGAGCAATTTTACGGGTCTGCCACCGAGACGAACAGTTATCTGACCCAGCGTGTGAACGCGTTGCTGAATCAAATCGATCCAAATCCAAACAATCCCCAGACTGGCGTTGACGATGCCGACTTGGAGGCCCGGGCTTGGGGCTTCTGGGTGGATGGCTCCGGCACGCAAATCGCCTACACGGACAGCCGTATGAATGATCATACGGTTCGCGCTCAGGGGGCACGCATCACTCACTCAAATCCAATTCCGCCCTACCCGGGCGCAAATCCTTACGCGAACTGGGGGGATGGATCGACGAGCCTACTCCCGTTTGTGACGGGCCGCCGGGACTTCTTTTTCAACCCGACTCCGCCGGTGAGTGGCACGATTCCTCTCCCTTCGAGCCAGTCTGCGAATCCATCGCTCGTGATCGAGCAGTTCAACCCGAACCCGACTGCCGGACTTCCTGCTTCTCTACCTTCGGGAACGAATCCCCAATCATTCGAGTATTTTGTCATCCGCAATACATCCAATGAAGCCGTCGATATCTCGGGATGGAAGATTTCCGGCGACGTGAACATCCGGTTCCGCGGCGGCACTGTGATTCCCGCGCAGGGAGCGGCGACTACGCAGGGCACGAATTCCGGCTACATCAACCAACTCGTGGTCGCCAATCAGCCGTGGGCCTTCCGCCAGCGGACTGTTTCGCCGAAAGGTAATGAGTATCGCTTCGTTACGGGCCCCTACGATCGCCAGCTGTCCGCGCGCGGCGGTTCGATTACGCTGAGCAAGCCGGTAAATCCGATGGATCTATCCGCAGGCTACACGGTGGTTCAGACCCAGACGTACACGGGCACCGCGACTGCGCACCAGAACCAGCTCCGAGTCTCGGAACTCAATTTCCGGCCTGCGCCGGCTACTCCGGCCGAACTCGCAGTGCTGCCTGGTTTGGTTGCGAGCGATTTTGAATTCATCGAACTCGTGAATACCGGCGCAAGTGCTCTGGATTTGGGTGGTGCGCGATTCGAGGAAGGTATCGATTTTACTTTCCCGGCAGGTTATTCACTTCCAGCGGGAGCCCGATGCCTCGTCGTCGCGAGTCAGGCAGCATTTGAAGCGCGATATGGCACCGGACGTCCGATCGCCGGGGAATTCGAAGGAAACCTCGACAATGGAGGGGAACGCCTTCGGATCGAGGACATCGTTGGTGAGGAAGTTCTCGACTTCACGTATGACGACGACTGGTTCCCGGTTCCTACGGGACAGTATCGGAGTTTTGTCGTCCGTGATGCGGTGCCAGCATACGATTCCTATAGCACACCGACCACTTGGGCGCTTAGTGCCGATCAGAATGGGAGTCCGAATGCTGGCGATACGCAGAACTCCCGCGTCTTCGAAGGCTGGCGATGGGACTACTTCACGCTTGCGGAAATCCCGACGTTGCTGAATCCGAATACGTCTGGTGCACTCACCGCCGATCCCGATGGCGACGGGCTTAATAACTTTGCTGAATTCGCTTTCGGCCGCCTGCCAAAAACCGCCGATAACCCAGGTTCGATTGCGATCGGGGGAAGAGTTAACGTGTCGGGCAGCGACTACCTCTGTGTCACGTTCCGGCGGCCGAAGAACGCCCTCGATGTGACCTATCTCGTTGAAATCAACGGAGACATCACGAACGCCGGTGGATGGACCAATGCAGGCATATTCGTGAATGCAACTGACCTTGGAAACGGCGTCGAAGAGGTCTGCTTCCGTGATACCTCGCCAATCGGAGCGTCGCCTCGCTACATGCGTGTCCGCGCAGTCAAGCCGTAAGGAAAAGCCGGAATGCGGGTTTGCGATGCCCGCTGAATAGCTCCGGTCCTCACTGCGTGAGGTCGCACCGCTTTATTGCGCGGCGGGCACGGATTCCGGCGCGGGTTTGAATTCACTGGTCGGCGCTTCCTGGACCTTCGGGGGCGCTGCTACCGGTTGCGCAGCCGGAGCCGGCGTAGGCATGTTTTGGGCGGGTACCGAAGGGGTCACAGGGGCGTTTTCGGGGGTTGGTGGCGTGGCCGGTTTCTGACCTTCGATGAGCACCGCCTCGAATGCGCTGACATCGGGTTGGTTTAGTAGAAACGTCCCCGTTTTTCCCTGGCAGGTGGCGTGGCGGAGAAGGTCGGCATTCGCGCTGCCTATGGAGAGTTTCCCGGTCTTTTTGTCGGCGAGCGTGAATTGGACCACGATGGAGGGTTTATCCAAACCCTGCACGACTGCGTCCGTCGCGCCAGTCCAGCGGACTGCGCGCAGCGAGTGGAGCGTATTGATGAGCGACTGCACGGCGCTCTGGTTCACGGCGCCATCGCCCTTCGAAAGCTTCCAAACCTTCTGCGCGTCGAGTTCCATCGTCACAGAGGGCTGTTCCTTGCGTGCGATTTCGAGGCGGACGATATCGTTCTTATTCAAGTCGTAGATTTTCAAGTCCTGCCACACCAACGGGTCGGCGGAGAGTCCCTCGGCGAGTCGCGCAGGCACGGCTACGATGAACGGTTCATCCGAGAGCTTTGCGAAAATGGAATCACCTTCCATGTTGCCGAGCAGGATCTTCGAGATCGGCTTCTCGCCGGGATCGGACTCCGGCGTGCCTTCCGTGGAGTAGCTGCTCAGCGTGAGCGCGAATGCGGGACGATCGAGCGCGTACTTTTTCAGGTCGCTCGCGACGTCTTCGACAAAGCGGACTGCTTTTGCATTGGTGAGGTCGTTGAGCAGCTTGTTTGCGGCACCGGAGTTGACGGCTTCGTCCGGCTTTCCTGCAGTCTTCCGCTTCCATTCCTCGCCGTCGCGACCGAGCACGAGCTTCGAGGTTCCGCTCTCAATGGTGATGCGGTCCACGATGTCCGGTTGCACGCGCAGCAGGCTGGTGTCCCGAAGATCATTCGGCTGGGTGGAGAGTACGCTTTCGATTGCAGTGGGAACAGTCACGATTCCGTCGCGCGTGCTCACTTTCGCGTAAACAACCGCCGGCGGCTTTGGTGCGGGCTTGGCTGCATCATTCTTTTCCTCGGCCTTCGCGTCCGGCTTCTTCTCCTCCGCTGGCATTTCCTTGAGTGCTCCAATCTGCACTGTGATCGGTTCCTTCCCGCCTTCGGTGTGAAACACGAGCGTGGCGCGTGGCTCGATCAGTCCAAAGGTCGCGAGGTCTTTCGAATCGGCGATGAAATCCTCGATGCTGGGTGCGGTCGTGTTCGCGATGAGGTCGTTCATCTTTTGATTGTCTGCCCGCGCCTTTAACGGCCGGATGAGGTTCCAGTTTCCGGCCTTTCTCTCGGCTTCGATTTCTCCCTTCGCGGTTTTCAAGATGACGCGTTGCACCTCTGCGGCTGCGATGCTCGTGAGCTTGCGATCGCGCCAGTCCTTGACTCCTTTGATCAGAAGCTTCCGCACTTCGGCTGGCAGGACGTACATCGTATCGGCGCCGTCGATTCGGCCGTAAACGCGACCATCCACCGCGGTTTCCTTGCCTACGAGCAATTCGAGCGGTTTCTCGCCGGTGAGTTTGATGCTCACTTCGCCCTTGGCCACACCGAGTTCGCGCTGAATCTCGCGGATGTCCTTGCCCTTCGGCACCGGGACTTTTCGGAGGTTCATGTCGAGCCCTTCGAGCGTCGTGAATAGCGTTGCCACCGCGCCGTCGTCGGCACGGTCTTTCACCGGAGTCTCGATCATCCAGACCCCGTCGGTTTGCGTGAATTTCAGTTCGCCCTCGCCGTTGCGGATACTGAAGGAATCCACTTTCCGCCGGTCGATGCCGGTTGTTTTTGTGACGCCATCCGTGCCGGCGAACCGGTCATCGTAGAATTTCAGATATCCCCAGAAGACGAGTCCGAGAATGACGAGGACGATGGTGCTGCGGAATGATTTCATGGCGGAAATGGACTAGTTCTTTGAAGCCTCGCGCTTTTGGTTTTCGTGACGATTGATCACAATCGAAATCACCGTGAGAGCGACCGCGATTCCGATCGCGATGAGCAGATTCCGCGGGACGCTCTTCGCCTCCTCCATGCCGAGACGCCAGAGAAGGATATACCAGGCCGCCACGCCCGCGAGGAATGCACCGGCGAGCCAGGCAGTGATGATGAAGAGATTCTTCCCGTGCCGCGAGCAGAGGTAATACAAGCCGATGAGCGCCACGATCAGCGGAATGTAAATCATCGTCCAAAGGCGGATGGTATTGAGCTGCTCGAGTGAAAGCGAAAGCGTGAGTTTATTCTTCTGCTTCGGCGGAATCTTGATGAGGACGTCGCGGTTGAGCATCCAGTTTACGCTGTTCGAAGTGAGGTCGAGTGCCATCGGCGCGGCGCGCAGGCCGTCGTCGGTGAGGAAATCGCTGTTGCCGACCACGACGAGTCGCGATGTTTCGAGTTTCACGTTTGGGTCTGTGGAGCTGCCCTTCTCAACAAGCACGCCGAGCAGGAGCGGTCCCTGCCGATCCTTCTTTGGATCAAAAAGCGGTGCTTCGGTGTCTCCTTCATTGAATTCCGAATCACCCCAGAATCCCTGCGGTGAGACGAGAATGCCCGTCAGTTTGAGTTGCTCGGTGGTTTCCTTCGCTCGGTCGAGTTCGAAGGACTGGGTCGCGCCGATGAGTTCAAGCGCGACGCCCTCAAGTGTGCTGGTCACGGGCGACGGAGTGGCGGAGATAATCGCCCCGGATTGCAGCACCTGGACACCGCCAGCATTTGCGACGCGCAGCACGTAGTCGTCTTGCGGCCGCACACCACGTGCGGAGAGCCACGAGAACAGGTTTGGCGTCTTTCCTCCGGTTTTGCCGAGTGTGATGAAAATGCGTCCCTTGCGATCCCAATATTCCGTAATGACCTTCAGATCGCGCTCGGTGTAGTCGAACTTCGGCCCCAGAATCATCACCGAACTTGCGTCATCCGGAATTCTATCCACGTCCGCAAGGGTGAGGTTTGCGAGCAGCAGATTCTGCCGCTGCGCATAGAGCTTCAGGCCCTCAGTTTTCTTGCCGCCGAGGTCGTACTCACCGTGGCCGTTCAGCAGGTAGATTTTGTTCTGCTTGGGTTCCGTGAGGGCCAGAATTTCGTTGGTCAGAACCTGTTCGCCGTTGAAGGAAATCATTCGGGGCGGAGGAAGCGATTGACCCTGCATCCGCGCCTGCATTTCGGCCATCGGATCGCGCTGTTCCATCTCCGCCAGTTCCGCGGAGTTGATGAATTTGCTGCGTCCGTCGTAGTCGAGAATGATGACGTTCTCGATCGCGCCGAACTTGTATTTTGCCTGCAAATCACGGGCGCGGGCGAAATTGAGTTCGGGATTTACGTCTTCGACCGTCAGCTTTCCGCCGGCGGCGAATTCATACTCGCGCAGCATCGTGCGGGCGTCCTGTTCGGCCTCGCCGGGATCTGAGAAAAATACGATCGCTCGCATCGGTTTGGGCAGATTCTCCAGCAGACTGCGAGTCATGTCGCTGAGCTCGACCTGCTGATTACGGGCCCAATTCCACCGCTTGTAGTATTTGTTGCTGACGTAGTTGATCATCACCAGCATCGCGAGCATAACGATGAGTTGGACGACGATGTTGATGCCCACCTCCAAACGTCCAATGCGGAGCTTTGGCGCTGCATCCTTCGGTTCGGTTTGCTGGGCGGGAATTGTGTCCGGTGTTTCCATGGTCGGCGGCAGTTGTGGTTACGATTTCAGTTTCCGGCTGTGGAAAACGTGGTGGGTGAGAATGAGGAAAAACGCCGTTAGCGATAGATACCAGACTATCCGGCGAGTATCGATCACCCCCTGTGAAAAGTCTCGCATGTGCATCACCGGACTTATGAACTCTTCAGCGGCCCGAGCTCGCGGGTCTGTTACCGTAAGCAGGATTCCGAGCATCACTGGTCCGACCAGGTAAATGATCTTGAACGTGATGCTTATCACCGCCGCGTTCACCTGATCCTTCACGAGAGAACTGGCGAAGTTTCCAATCGCGATAAAAAGCATCGCGATTAGGAATAGGAGTAAATACGCGCCGTAGAAAGCCCCCGGACCTTTGGCCGCCGGATGAGAATTGCTGACGACGGAGAAAATGGTGAAGAATGCGAGAGTCGGGGCGAGCGTGATTGCGTAAAAGATCACAGTTCCAAAGAACTTCGCGAGAACGATCTGCCATTCTTTGACAGGAGCGGTGGTCAGCATTTCTATCGTGCCCATACGGAATTCCTCCGAGTAGGTTCGCATCGTCACGAGAGATGTCGTGATGGCGAAGATGAAAAAGAACAAATTGTTTCCAAAAGCGCCCTCCAGAACTGTGATATCGGACGGCGACTTGTTGATAATCGAGACTACGGTCTGAAACGTGAAGCCGAGAAGGAATAGCAGGCCTGCCATTACGACGTAGGCGATCGCTGTGTTGAAGATGCTGCGGACTTCGCGCATCATTTGAACGAGGAAGGTTCTCATCTTTAAAATCAGGAAAGTGGCTTAGTGTTCGGAGGTGGTGAGTTCGGCGAAGACGTCTTCAAGCGTCGCGCGTTTCTGGTGGATTTCGCGGACCTCCCACTTGCGCTCCATCGCAAGACGCATGATTTCCGCGCCGGGTTCGGCGTTGGCGTCGAGACGAAGCGTAAAGGTAGTCCAATCGCCGTCCGGGGTTGCGGTGACATCTTTCACCGTGGGAATTGCCTTGAGCGCATCCACGGCGTCGGGACCGGCCTTGGCCTCCAGAACGAGTTCACCGACTGCACGGTGATTCTTCCGCAGGTTCTCGGCGGTGTCGGTGGCGCGGATTTGTCCGCGATGGATGACGACGACGCGCGAGCACATCATTTCTACTTCCGGAAGGATGTGCGTCGAGATGAGCACGGTTCGCTTTTCGGCGAGGTTCTTGATCAACTCGCGGACCGTGCGAATTTGGTTTGGGTCGAGTCCGATGGTCGGTTCGTCGAGAATGAGCAAATCGGGATCATGGACGAGCGCGTCCGCGAGACCCACTCGCTGGCGGTAGCCTTTGGAAAGGGAACTGATGAGTTGTTTCTCCCGGTCGCTGATTTGGCAAAGGTCGAGCACATCGCCCACGCGCTCGCGGACTTTGGACCCGGGGACTCCCTTGAGCGCGGCGCGATAGCGGAGGTACTCGCCGACTTTCATCTCGGTATAAAGCGGCGTGTTTTCCGGCAGGTAGCCCAGTCGGCGGCGTGCCTCGACGCTTTGGTCAAAGACATCGAATCCTGCGATGCTCGCACGTCCCGTGGTCGGAGGAAGAAAGCCGGTGAGGATTTTCATCGTCGTGGATTTCCCCGCGCCGTTCGGGCCAAGGAAACCGACGATTTCACCCTTCTCGACTTCGAAGCTGATGCCCTTCACCGCGGTGAAGGAGCCGTATTTTTTGGTCAGTTGCTGGACTCGGATCATTGGGAAAATTCAATCTTGGTTCCCGCACCCGGTTTCCGGAAGTCCCTGCGCCGCACAGGTAATATGGGCGCTGGTTCGAACGACCGGATTCGAGTGCTTGTTTGGTGCTGTTATCCCGCCGGAGGTTCCGACGAGGGCGCGGAGAATTAACGGTCGCGCGCGCTTTGGCAAGCGGCGGTTTGAAGGAGCGGCGACGTTGCGCGTGAAAAGGTTGTAAGACACCGCGCTTGCGGCCACCGGACGCCCGCTGCATTGTGATTCTCATGGCGCAGCCCGCACATCTCCGGTCCGTTTTGCTCGTCCTCGCAGGCGTGGTAATCGGGCTTGGCGTCATGCAGTGGATGCGCCCGCAGCGATCCGGTGAAACAAGCGCGCCGGCCGCTGCGAAAACAGTGCCGCCTTCCGAGAACCCGGGAAGCGCAGGGTTGGCGTCAGCGCAAGGCGATCCGATGAGTGTTTTGAGCCGCGCGATTTCGAATCCCGATCGCGACGAACGCGGCGAAACGTTGCGCGCACTCGCGGCGCGACTGGTGGCGGAGGATGTGCGGAAGGCGCTCGCGATCGCCGCGAAGATTCCAGATGCGGGCGACCGTCTGGAATTTCTCCGGGCACTGTTTGCAGCATGGGCTGCGAAGGATCCGAAGGCGGCAATGGAGTATGCAAAAGCAAATTTTCCCGCGGGCATCCAGCAATCCGAGGCGCTCGTGGCAGCGGTTGAGAAATGGGGCGGCTCGAATCCGCGGGAAGCGTGGTTGTGGGTTGAGGCGAATCTTTCGGGACCATTGAAGGAAGAGGCTGCGACGTCTCTCGTGCAGGGTTGGGCGCGGCGTGATCCCGAAAGCGCGGCCGCGTGGTTTGTATCCACGGGTTCGACTTCGCAAAGCATGCTCGACGCTCTGGTTACAACGTGGACCGGCCTCGATGCAAAGTCGGCTGCCGCGTGGGCCGAGACGCTTTCGCATCCGGGCAACAAGGAGACGGCACGGGTGCTCGTTGCGAGTGAGTGGGCACGGCAGAATCCCGCCGACGCAGCGGCCTACTTTACGCCGATGATGACCGGAGCCGCGGCCATCAATCTGGGCTCGGCGCTTGTGAATTCATGGGCCGCCGCCGACCCCGCTGCGACGGCCGAGTGGGTGAAAAAACTGCCCGCCGGGGAAGCGCGGACGAATGCCGCGGGAACTCTCGCGACAGTCTGGGCGGCGAGCGATATTCACGCGGCGGTAAAGTGGAGCGAAAGCATTGATGACGCGGAAATGCGCGACGGCGTAATCGACCATCTCGGCACAACCTGGGGCGCGATTGAACCGCAAAAGGCGCTCGATTGGATCGCGACGCTTCCTGCGGGAGACGCGAAAACCGAGGCGACGAAAGGTGCTTTGGGTTCGTGGGCGGCGACGCATCCGCAGGCGATGGAGGTATGGATTTCCACGCAGCCTGCAGGGCCGCTCGCGGACGAAGGACGGATGAATCTCGCGGCGGTTTATGCGGACTCAAACCAGTCGGACTCCATGCGGCTCGCGCTGGCGATTTCCGATCCGCAGATGCGCGGGGATGCTGCCGCGAAGTTCTTCGGCCACTGGCGCAAAGTGAACGATGCTGCGGCGCAGCAATGGCTTCAGTCGAACTGGGCTCAGTTGTCTGCGGATGTTCAAAAGCGCCTTGGCAGGGAGCAGAAACGGAATTTGTGATCGGACGGCGGTGTCTGATTGTATCAAACGACTTGCGCCCTCTGCGGGTTGTTGAAGCGTGAATTTTCGCCCTGCAATTTTTGTGTTCGCTTCCGCTGCAGCCCACGCTGCGCCGCTGGACTTTAATCGCGATATCCGGCCGATCCTTTCCGAGAACTGTTTTTATTGTCACGGTCAGGATTCGAACAAGCGCGAGGCGGACTTGCGGCTCGATGTGCGGGACGAGGCGCTGAAGCTGAAGGCGTTTGTCCCGGGCAAGTCCGCCGACAGCGAATTGATCAAGCGCCTGTTCACTGATGATCGCGACGACGTAATGCCGCCGCCCAAAGCGAACCGTCACGTGACGCCAGCGCAGAAGGAGCTTTTGAAGCGATGGATCGATGAAGGCGCGAACTACTCCGCGCACTGGGCATTCGTAGCTCCTGTCCGTCCGCCTGAACCGCCGGTGAAGAACGAAAAGTGGGTTCGGAATGCGGTGGACCGTTTCGTTTTGGAAAAGCTGGAAGCGGCGGGACTGCAGCCTTCGCGCGAAGCGGATCGGGAAACGTTGATTCGCCGACTCTCGCTGGATTTGACCGGCCTTCCGCCCAAGCCGGAGGATGTGGACGCATTCGCAGCGGACAAGTCGCCGGACGCTTACGAGAAGCTCGTCGAGCGTCTTTTGGCTTCGCCGCATTACGGGGAGCGAATGGCGCTGCCATGGCTCGATGCAGCGCGTTATGCGGATAGCAATGGCTTCCAACAGGAGGGCGATACGCATCAGTACATCTGGCGCGACTGGGTGGTGAAGGCGCTGAATGCGGACATGCCTTTCGACAAATTCAGCATCGAGCAACTCGCGGGTGATTTGCTTCCGAATCCGACGGAGGACCAACTCGTGGCGACCGGATTTAATCGAAATCACCTCCTGAATGGAGAAGGCGGGGCAATTCCCGAGGAACAACGTAACGTCATCCTTTTCGACCGCATGGATACGACCGCGACGAACTGGCTGGGTCTCACGATGGCGTGCGCGCAGTGCCATGATCACAAGTATGATCCGATGACCCAACGCGATTATTACTCGATGATGGCGATGTTCAACAACGTCCCGGAGAGCGGCGTGCCATCCGGTGGCGGGCAGTATCGAATTGCGGATCCGGCCATTGTCGTTGGAACAGACGAGCAAAAGCAAAAGCTGAAGCAGCTCGAAGCCGCGGTCGCCGATGCGAAGAAGGCCGAGAGCGCTCTTGAGAAGTCGCCGGAAACCATCGCCGCATACGAGGCTGTGGAGAAAGAGATGCTCGAAGCCAAGCCAGTGGAGTGGACGGTGCTCAAACCCGTGGCGATGAACGCGACCGGTGGCGCGAATTTGAGCGTGCTGGAGGATCAGTCGATTTATGCCGACGGCCCGAGTCCGGATACGGCTGACTACACGATTGTGATTCCGGCCAGCGCGGCGGTGACCGGGTTTCGAATCGAGACCATTCCGGACCGCCGCCTGCCGAAGAAGAGTGCGGGCCGCGGCGACAGCGGAAACGCCGTCCTGACGAAGCTTCGTGTGAAGTCCGGCGGAAGCGAAGTGAAGTTGACGGCAGCGACCGCCACGCACTCGCAGGCCGGTTTTTCGCCGCAGGGAGTGATCGATGACGACCCGAGAACTGCGTGGGCGTATCTCCATGCTGACGTGAACAAGCAGCACACGCTCATCGTGGAAGCGGCTTCACCGATTCCCTTGCCGGCAGACGGGAAGCTGGAGATGACCTTCGAGTTCCAGTCGGTCCACAAGCAGCATACTTTCGGGCGCTTCCGGATTTCGTCCACGAGCGGATCGCGCCCGGCGTCGGGTCGCGCGCTTCCGGATGATATTGCTGCCATTTTGAAAAAACCTGAGCGTTCGAAGGAGGATGCGAAAAAGCTGCGTGATTACGTGGCGAAGAACCTCCCGCCTGCCGCTGTGGCAAAGGCCCGTGACGCGACGAAGTCTGCCGACAAGGCGCTCGCAGATTTCCGTCAGGCGTTGCCCCGCGTGATGGTGATGAGCGACGCGAAGCCAAGAAAGACGCACATTCTCGATCGCGGCGAGTATTTGAAACCGAAGGACGAAGTGACGATGGCTGTGCCCGCTTTTCTTCCCGCGATGCCCGCCGATGCGCCCCGCAACCGGTTGGGATTTGCGCGCTGGCTATTCCAGCCGGAACATCCGCTGACGGCGCGCGTGCAAATGAACCGCATGTGGCAGTACTTTTTCGGCACCGGCATTGTCAAAACGGTGGAGGATCTCGGCGTGCAGAGCGAGTTCCCGGTGCACATGGCGCTGCTCGACTGGCTTTCGGTTGAGTTTCGCGAGCGCGGGTGGAGCCAGAAGCACATGGTGCGTCTGATCGTCAATAGCTCGACCTATCGGCAGGACAGCCGCGTCTCGAAGGATCATCTTGCGCGCGATCCGGAGAATCGGCTGATGACTCGCGCAATGCGGTTTCGTGCGCCATCCCTCGTGCTTCGTGACGTCGCGCTGTCTGCAAGTGGCTTACTGGATCTGAAAATGGGCGGAAAACCTGTGTATCCGTATCAGCCGGATTCCGTGTGGGAGCCGCTCGCAATCACGAAGGAGCGCGATTTTACCTATCCTCTTTCGAAGGATGGCGACCTCTACAGGCGCAGCATTTACACGTTCTGGCGCCGCACGATTTCGCCGGTAAACATGTTCGATTCGTCTGCGCGTCAGGTTTGCAAAGTGCGGGGCGGCACGACTTCCACGCCGCTTCACGCGCTTACGACGCTGAATGATCCCACGTGGGCAGAGGCTGCACGAGTGCTTGCGCAACGTGCGATGGAGGTCGCTCCCGATACTTCGGCGCGCGCATCTTGGGCGTTCCGACGTGTGATGGGACGCGCTCCAAAGCCGGAGCAGGTCGCGCTTCTGAAGCGCGCTTATGACAAGCAACTCGTCATTTATCAGCAGGATGAAAAGTCCGCGGCTGCAGCGGTGGCGATCGGCTCCGCGCCTCGCGCCGATAAACTCAATGTCGCCGAGCATGCCGCGATGAGCGCGGTCTGCCTCGCAATCTTCAATCTCGATCAGGCACTCACACGCGAATGAAAAACGAATTCCAGACCAATATCGAACGTGTCACACGGCGGCAGTTTTTCGGTCGCACCGCACAGGGCCTCGGCGCGGCGGCGCTTGCTTCTATGCTCTCGAATCCCTCCAGCGGAGCGCAGACTCTGCCGGGCCTCCCTCATTTTCCGCCGAAGGCGAAGCGCGTCGTGTGCTTGTGGCAGGGCGGGGGATGCTCGCACGTGGATCTTTTCGACCACAAGCCGATGCTCGCGAAGATGCAGGGGCAGGACATTCCGGCGAGCGTCCGTGGAACGACGCGTCTCTCGACGATGACCGCCGGTGCTTCGAAGTGGCCCGCGGTTGGTGCAATCAAGCCGTTCCAGCAGTACGGAAAGTCCGGCATGGAACTCAGCTCCATGCTTCCGAATCTTGGCAAACTCGCGGACGAGATTTGTCTGGTCCGCTCGATGCACACGGAGGCGGTAAATCACGCGCCGGGCGTGACACTTTTCATGACCGGCTCGCAGGTTCCCGGACGCCCGAGCATGGGCGCCTGGCTCGCGTACGGACTCGGATGCGAATCGCAGGATTTGCCGGCTTTTGTCGTGATGACGTCGTCCGACAAAGGCAAGACATGCGGGCAGCTTTTCTACGACTACTACTGGGGCACGGGCTTTCTTCCGAGCCGCTTTCAAGGCGTCCGTTTCCGCAACACGGGCGACCCGGTTCCGTATCTCGAGAATCCGCCGGGCACGTCGCGCACATCGCGTCGCGCGCTGCTCGATGACATCCGTGCTTTGAATGAGGAACATCTCGCCGACTACGGCGATCCGGAAATCGACACGCGGATTTCCCAATACGAGATGGCATTCCGGATGCAGGCGAGCGTGCCGGACCTCACCGATTTTTCAAAGGAGCCGAAAAGTGTAATCGAACGCTATGGTCGCGATGCGCTGGTGAAGGGCACGTTTGCCAACAACTGCCTCATCGCGCGGCGGCTGCTGGAGCGCGGTGTGCGCTTTGTTCAACTGATGCACGCGGGATGGGACCAGCACGGCAATCTCTATACACAGCTCGAGGAACAGTGCCGCGATACCGAAGGCCCGGCTGCGGCACTCATTACGGATCTCAAAGAGCGCGGCTTGCTCGATGATACGCTGGTTTACTGGGGGAACGAATTTGGACGAACGCCATTCGGGCAGGGACCTGCGGACAAGCCAAACGGGCGCGACCACTTCGGGCGCGCATACAGCGTGTTCCTCGCGGGAGCAGGTGTGCGCGGAGGAACGGTTGTCGGCGAGACGGATGATTTTGCGTGGAACATCGTTCGCGACCCTGTGCACGTGCACGACATGCAGGCGACGATCATGCATCTTTGCGGAATCAACCATGAGGCTTTCACATTCCGCTACCAAGGGCGCCAGTTCCGTCTCACAGACGTGCACGGACATGTGGTGAAAGCGATTGTGTCCTAGGTTATTCCGCCGGAATCCGAACGTGCCTGCTAACGGTCGTGCTGTGATTTACCACCGCCATGCTGGACTGCGGATTGCGGCGATGGTTTGTGCGACGGTGAGTGCGTTCTCCGCGCGTGCGGCGTTTGCGGCGCGATGCGATGCGAGGGCTGCCAATTCCGCTGTGTCTGCGCTGTGTGGCGTGGCGTGTGGGACGCGATTGCCGACGAGCATCGCGAGGTAGCCTTCGATTCCGAATGTGGACGTGTGAGGCAGCAGGACGTGTGAATGGATCGAAGTCGGGCCGTGATCGCCGCAGAAATCAAATAGCTCCTGCGCGATTCCGAGCGGCGTCGATTCGCGGCAGTGTTGCCAGAATGCCGTATCAAGACGGCTGTTGACGCGATAGTGCAGCGCAATGAAGTCGCGGATCTCATCCCACACGAATGCGTGGTTGCGGTTGTAAAGTTCGCGGTATCCCGGCGGCGGCGCGTAGTCGGAGTCTGAAAGCATCTGCGCTGCGGCGCGCGCCTGATTGATGATCGCCGCGAGCGCAGTGGCCTCCAGCGGTTCCACAAATCCCGCCGAGTTCCCGATTGCGATCACGTTTTCCACCCAGCCGCGACGATAACGCCCGGAACGGAACCGCACGACGCGCGTGCGTTCCGGCGGGATCCGCGGGTTTTTCCGCAGCAGCTCGGCGCGGGCGGATTCGTCGGCGATAAATGCGGAGGAATAGACGTAGCCGCGGTTGATGAAGTGCTCGTGCTCGATCTGCCAGCACCACCCGGCATCCATCGTTTCGCAAGTCGTATAGGGAAGGATTGGTTCTTCGCGGCGTTCCCATCCGCCGATGACCGCGCGGTCGCAAAACAGAGCGTTTGAAAAATCGACAAACGGCTCGCCAAGCGCGGCACCGAGCAGTTCCGAGCGGAAGCCCGAGGCGTCGATGAAAAAATCTCCGCTCACGGAAGCGCCGTCATCCAATTGCAGTGATTCGATCCTGCCATCGGCCGCGCGCTTTACGCGGGCTACGGTGCCGTCGCGGATGCCGACCTTAAGCCCGCGTGCGAGCGATTCAAGATAGGCGACGAGGCGCTCATTTTCGATATGAAATGCCGTGCTGCCGTGCGTGGAAAAATCCGGCCCGCCGTCGGCGCGACGGAGGAATGCGCGACCGCGTCGCATCATGGCGGACATGATGTCCAGATCATCAATGGATTCATCGCAATAATAGCCGTTGTTCCGCGTGAGGCCGCGCGCCCGTGCTGCAAATTGCTGGCTGAATGTGTAAAAGAATTCCTTCCGCGGTCCCCAAAGAAAGCGGAGGCCGAGCTTCCAAGTCGGCTGCGCCTCGCTGAAAAGTTTGTGCGGATCAAATCGCAACTCATTGAGAAGGTAGCCGGGGAACGTGTGCGTCGTGCCTTCGCCGACGCCGATAATTCCGATTCCGGGACTTCGGATGATTTCAATTTCTAGCGGGGTTCGGCGGGCAAACGTCACGGCTGCCAGCAATCCGGCGCTGCCTGCTCCGAGGATAACTACGCGTTTGATGCGCATGTGAACGGGCTAGGACTTTGACACGCCTGCGGCAAACTCAATTTCCGAAATTGCGGCTCCTTTCTGGTGGGCAGCGGCGTTTTGTTTCGCGATACCGTAAACCATGAATCCTTATGAAACAGAAAAGTTGTTGAATGAGTATTTGCTCTTTCACTACGGCGCTCCCGAAGAAGTGTTGCCGTGGGATATTGGTCCGCGCGAGGGGTTGGATTACGCGGTGCGCTGTGTAACCGAATGCCTCGACGCTTCCAATCTGCCCGAAGGCGCGAGAGCGCTGGATGTGGGCTGCGCCGTCGGGCGTTCCAGCTTTGAATTGTCGCGTGCATGCAGCGAAGTGGTCGGAATCGACTTTTCGCGGCGTTTTATCGAGGCTGCCGAGGCGCTGAGGGGCGGCGGAAGCCTCGGCTATTTGCGGGTGGATGAGGGCGACCGCTGTTCAAAGTTGCACGCGCGAATTCCTGCGGGCGTGCGCCCGGACCGCGTTCGGTTTGAAGTGGGGGATGCGTGCAATCTGCGCGATGGACTCGGCGCATTCGATGTCGTGCTCGGTGCGAATCTCGTGGATCGCCTGCCGGCACCGAGGCGATTTCTCGATGCGCTCCCGAGTTTGATGAAACCCGGCGGGCAGCTGATTCTGACGAGTCCGTACACCTGGCTGACCGACTACACGGCGCGCGACGAATGGCTGGGTGGTCATGAGGGAATGAGCACGACCGAGGCTCTCGCTGAGGCGCTGGAGCCCTCATTTACGCTGGTTGGGATGAAGGAGCTGCCGTTTTTAATCCGCGAACATGCGCGCAAATTTCAATGGAGTGTTGCACAGGGCAGCATCTGGAGGAGGAAGCCATGAGCGATTGGGAAGAACGTTACAAAACGGGCGATATGCCGTGGGAAAAAGGCGCACCGCATCCGGAGTTGGTGGAATTCTTGAAAAAGCATCCGATCCACGGGAACGTGCTCGTTCCGGGATGCGGATATGGTCACGATGTGCGGGCAATCGCCTCGACGGCGGATGAGGTCGTTGGGCTCGATATCGCGCCGTCTGCGGTTGCAGGTGCGAGACAACACGCGGCAGTGGGGGGCGAACGCTACGTTGTCGGGGATTTGTTTGCCCTGCCGAGGCAGATGCGCGGGGCGTTCGACTGGGTATTCGAGCACACGTGTTTCTGTGCGATTCCCGTGGCGAAGCGCGAAGCGTATGTCGCGGCGGTGGCTGAGGTCCTTAAACCCGGCGACCGCCTATTTGCGATATTCTACGTGAATCCAGACATGGAGCCGGGCGAAAGCGGACCGCCTTTTGGATGCCCGCCGGAGGAACTGGACGAATATTTTCGCAGCGATTTTCAACTCCTCTCCGAATGGACGCCAACCCGCACCCACAAAGGGCGCGACAACCGCGAGCTGTGTAGAATTTTGCAGCGGAAATAGTGTTCTCGGGTGAAAAAGTTAAAGAAATGCCTTGCGCGTATCGGAGCAACCGCTAGAAAGCATGTCCCTTTTTCTCCGCGCTCTGGCAACAAGCGAATCCGCGGTTCTGGTGTTGGTAGTCAAGATTGACGGCCGCGCTGAGGACAGCGGGTGAGGTGTCGCCGGAATTCAGAGAGGGTGGGAAATATTTTGACGGAAACGAAAATTGTTATTGCCAAAGCGGCCAGAACACCTAGTTTCCGCGCCCCTTCGCAGCAGGTGGCTCACTCCAAACCGCTGTGGAGAGTTGTCCGAATCGTGTGCCAGTCAGGCCCGCAGCAGAGGATGGCAGCAAGCGCAGGGGTTGTGTCCGATGGGACGCAGCCTTCGCAAGAGGAGTGAACCGATAACCGAATTTTTTCGATGCCAACGATCAACCAGCTCGTCCGCAAAGGACGCTCAAAGGTCAACTATAAGAGCAAATCACCAGCTCTGAAGAACTGCCCGTTTCGCCGTGGTGTGTGTCTTCAGGTGATGACCCGTACGCCCAAGAAGCCAAACTCGGCTCTGCGTAAGGTCGCGAAAGTCCGTCTCACAAACGGAATCGAAGTGATTGCCTACATTCCAGGTGAGGGGCATAACCTTCAGGAACATAGCATCGTGTTGATTCGTGGCGGTCGTGT
>SXWH01000014.1 GCA_005791535.1 Verrucomicrobiaceae bacterium | reverse complement strand
TTTCTGAAAATAAAAGCGCAATCCAGCCGTCCATATTTCATTCCAAGTGAGCACTTCAGCGCCAGCCATTCCTCCGCATCGAGCGGGGCGATTCATCGCCCAGCCGGGTGGCTTTCGCGCCTTCATCCCGGCCTCGCTGCCGCCAGACCCGGCGATTCAGCGTGACGACGAACTCGACACGCTTCTCTCGGAAGCGGACCGCTGCCTTGGTCGCCTCGACGGTGTTGCTTCGACACTTCCGAATCCCGATTTCTTCGTCGCCATGTATGTGCGCTACGAGGCGGTCCTCAGCTCGCAGATCGAGGACACCCAGAGCACGCTTGAAGACATCCTCGGGTTCGAGTCCGATCCGAAGGCCGATCATCCCAAGGACGTAGAAGAAGTCGTCAACTACGTCGCGGCGATGAACTACGGGTTGGATCGCATCCGCGAGTTCCCGCTCTCCCTCCGCGTCCTCAAAGAGATCCACGAGCGGCTCATGCGCGGCGTGCGCGGCGGTCATCTCGAACCGGGCGAATTCCGACGATCTCAAAACTGGATCGGTCCTCGCGGATGCACGCTCGCCCAGGCCACGTTCGTTCCGCCGCCCGTCGCGGACATGAACGACGCCATGGGGCAGTTCGAGCTTTTCCTCCACAGCACCGCGCCCATGCCCGTGCTCATCTTCTGCGCTCTTGCCCACGCGCAGTTCGAGACGATCCACCCATTCCTCGACGGCAATGGCCGCGTCGGGCGCCTGCTCATCACTTTCCTTCTCTGCCAGCGTGGCATCCTGCGGCTGCCGCTCCTCTACCTCAGCCATTACCTCAAGCAGCACCGCGCCGAATACTACGACCGTCTCATGGCGATCCGCACCAGTGGCCACTGGGAGCAATGGGTAAAGTTCTTCCTGCGCGGCGTCGCCGAAGTCAGCAACGACGCTACGGAGACCGCCCGGAAAATCCTCGAACTTCGGGAAAATTCCCGTGCTCGGATCAGCGAGCACATCGGCAATTCCGTCCTCGCCCTGCGGCTGCTCGACCTGCTTTTTCTCCATCCCATTACCCACATCAAGTTCGTCTCGGAAAAGCTCGGCTGCTCTTACGTCAAAGCCGCGCAGCTCATGGAGTCGTTTGAGTCGGAGCCTCTCGCCCTAGTTCAGGAAACCACGGGTTTCAAACGCAACCGTCGCTACCGCTTTCGTCCCTACCTCGCACTGTTTCCCGATCCGCCTGCCGCACCTGCGGAGCCGACACCGCCTAAGCCTCAGCCATGACTTCATCCGACCAACCCGAAAAACTCGACCTCCGCTCGCACGACATCGCTGCCGAAAAGCAGGCGGCGTTGCGGGCGGCTTTCCCGGCAGAATGCGGAAGGGTAGCGTGCTTAGGGTGCCGACGTCGCGGATGCCATTGACTGCGCCGGTAATTGATTCACGTTGGAACTTCTTCGCAGTTACGCTGACTGGATGGGGAAGGCCGCATTCCCGATGGCATTTCTCGTTTTTTCGATTCCGCTTCCGGATGCGGTGGTTCATTTTCTGGAGACGGCGTCGAGGCTTGGATCCACCGAGGTCGCTGATGTTCTTTTTTCCGCAGCGCGGGCACCGGTTCTTCGCGATGGCACAATCTTTCGCCTTCCCGGAATCGTTCTTGAGGTCGCGCAGGAATGCAGCGGGATTCGATCAAGTTACGTGTTGTTGATTACGAGCCTGCTGGTTTCGCACCTTTTCCTCAAATCGTCGTGGCGGAAGTTTCTTCTGGTGGCTTTCGTTATTCCATTGGGACTTATCCGGAATGGATTCCGGATTATTGTCATCGGCTTGCTTTGCATCAATTACGGCCCGCACATGATAGACAGCCCGATCCATCACCGAGGCGGCCCGATCTTCTTCGGCATTTCGTTGATACCGCTTTTCCTTTTGCTGTGGTGGTTGCGCCGGGGAGAGCGCGCGAAATCGCCCGCGCCCGCGCTTGATTGAATTGATCGGACTCTGTACGCCTCGAAGCGAAATGCCTCGCGCGTCGTTGCCGAGCCTAGAAACCTAGGTGTTTCTCGGAAATCATTGGTCGCCATCGGGCGCAAATTCAGCGAAGTCCACCCGGCACTTTTACCCATGAGTAAGTCGATGCAGAAAACCATGAATATCCACGATAGCGATTGCGGGAGGGATGCGGAACCCGCCGCGGGATCCGGAATGCCGCGCGCAGTGTTGCGGACGGTGATTGGATTCGCGCGTATTGCGGGCGCTCTGGCGGCGCTCGTCTTTTGCGGTTGCCAAACCGCCGGCACGTTACCGAATCCGCCGACCGGCTTTGCGCCCGGAAACCTCGCGCCGGGAGACGTGGTGAAACTCGTTTTTGCGGGGGCATCGGAATTGAATCAGGTGCAAAAGATTCGTCCCGATGGAAAATTGAGCCTTCCGTTGATCGGCGAGGTCGATGCTTCGGGAAAGAAATTGAAGGCGCTTCAGGATGAGTTGACGGCGCTTTACAAGCCGCAACTCAAAATTCCCGATGTGGTTGCCACTCTTGAAAGCAGCACGGTGGCCGTCAACGTTACGGGCGAGGTGCTCCGTCCGGGGAAGGTCGCGCTGGACCGGCCGCTCACACTTCTCGAGGCGATTATGGAGGCGGGTGGTGTCACGCCCGAAGGAACGCTGCGAAATGTTCTCGTGATTCGGACGGTAGACGGGAAACAATACACGCAGTACTTTGATCTCACGCCCGCATTTCGCGGCAAGACGACGAGTTCGGTGTATCTTCGCCCTTACGACATGATTGTCGTTCCGGAGTCTCTGTTCTAGAGCAATTACGGAACCGGGAGGCCGATCAGATCAAACTGACCGAGGTTCCGGATCCCACGAAAGAATCCTGAACCGTTATTCTGCTTTTGAAACACCACACCCGAAAGCGAACGGGTCTTGCCGTCTGCAGGGTGGGTAAATGACCCCGAGATCAAACCAGTGGAGGGGCGAATTTGAATTGTGAGTTTCTCGCCGCCACCGCCTGGGACCGAAACCGAGTTGCCTCTCGGAAATGCGAGCATGCGTGAAATCATACCCTCCTTGCCGGGCAGATCGCCGCTTTCGAGTAGAGCCATGGCAGGCTCGGTATTCCCGGCACTGGCAGCCTGCAGCGTAGTGTATTTTTGGAAACGTGATATCTCGACGGGTACTGTCCCGTTGAAGCCGTCCGTGAATAATGCCGCGACGGCAAGGGCCGGACGCCGCCACCGCAAGGTTCCGTCGCCGTCGCTGATGGCGGCGGTTTCGCGAAGAAAGAGCGACCCTGCGAGGATGCCATTCGCATTGTTATAAAGAGGGGAATGAACAAGGATCTTTCCATTCCCGCCGAGGAATGTTGCGCAGGAGAACGCCGCGCCATCCACAAGGCGGCCCGCGGTTCTGGTGCGACCTGCGGGCGTGACGACCATTCGCGCAAATCCGCCGCGGCCTGGAATCGGATTGAGGGAACTGGTGTCTGCGGCCATCGGGCCGAGCCGGGCGGTGTACGCGCCTGCGTGAGGGGTCTTGGATTCGGTGGAGTAGGCGGTAGATTCGAGATATATCTCCACGTTTGTCGTGCCGCGGATGAGGCGCACGGTCATCGATGTGCCGCCGGGGTTCAGCTGAAATATGAACCGCCAGTCCTGCGGCAGCGGCAGGGCAGGAATCAGGGACGCCCTTCCGGTTGCGCTGACCGTTCCTGCGATCGCGGTGGAGAGATTTCCGATCAGAATTCGTCCGGTGAATTGACGGGTTTTTGTCATGCTCAGTTCGGCGAACGCGTTCGTTCCGGCATCGGAAGGTACTACGGCCCCGGTGAATGTTCCGCCAAACACGAGCGATGGAAACGGAACGGTGATGGAAATCTCCTCGGACGGCCCGCTTTCCTGGAGAGCAATGTCGTACGCTGTAACAATGAAAAAATACGTCTCACCCGCGACCAAATCGGAGATTACCGTGCTCGTCGCATTGCCGGCATCCACCGTGGAAGTGTAAATGCCGCTGCTGGTTCCCACATGAACCCTGTAGCCTCGAATATCTGCCTCGGTGTTTGCGTTCCACTCCAGTTTCATGGAGGAACTCGCGTCGGACTCCACAGCGCCCGCACACAGCAGCGCGAACAACGCAGCGGTGCGAACAAGCGACCAGTAGGTGGAGTTGAGGGAGTTATAATTCATATTCGTTATTCTAGCATCAGGTGTGCCGTTGCACCTGCGTTGTTTGTGGACCGCATGGTGGCCCGAATGCGACGCCAGGGCGGAGGAATTCGTAAACGAGGCCGGAGGGATTTCTCGCCCATGCGGTACATCGCATACCGAATGCACATGGGTTCAGGGTGTTCGATGGGATGGGCGCGCGTTTACGTGTCGCATACTTCTCTCGGGAGTTCGGAGATATGATCTCGGATACTGCATTGTCAACCGTCGCCGCCATATGCAGCGCGGCACTGGCGCTTGCTGCGTTATGTATCGCGAAGCGATATGTCTCGCGCTGGTGTTTTGCGCTTGGGATGGCGCTGTTTTCCGTCGGAAGCATGCTTGGCGGATTTATGTTTCGTGCGACGGATCCCGATGAAGTCGCAAAGCTCGCTCTTTTCCTGACGATTGTGGATTCGCTCGCCCCTGCTGTGTGGCTCGCCTTCAGTCTTTCATACTCGCGCGGAAATTACCGGGAGTTTCTTGCCCGCTGGCGGATTCCGCTCTTCGCAGCCGTCGTCGTGCCTGTGATTATTCTTTGCGTCTTCGGTAGCGATCTAATGAGCGTCGGGCGGGGAGGTGGCGCGGATGGCGGGTGGTTGATTCGGATGAGCACTGAAGCGAGGGTTCTGCACGTTGTCCTGCTGACCACCGCGGTCGCGGTGTTGATGAACATCGAGGGAACATTTCGCTCGGCCGTCGGCACGATGCGCTGGCGGATCAAGTTTCCGGTTGTCGGGCTCGCCGTGATCTTCGGCGCCCGGATTTATACTCAAAGCCAGATGCTGCTTTTCTCTGCGCATGGACTCAGTCTAGGTGTGGTGGAGGCCGGAGCATTGATTATCGGCTGTACGTTGATTCTCGCAGGCTACCTGCGCAGCGGCGTTCCCGATATTGATGTATATCCGTCGCATGCGGTACTGCGCACCTCACTGACCATCCTGCTGGCGGGCGGATATCTTTTCCTCGTCGGGATCGCAGCGCAGGCTATTGCGCTTTTCGGCGGCTTCGAGGGGTTTCAAAACAAGGCGCTCCTCGTGCTGGTCGGGGTCGTTCTTTTCGCGATGCTCCTGCTGTCCGATCGGCTTCGGCAGGGCATGCAGCGTTTTGTGAGCCGCCACTTGAAGCGCCCGGAGCACGATTTCCGGAAGGTGTGGAGTTTGTTCACACTGCGATTATCCCAGGCTGTAAACCAGTCCTCCTTATGCGCCGCTGCTGCGAAATTGCTTTCCGAAACATTCAATGCGCTTTCCGTCACGATCTGGCTGGTCGATGAACCGAAAGATCGTCTGGTTTCCGGCGCATCCACGCTTCTGCTCGAGCGTGATGTTTCCTCGATTGAGAAGGAACTCGCGATCTCAGCTGGAATTCTCGCAGGGCTTCGGAAGACCGGAGGACCTTTCGATCTGGAAACGATCAAAGATGACTGGGCAAATGCCCTTCGGGAGGCGAGTCTCGCTCAATTCCGGGCAGGCGGACATCGCATCGGGGTGCCGTTTCTTTCCGGTGAGCGTTGTATAGGATTCGCGATACTGGCGGACCGTGTGAACGGCCTGCCCTATTCGATCGAGGAGATGGATCTTCTGAAGTGTATCGCCGACCAGATCACCGCCTCGCTCACAAACTTAAAGCTCACGGAGGATTTGATGGTCGGGAGGGAAATGGAGGCGTTCCAGACTATGTCGGCGTTCTTTGTTCATGACTTGAAGAACGCCGCGTCGAGCCTCGGGCTGATGCTGCAAAACCTGCCCGTGCATTTCAATGATCCGGAATTTCGCGAGGACGCACTCCGCGGGATGGCCGGGACGGTTGCCCGTATCAATCATCTCATCGAGAGACTCGGCGCATTGCGAAACAATCTAGATTCCAAGCCGGCGCAGTCCGATTTGAATGCATTGATCGGCGAAGCCATTTCCGGTCTCGGAGGGCTAAGGAACGCGGAGATTGAAATGGATTTGCAGCCGTTGCCGCCCGTGTCCGTGGACCGTGAACAAATCAAGAGCGTAATCACCAATCTCGTGCTAAACAGTGCGGACGCCATCGGTTCCGGCGGGTTGATTGTGGTGCGGACGGGAAGCGGCAACGGCTCCGTGACCTGCACTGTCACCGACAACGGTTGCGGGATGACCGCTGCATTTATTCGCGATTCGCTTTTCCGGCCATTCCAGAGTACGAAGAAAAAGGGTCTTGGCATCGGGATGTTTCAGGCCAAAATGATCGTCGAGGCGCACCGGGGAAAACTCCAGGTGGAAAGCGAATCCGGAAAGGGGACCACATTCCGCGTGATTCTGCCTCTGCAACCAAATGCCACATGAAACCTAAGTTACTCATTGTTGACGATGATACCGAGATCCGAACGCAGATGAAATGGGCGCTTGCTGCGGAGTATGAAGTTGTCCTCGCTGAAGACCGGGAATCGGCCATGGATGCCTTTCGCAATCATCGTCCCGCGGTCGTGACACTCGATCTTGGTCTGCCGCCAAATCCGAATTCCACCGACGAGGGATTGGCGGCGCTGTCGGCGATTCTTGCGGAGGATAAGAATGCCAAGGTCATCATCATTTCCGGGCAGGGTGACAAAAAGAATGCGGTCGCTGCAGTGGCTGCAGGCGCCTACGATTTTCACTGCAAGCCCGTGGATCTCGACGAACTGAAGCTCATTCTCCGCCGCTGTCATTATGTGGCGGAACTCGAGCGGGAGCATGCCGAATTGCAGAATGCCAGAGCCGTTGAATCGTTCGAAGGCATGCTCGGCGGGAGTGCGGAAATGCGCGGGGTGTTTGGTCTGCTGCGCAAAGTCGGGCCGACCACGGCACCGGTGCTCATTCTTGGTGAAAGTGGCACGGGCAAAGAACTAGCTGCGCAGGCGATCCACCGGCAGAGCCCGCGTAAAAATGCGCCGTTTGTTGCGATCAATTGTAATGCGATTCCGGAGAACCTGCTGGAAAGTGAATTGTTCGGACACGAGAAGGGCGCATTTACCGGGGCGCATTCGCAGCGAAAGGGCCTTGTAGATTCCGCGGTCGGCGGGACTTTGTTTCTCGATGAGATCGGCGAGCTGCCGCTGCCGATTCAGGTGAAACTACTCCGCTTCCTGCAGGAGCGCACCTTTCAGCGTGTTGGGGGGCGTCAGGAAATCAAAATAGACACCCGGGTTGTAGCGGCGACCAACGCCGATTTGAAGCAACTCATCGCGGAGGGGAAATTCCGTGAAGACCTTTTCTACAGGCTTTCCGTGGTTTCCATTGTGCTGCCGGCTCTCCGCGACCGCGGTAGTGATTTGGAACTGCTAGCGAAGGAGTTCCTCGGTCGGTTTGCCTCGCAGAACAGCAGGAAGGGGATGGGATTTGCCCCGGATACCATGAACGCCATCAATCGGCATCAATGGCCCGGAAATATCCGGGAATTGCAGAACCGCGTGCAGCGCGCTGTCATCATGGCCGCTGGCAAGCGGATCACTGTCGCGGATATGGAACTCGAAAGCGCAGCCGAAGCCGTTCCGCGGGCGACCCTCAAGGAGGCGAGGGAAAGCGTGGAGCGCGAATACGTGACGCAAGCATTGAAACGAAACACCGGCAATATGACGGCGGCAGCTGCTGAATTGGGCATCAGCCGGCCGACGCTCTACGAGCTGATGGAGAAGCTCGGGATACCGAAGGATTAATTCAGTGGATGTCGGTAAAGCTTACGACTCTCCGCACGGAGGATAGTTGATCGTGAGAATTGAAATTTCGTAAGTCGTTCAATAGTAGTTTGTTGGGAAATAGAATCGAGGTTGGCATGGGCGGTGCTTAATGGTTTCCGAAGCCGGGTAGGGCGGTTTCAATAACCAACAACAAAATAGATAAATGAACATCATTACCAAAACAATCGGCCCAGTCGCGGTTCTCGGCATTCTGGGATTCGGATTTCTCAATTGCGACGCGCAGGCGGCGAAAATCACTGGAACCATCGACTTGGCAGGTTCCGCCCAACTCAATGTTACCAATCTCGCGACTGCGACATCCGTGACGGATTGGTTCAATACGAGTGTGCAAGATGCAACTGGCGATTTCGCGTTAAACGGCGTTGTTGCTCTTGATCCAGTCGCTTTTGCCAAACCGTGGACATTTCTGCCAGCGCCCGGAGCGCAGTTGGCTCTTTGGACAGTGGATGGTTTCGTTTTTGACCTGTATTCTTCCACCGTTGTAACTCAAAATTCGACACTCCTTTACATCGTTGGCAGTGGCGTGGTGAAGCACGCTGGTTTTGAAGATACAGACGGATCGTGGGCGTTCACTATCAATAACACGAACGGCGGCCCCAAAGCTAGGTTTGCGTTTTCTGGAAGCGCTGCAAGCGTTCCGGATGGTGGGGCTACGGCTGCTCTTCTCGGGTTGGCGCTTGGGGGTATTCCGTTCCTCCGCCGGAGACTTGCTGACGGAGCCGTGGCCTAACGGACGCCAGCGCCTTTCGAAGGCGAAACATCGTTTAAGCCGGCCGGGGTAAACCTCTGGCCGGCTTCTCCTTTTAACAGGGGAGTCGGAGGTCGGTTTCTTCTCGCGCACTGAGCAAAGCCGACGTTCATTAGAAGCCTTACCCAAACTTAACAATCAATCCAATCTATGTCCTACCCCGTATCTATTCGTACACTTG
Organism: Verrucomicrobiaceae bacterium; assembly: GCA_005791535.1. GTDB lineage: Bacteria > Verrucomicrobiota > Verrucomicrobiia > Chthoniobacterales > Chthoniobacteraceae > SXWH01. The sequence continues at coordinate 8,759 of SXWH01000014.1, read as the reverse complement.
CGTTAATGCTCGTTCTTACAGCAGGCCTGACTTGTTTCACCGGCTGCTCGAAGAAATCGAAAGCCGAGGACCATAAGAAGCGCGCCGATTCCTATTTCGCCGCCAAGGATTTCGCGAAGGCGGAAATCGAGTACTTGAATGTTCTGAAACAAGATCGCGGGAATGTTGACGCAATCAAGCGGCTGGCGGTAATATACTTTGATCGAGGAAAGATTCAACAGGCGCTTCCGTACATGATGGCGGTTCGCGAACTGGACAAAAATGATATCGCGACGCGGATCAAAATCGCGCAGATTTTCGTCGGTGCTGGCAAAATCGAGGAGGCACGCAAAGAGGTCGTTTATGCAGTAGAGCAAACACCCGGAAACGATGACGCGATCATTCTGCTCTCGGATACTTCAGCCACACCCGATGAAATTGCAGATGCGCGGAAACGGCTGGAGAAAATCAAGCCCGGGGCTTCTGTCAGAGCCGCATGGAACCTCGCGATGGCCGGCCTGTCGCTCAGGGAAGGGGATTTTCCGGCGGCTGAGGCGGGGCTGAAAAAGGCCGAGGAAATTGATCCAAAATCCAGCAAGGTGCACTTGTCGTGGGCGGTTTATTACGTCGTTCAGAAGGATTTCAAGAACGCTGTCCTTGCCATGAAGACAGCGGCTGGCTTCGCGCCTTTGGATCCCATGGTGAATCTGCGCTATGCGGAGTTTGTCTTAAGGCAGGGACAGCGTAAGGAGGGCAGGGAGATCCTTGAGCAGTTCCTGAAGAAGGTGCCCGATTCCTCGCCGGTATTGGTCACGATGGCGAAACTTGAGTACGAAGATGGACGATTGCCTGAGTGCGCAAAAATTGTGGATCAGGTTCTCGCATCCGATTCGGGAAACTATCAGGCGCGGTTGCTCAAGGTAGGTCTGGTGCGTCAGCAGGGAACGCCGGCCGAGGCGGTGAAGGTGGCGGAGGAATTCCGGCGGTCGTTTGAAAAATCGGCGGAAGCGTGGTTCGAACTGTCGCTCGCTTACTTGAAGAACCGGGAGTTGGAGAAGGCGACTGAAAGTGTGCAGGAAACCTTGAAACTGAGTCCGCAATACGTGCAGGCCCAGCTTTTGCAGGCGGAACTGCTGATTGGAAAGGGCGAGTCCGACAAGGCGCTTCCGCTGCTGGAATCGATCGTGAAAAGGTTTCCGGAATTGCATCGCGCCCAACTGCTGCTCGGCGGGACGCTCGCAGCCAACGGGCGATTGGATGATGCACTGTCGGTTTACCGGATGATGGAGCAGAAGTTTCCGAAGGCTCCCGATGTGCCTTTCCTGATGGGTATGACGCACCGCCGGCAGCCGAACGGAAACGCGGACGCGAGAAAAGCATTCGAGCGGGCCGCCGTTCTTTCGCCGAATGATGTGGTCCTCATCAATCAGTTGGTGGAACTCGATATTCTGGACAAGAAATTTGACGCCGGCATGGAGCGGGTGAACGCGCTGCTTGCGGCAAATCCAAAGTCCGGTGGCGCAAAGTATCTCGAAGCCCGCATTCATATCGCGCAGGGTAAATCGAAGGAGGCTGAGGCTGCATTGAAGCAGGCGATCGAGTTTCAGCCGAATGCGAGCGCATCGTATGATCTCCTCACAAATATCTATGTCGCCGAGAAACGACTGCCCGAGGCCCTCGCAAACCTCGATGCGGCACTTCAGAAGAATGCAAAGAATGTTCAGGCGCTCATGCAGCGGGCGCTGATTTTCGAGATTCAGGGTGAGAAGGGGAAATCGATCGGAGCGTACTCGGAGATTTTGAAGTTTGCCCCGGATTTCGTTCCCGCACTGAACAATCTGTCGATTCTTCTGTCCGACCAACCGGACCGCCTCAATGAAGCGATGGAACTCGCTTCGAAAGCATTCGCTTTGGTTCCGCAGGAGCCTGCAATAGCCGACACTGTGGGCTGGATTCATTATCTGAGGCGCGAATATCCCCGCGCGCTTGCGCTGTTGAAGGAAAGTGCGGTGAAACTGCCCGACAACGTGACGGTGCAATACCACCTTGCGATGGCTTACTACATGAGCGGCGAGGAGGAGTCCGCGCGCAAAGCGTTGAAGAATGCGCTCCTGGTGAAAGGGGATTTTCCGGAGCGCGCCAAGGCCGAGAAGCGGGTCGCGATTCTCGAACTGCCCGCTGATGTCTCCGATGAGGCCACGGTCAACAATCTCAAGAGTGCGCTCGTCGAACAGCCGGACGATCTTCCATTGATGCTGAGGCTTGGAATGATATCCGAACGGGGCGGCGCGCACGACATGGCGCGGAAGTATTATGAGGATGCGCGTAGCGTGAATCCCGCGAGTCTTCCGGCCATCGTTGGGCTGGTTCGACTGTACTCCGGGCCACTTAAAGACGCTGCCAAGGCGATGGTGCTGGCGAAGGAGGCCCGAAAGCTTTCTCCGGAGGATCCGGAGATCGCGTTCCTGCTCGGCCGCCTGGCTGCCGGGAGCGGGGATCATCAGTGGGCTTCGGACCTGCTTCAGGAAAGCTCCCGAAAGCAGCCGGGAAACAAGGAGGGGCTTTTTCAATTGGCGCTTTCGACATACGCGGTCGGACGCGTGAGCGAGGCCGAGGAGATCATGACTCGCGCGACCGCCGGACCTGCGACGCCGGATGCTTCAATCGCGCTGGCGGGTGATGCGCTCAAAGAGTCGGCAGCATTTCTATCGATGGTCGCGCTGTCGAAAGATCCCAAAAAGCGGCTCGAAGCCGAGTCGATGGTCCAGCAGGCGCTGAAGGAGAGGCCGAATTTTCTCGCCGCTGAATTCGTGTCGGGATTAATCAAGGAACAGCGCGGGAACACTCAGGAAGCCCGGCAGACGTACGAGAAAATTGTCGCGGCATTTCCGAGATTTGCTCCCGCGCGCAAACAACTCGCGGGCATTCTCACGGATCAGGCCGGCGATCAGAAAAAGGCGCTGGACCATGCGATGAAGGCTCGAGAGGCTCTCGGCGATGACGTGGAGTTGACAAAGATCCTAGGGAAAATTGCGTACCGGCAGGCGGATTATCCGACGGCTGTTCGCGCGTTGGAGACGAGCAGCGCGAAATTGAAGGATGACCCCGAGGTTTTTTACTTTCTGGGGATGGCGCACCATCAGCAGAAGGCGAAAGCCGAGGCCATCCAAGCGTTGGAACGGTGTGTTGCCCTCGCGCCGGACGCGGCAATTGCAATCGAGGCCAAGAAAACCCTCGCACTGCTCGCCAAATAGATGGCCGAATGATTGCGTGCCGCAGCGCGTTTGAGAGTGCGATTACTGTGCAAGCGGGTGCCGCCGTATCGGCAGGACGGCCGGCATCCGCACGTCCGCGTGGATTTCCCGCCCGAGAAAATCGAGAGGAAGACGCACCCGTTCCTTGCCGGAGAGGAACTGCGTTACGACGGCTTCGAGGCCACGCAGCGCGCCTTGGACGATCGTCACCCGGTCGCCTTCTTTGATGGTGCTTTCCACTACCGCAATTTGTTCCTCGTTGGTACGGTCGCGCAGCGCATCGATCACCGATGGGCTTATTCTTGCGAATTGGTTTCCGAACTGGAGGATCCGGCTGATTCCCATCGCGCTACGTACTTCCCGGTATCGTTCGGTGAAATGGAAACGCGCAAACAGGTATCCGGGGAACATGGACTCGACAAACCAGCGGGCACCGCGGCTCGTGGGGCGCTGAAACCTCAAACGGGGAGAAAACACCTCGATACCCGCCATCTTTCTCAAATGGGCGGCTGCGATGTGCTCGTGCTTCGGCTGGCTCTTCAGACAGTACCAGCCGACTGGATCAGATTCGGTTTCAATCATGGATAATTTCCCTGCCGCAAAATGATTCGCGACAAACTGCTGGGATGCGACTAGCAGGAATCCGGCAGAAATCCGATAACATTTCGTTTCGTTTACAATTCCCCGGCACTATTTTGCAAGGTTTCCACGATTGAGCGTGGAATAACTGGAGAATTTTCCCTGTGTTTCACAGCATCGTATGCTGTGGAACACAGCTTGATTATCAGAAACAGAAGGTGCTGGCGGATTTTCTTTAGTTTTGAGGTCATGGCACACGCAGGGCCGCGGAAAATTCGGTGATTGCATGGGGGGGCTTGCTCTCGACCGATAGTACTCGGCGGAGGGCGTCGTTTTCGCTGCTAAGTTTCAATTTATGCGTTCGGAAGAAGGTCTAATGCTGTTGGGGGAAAGCGGGGGCGTCGTGTGGGCGAACCGCGAGGCTGCGCACTTGCTCGGTTACGATGAAAGTGAGCTCGCCGAACTCTCGCTACCGATGGACGGTGATTCGACTGGTGGTGAGGCGAGACCTCCCGGCCCGGTTGCGCTTGCTTTCAAGAGCCTCGTTGCGGGCACGACGGGCTTCGCGGAAGGAGATGCGCGTTTTCCTCGAAAAGATGGGCGGCGTATCGCTGTTCATTGGAAGCTATGGAGGATGCCCGGGCAGTTCGGCCGGCATATTTTGCTGGCGATATCGGAAACCGCGCAGGCCTCTACGGAAGGACCCATCGTATCCGGGTATCGCGATGTTTTTGAATACGCCGTCGAGGGAATCTTCCGGTCCACGCTGGAAGGCCGGTATCTCGAAGTGAACTCGGCACTTGCCCGGATGTACGGATTCACGACTCCGGCGGAACTGATCACGGCGTTGAAAGACATCGGCACGCAGCTGTACGTGAATCCGGCGCGTCGCACCGAGCTTATCAACGCTTTGCTGACTCACGGGTTTGTCGATGGATTCGAAGCCGAACTCTATCGCGCCGATGGGACTACGATTTGGTGTGCGGCATTTGCCCGTACTGTGCGCAGTGCACAGGGTGAACCACTCTACATCGAAGGCAGCGTGATTGACATAACGGCGCGCAAGAAGACCGAGGAGGCGTTGCGTAATAGTGAATCGCAACTGCGCGAACTCGCAGCCAGAAATCAGCAGGTCCGAGAGGAGGAGCGGATGAGCGTGGCTCGTGAGATTCACGATGAACTAGGGCAGGCGCTGACGCTTCTGAAACTGGACCTCGCTTGGCTCGGGGGGCGTTTAAACACAACCGTGGCTGAGGACGTGCGCGCTCCGCTGTTTGAAAAAATCGGTGCTATGGAGCAGATGATTCACTGGACGTTGCGGACCGTGCGTCGCATTCTTTCCACGTTGCGGCCCCCGCTGCTTGACGAATCAGGACTGAAGGAGGCGGTCGAATTCCATCTGCAGGATTTTTCGAAACGCATCGCAATTCGCTACGAGTTTCACGCGACTCCTATCACCACTCTCCGGCAGCATGAGGCGACCGCAGTATTCCGCATTTTTCAGGAAATCCTTACCAATGTCGCGCGCCATGCGAATGCGTCCCGCGTCAAGGTGCAACTTGGCGAGGACGAGGTTGCATTCACGATGAAAGTGCAGGACAACGGATGCGGTATAACACAGGACAAATTAACGCGATCGCGGAACTTCGGTCTCCTCGGTATGCACGAGCGCGCGCTCGCTATTGGCGGAACGATGGAGATTCTCGGTTCGCCGCGTTCCGGAACCACGGTGATTTTGAAAATCCCGATTTTTCGCGAACGAGGTCCGGAAGTATCGGGTGCCCATCCACCTAAACGGGTATTGTGAACGTGAATGAACTTCGGTCGGTTACTGCGCAAATTTTTCGCGAGTTCGGGTTCGGTGGCTTTCCACACGCCATCAGCGAGTGTGTCGTCGCTCGACACGATTAACGCACCGTCTAGTATCTCCCGTGGAAATACTTAGTATCGAACGATGATGAAGCATCCGCCGCGCATTTTGATCGCCGACGACCACTACGTCGTAAGACAGGGTCTCAAGCAGATGGTAGTCGAGCGCTTCCCCGATGCCCGGTTTGGCGAAGCATCCAACGGAAACGAGGCTCTTGAATTGGTCTGGAAAGAGAAATGGGATGTTCTCCTGCTCGATATCGTGATGCCGGGGCGCGGAGGTCTCGATACGATGAAAGAGGTGCATCGTTCGGAAGCGAAATTGCCGGTCATCATTCTCAGTATGCACTCGGCGTCTCAATTCGCGGTTCGAGCGTTAAAGCTGGGAGCTTTCGCCTACATCGTGAAGGACAGCGCCGGAATCGAACTAATCCAGGCTGTCGAGGCGGCGCTTCGCGGGCAGCGGTATATCACACCAGCGGTCGCGGAATTGATGGCCCGGGAAATGATGGTCGGGAAAAGAAGGATGGCTCACGAGGACCTTTCGGATCGTGAGTATCAGGTGCTCTGCCTTATTGGTTCGGGTAAGACTGTGAAGGAAATAGGCGACCGTTTTTCGCTGAGTGCGAAAACCATTTCGACCTACCGGACTCGCATCCTGGAGAAAATGGGACTCAAGAATAACGCGCAGATCGTTCATTACGTCGTAACCAACGACCTGACGACCGGCGCGGAGGGAGAGTGAGGCGCGTCATTCTCCGGAGTCGGATTCTGCTCGCAGGCCGGTCATTTCCTACGAACCGGATGGAATCCGGCGCTGTCTTGATAGCCAGTCTGCGCGTTCGCGAGTTCGAAAACAGTCACGACGAAACCGGACAGTAGGAATGAGAAGAGAGTGAACATGATTGGTGAAGTCTTGGGGTTGCGCTTGTCCTTTTCGGACGAGCATAAAACTCGGTTTGAATACGGTGCCGACATTATGCCGGATTCATCAAATCATACTCAGCGGCCGGATAGAGAGGTGGCCCGGTGGTTTCCGCCGTCGTGTTCGTGAACGCGGAGAGGTGATTTTTTCGGAACTCATGACCCGGGGCCGACACTTGTGAAAAGTCACAGCGCACATCGTTCATCGCACGGATTGTTTCAGTCGTTTCAAGATGCGTGGAGGACAAATTGCCCGACGGAGGAGCGTTCGTGCGTCTGCCATAGTTTATGTAATAAACCGGACCCACGAGCCCTGCGCCGCCGGCGAGGTTTCCTGACGTAACAGGTATCAGATTCCGCGAAAACCCTGCCGAGGAAGCGACGCTGACTCCTGCGGCGAAATCCGCTCCGGATTCGATCTGCAAGAAGATACCAAGCGGGACAAAATACATGTTCGCTACACTGTGTTCGCGCCCTGCTGCGACAAATGCGGAGACGGGAAAGAGAATGGCGACGACGCGGTCCGCGACGTTGCGGCCTGCGAGGGCTCTCGACACTGCGAGGCAAAAAAGCACGTTGCAGAGAATGCCCTCAGATGAATGCCTCGCCGAACTGTATGGAGCATTTGGCTGCTGCAATGAAAACCGCCGTCGTTCCGACTGCTCTGCCGCCCCTTTTTCCAGATGCCGGATAACTTCACGGGGATTGTAAGGCCAGCCGCGCCGACGAGATTGGCGAGGAATACGATGCAAAGATTCCGTGTGAACATCGGCCGTGGAATCCCACCAGCCACCCACGCTATCACAAGCAGATTGTTCCCCGTGAACAACTCAGCGCCCGCGAGTACGACGAGGATGAGTCCAAGCGAAAATGTAAGGCCGCTCAGAATGCCGGATACTGCAATTGGCAGCGTCGTATCGCTTGCTATGATTGTGGAGTAGATCGCGCCAACTCCGATGAATTGGCGGGCCATCACACCAAGCGCGATCATGAGCGCAAGCGGAAGATTCGCATTGGTGACGCCTACATTCTCGACATGCTCGGCGATCTCCATCGGTGAATAGCAATCGGAACCGTATATCTCCGGTATGAATCAGGTGTTGGAAATTGGTTCTATTCTGACAGCCACGACCTTGTACTCCGGCGTTTGCACGTGGGTGTCGCGATGGGGGCTGGTGAGTTGATTGAGGCCTACTTCCACGGCGTGGAATGTCGCGAATAATTCGCCGGGCTGAAGGCGTGTATCGGCCCGTACGGCGAGAATCGCGGAGCCGTGTCGGCTGTGAAGGCGGACGAACGCACCATCCGCCAGCCCGAGTCTCGCGAGGTCCTCGGGAGCCATGTCCACGGTGTCGCTTTCGCGGAGTATGGCGTTGGGGGTGCGGTTCGTCATGGTGCCGGCATTGAACTGGTAAAGCGTGCGGCCGGTGGTGAGGAGAAACGGGTATTCAGAATCCGACCGCTCGTTGGTAGGCTGGAACTCGATGCACTTGAGCGGCGCGGTCGGGCCACCCGGGAATGTTTCGCGGTGGAGGATCGCAGTGCCGGGATGATTCGTGTCGGGGCAGGGCCACTGGATTCCGTGATTCTCGATGCGCTCGTATGTGATGCCCGTGCCCCCCGGCCAGACCCTGCGGATTTCCTCCCAAATCTCCGCTGCGGAGCGGAAGGGAAACTGCGCGCCGTGCCCCATTGCCACCGCGACGTCGCGAACGATTTCCCAATCTGCGCGGGAGTTCCCGACGGGCGCGACGGCTCGACGCACGCGCTGCACACGGCGTTCAGAGTTCATAAAGGTGCCGTCTTTCTCAAATGACGAACACGCCGGGAGGAAGACGTGGCCATGGTCGCGAGCCAGTTCGTTGAGGAAGAGGTCCTGCACGATCATCAGTTCTACGTTGGCGAGCGCCTTCTGCGTGGCGGCGGCATTCGGATTCGTAAATGCAACATCGTAGCCGATGGCCCACATGGCCTTGAGTTGATGGTCGGCTGCGGCGTCCACCATTTGCATTAGATTTAGTCCCCGTGCCCGCGGAAGCTGCGCATTCCATGCGAGTTCGAAAACGTCGCGTCCCTGCTCGATTGGAACGAAGCCTGTGAGATTGCCCGGCTCGCAGCCCATGTGTGCGGAGCCCTGGACGTTGTTCTGGCCGC
>SXWH01000133.1 GCA_005791535.1 Verrucomicrobiaceae bacterium | reverse complement strand
CGGAAGCCGCAGCAACGTTCCGAGAAACTGGAAGCTGGAATGGCCGGGTGATGATGATTTCAACGGCCAGCGAAATGCCAACCTCAACATTGCTTACGCTTACAATCAGTATATCGGCGCGCAGTTGATGAAGATGGCGAACCTGCCGCACGAAGGTGCGACGCCGGTTCAGGTGCGCTTGAACAAGACGAACTACGCGGGAAGCACGTCCAGCGCCGCCAAGTACAGCTACGGCATGTACGTCCACATGCAGCCGAACAGCGAGCAGACGTATGTCGACGAGAACTTCTCCACGGATCCTTCCGGCAACATCTACAAGAAAGTCCGCCCGCATCAGAACTTCACGCTTCGCTCCGATGGCACCGGCGGCCCGAACGTGACCCAGTACCTTGCGGATGGTTGGACGAAGGAATCGAATACCGGTGCGAATAACTGGACGGACCTCCACGCATTCCACCAGATGCTCAACAAGGCAGGCGGTTACACGATTGCCGATATGGAGACTATGATGGACGTGGATCAGTGGTGCCGCGCCCTCGCTTTTGCGACGATTGTCGATGATGCAGAGACGAACCTCAGCAATGGCTCGGGAGATGACTATTCGCTCTATTTCGGCGTCAGCGATCCTCGGGTGAAGCTGCTCATGCATGATTACGACACGATTTTAGGCGGAGGCGATACCGCAACGAATGCTGGTGCCGATGGTCTGTATCAGATGCTCACAAACGCCGGGCCTTCAGGGCATTTGAACAACGGAGAGACGCTGGCTGCGTTCACAAACTTTTTCAGCGATCCGGTCGTCAATCAGCGCTTCAAGGCGCAGATCCGCGAGTTGCTGAACACAGTGTTTCTTCCTGCTAACTTTGACGCGATGATTGATGCCCAACTCACCGACTGGGTGAGCCCCGGTGCCGGGAACGCACTGCCGGTCGCGACCCGCACGGCGATGAAAACCTTTAACGCGACACGACGCACGTATTTGCTGGGTCTTATCAACGGAACATTTTCGGCAGCTACCACACTTCCCGTGACCAACGGATATCCGACGACCACTACGGCCACCAATACCGGGCTCTCTGGAACGGTGGACCCGGTAACGACGCGCAAGGTCACTGTGAATGGAGTTCCGGTTGCACTGAATAACTACATCAGTGGCGGATCCGGCAGTGGTACATGGACGGTTGGCACCGCTGTGACATTGCTTCCTGGCTTGAATCACGTAGTCGTCCGCGCGCTCGGAAAGGATGACGTGATTGTTGCAACGCAGACCTTCGAGATTATCTACGATGATGCCACCGTGCAAACGGTGGCTTCCATTTCAGGAAACACCGTCTGGACCGCGGCTGGCGGACCGTATCGCATCACGGCTGCAATTTCGGTGGATGATGAGACACTGAATATCCAGCCGGGCACGACGGTCTACATGGACTCCGGTGCGGGCATAAATATCCTCGGTTCGGGACGAGTGCTCGCGGAGGGCACCATCGATCAGCCGATTACCATTTTGCGCACGCCGGGTTCGGCTGGCTCGTGGAACGGAATCTTTTTGGACGAAGCTGCCGAGGAATCCCGATTCTCGAACGTAATCTTCAATCATAACGCCTCCACGGCGATTATTGCGCAGACTGGGTCGCGCGTAGTCGTGGACCGCGTGACTTTCCGAAACGCTGGTGTTCCGTATCTTTCGTTCTCGGACAGCTCGTTTGTCGTGAGCAATACCGTCTTCCCGGACTCGACCGCGGCTTTCCAGCCGGTTTCCGGTGCAGGTGGAACAGTCGGCGGAGAGGCGGTCATTCGCGATTGTGTATTTGGCAGGACCCTCGGAGCAAATGCCGCGGTGACGTTTGCAAATCTCAAGCGTCCCGGGCCGATTCTCCAGGTGCTCGGAAACGTGTTCAACGGTTCGCAGGCGGACCTGATTCAGCTCAATGGCTGCGACGGATGGATCGAAGGAAACACATTCATGCATGCGCATCGAAACAGCGCTACCGCCACCTCCAGTGCAGTTTCAGGCGGTTCCAGCGGCGCGCTGAAGAGCAACGTGACCATCATCCGGAACCGCATTTACGACTGCGATCACGCCGTGACCATGCGGCAGGGTAATTCGTTTGCCGCGATTCAGAATACCATCGTCCGGATTACGAATGCCGGTGGAACAGATACGGCCTCGGGTGTTTTCAATTTCGCGAATGCTGCCGAGACTCCGGGTGCCGGTGCGATCGCCGAGGCAAACATCATCTGGGATGCTGCAGCGCTGACCCGAAACTACAATTCGTCGCTCACAATGCTGAGTCTTGATAACAATGTGCTGCCGCTGGCGTGGGCCGGTTCCGGCACCGACAATACCGTAGGTGATCCGCTGTTGAACCTCACGGCGATCGCGGCACCTGCGACTGCGACTGCCGCGGAAGTTGCGACCGCATTCACGCCCCTCTCCGGTTCGCAAGCGATCGGGCGCGGCACGCTCGGCGTCGTCGATCGCGGAGCGGCAATCCCAGGCGGCATTGTTGTGGGCGGCGTACCCGCTGCGCCTACGCCTCTCGCCACGGCGACGCTTTTCGGCGGACCAAACGGTGGCTTCGCAAGCTTCCCAGCCTACGGTTACACGCACTACAAATACTCCGTCGATGGCGGCGCATACAGCGCGGAGACTTCGATCGCATCGGCGATTTCGCTGAACGGCCTGGCTGCTGGGCCTCACGCGGTGTCCATTCTCGGCAAGAACGACGCCGGTGTTTGGCAGACGACGCCGACGACGGTGTTTTGGACAGTGGATCCGTCGGCGGTGACCGTGCAGATTAACGAGATTCTCGCCAGCAATGTGAGCGCGTATCCGGTCGGCACAACACGGCCCGACATGATTGAGCTTTTCAATTACGGCACGCTCCCGGCGAACCTCGCCAATTTTAGCGTCAGCGATAATCCGGCCCTTCCGCGGAAATATGTATTCCCCGCAGGAACGACTATTCCCGCGGGCGGCTACCTTGTCCTGCTGGGTGATGCGCCCAATGCGAACCCGGGAATCCACATCAATTTTGGCCTCGATGGCGATGGCGATTCGTTCGCGATTTACCCGCCGAACGCGGTCGTCGGGACGGTGCCGATTGATTCCGTTTCCTTCGGAATCCAGATTCCGGATTCCTCGATCGGTCGCACCGGGGTGTCGCGCACTTGGGAGCTGAACGTCCCGACGCCGCTCGCTGCGAACGTCGGTGCTGCGACCGGTTCGAATGCGTCGCTAAAAATCAACGAATGGTGCGGAACGAACGATTTCATCATCAGCGATGATTTCCTCGAGCTCTACAATCCGACGAATGCCCCGGTCGCCCTTGGTGGAATGCTTTTGAGCGCTGACCTCCAGGTCGCAGCAGACCATGTGATTGCTCCGCTTTCGTTCATCCGTCCGAACGGTTTTGTGCGATTCATCGCGGATGGAAACGCAAGTGCGGGTCCGAATCACCTCTCGTGGGGAATCTCGAAGCTGCGCGAATCCATGCGGCTTCTCACGGCATCCGGCGTTCTCGTGGATCAGGTTGTCTCTGGACCGCAACGCACCGACCAATCAGAAGGTCGCGCGACCGATGGCTCCACCACGCTCGCATTCTTCACGCTGCCGACGCCCGGTTATTCCAACAGCACGCCGCTTTCGCAGCAGCAGGAGATCCTAGACAACCTTCGGATCACGGAAGTGATGTACGACCCGACCGGCGGCACCAACGGGCCGGAGTTTGTCGAATTGAAGAACATCAGCTCGGTCCTTACCCTCAACCTCACCGGCGTGAAATTTGTGAATGGCATTGATTACTCATTCCCGGACAACACGACGCTCGCGCCCGGAGCCTTCATTGTGCTGACGAGCAATCCGGCGGCGTTCCAAGCGGCTTACGGCTTCCAAGCATTCAATCACAGTGCCGGCGCATACATCGGTAAATTCGCCGACGGTGGCGAGCGTGTGCGTCTCGAAATCGCCGGATACCAGCTCGGTATTCTGGACTTCACCTACTCAAACGCCTGGTATCCCACTGCCAACGGCACCGGAGCCTCGATTGAGATCGTGAATTCGACCGCAACGCGCGCCTCGTGGGAACTGAAGGAGAGCTGGCGCGCCACCGCTCCGAATCCCGGGCAGGAGGGTATCTTTGGCGTCGTCGCTGGAGATGATACTGCGGTATCGATGCCTGCGGTGCTGAATCTCAGCGCGGTGTTGAGTTACGGTTCGCAGAATCCGGCATCAGTGACGACCGCGTGGACAAAGGACAGCGGGCCCGGAACTGTCGGATTCTCCGCACCTGCGGCATTGGAAACTACGGCGTCGTTCTCGCTTCCCGGCGTGTATGTGCTGCGGCTTACGGCGACCGGAACGGCGAGCGTTTTCGATACGATCACTGTCACGGTGCAGGAGGATTACGCATCGTGGGCGACCCGGGTCATCGGCTCGAATCCGGCGATCAATGGAATGCTCAATGATGCCGACGGCGATAAATTCTCGAACCTGCTCGAGTACGCATTCGGCAGCAATCCGCTCGCGGGAACACCGTCGTTGCTGACGGCATTCAATTCCGGCGGCCTGTTCGCGATTAACTTCACGCGCTCATCGAATGCGAATGTGACCTTCGCGGTAGAAGTCGCCGACGACCTTGCCGGTCCGTGGACCAGCGATACGATTGTCGTGAATATGCAATCCGACAACGGTGTCATCCAGCAATGGACGGGTTACGACAACCGTCCAATTTCCGGAGCGACGAAGCGCTACATCCGCGTCCGTGTGACCGGTAATTGATCCGACCTGCTACTGGGGCGGAACCAGATTCCGCGCACGGAGGTTTACGGCCGTGCCCTTCGTCAAACGGAAGCGGCGGTCGCCGATCGCTACGGCGATGTTCGGCCCCTCGCGCATTACGCGTGCTTCCGCGGTCGCTTTTGCGTGATCCGTGAAACGCAGCAGCGTCGCCTTGTCGCCGGGCGCGAGGGTGTAGTCGGAGTCGAACGAAACGCCGCGGCCATCCGCCCATCCATTCATCGCCTTCGTGCCGTCAAAAACGTTCCTCCAGCCGGTCAGCCGCGTGTCTTTGAAAATGAACTCGTAGTTCTCCCAGTGGTCGATTTCCGCCTTTTGCGCGTCCAAGTTTTCGCCAGCGTGCTGAATGAATGCGGGGTCTTGAACCCACTCGCCTTGCAGAAACTCCGGGGTAACCGGCGGAATTCTGACTGCAAAAAACCAGACAGCACCGCCCGCGATGAAAGCAGCCGCGCAAAGTCCGCCGATGAGGCTTTTCCGCGTCATTGTTGTCCCGGGAAGTGGCGTCAGCGTCAGGCTTTTGCGGCCGGGAGCATGCCGGTTTGCCGGGCGTAGTTGAACACGCCGCCGGCATCCACCACGGGAATGACCTCCCCGAGCGGCTTCAGCGACCATGTGCGGTCGCCGACGGTCAGTGTCGCAGCCTCAAGGTCGAGAGTCGCGATGTCGCCGGTTTTCACCACATCGCAAAGACGCTCGCCTGCTTCGCACGGATACAGCTCGCCGGTCGCGATGCAGTTGCGGAAGAAAATCCGCGCATACGACTCCGCCACCACAGCCTCGCATCCCGCCGCGCCCATCGCGATGGGCGCGTGCTCGCGCGAACTTCCGCAGCCGAAATTCCGTCCTGCGATCACGATCTTGAACGGCGTCTTTGTGGTCCCCTCGGTGACAAACTTCACCGGATATTGGTCATCGGGCAGGCCGATCAGCGCGTAGCTGCCGAGCTTCTCGTATTCATCGGCCTTTGTCGGGACCAGAGTGAGGTACTGCGCGGGAATGATTTGGTCAGTGTCGATATTGTCGCGGACTACAAAGACAGGACTGGTGATCGTATTTGCCATAAAGAAAGTGAGCACTGAGCAAAGCGCACCCGCGCCGAAAGGGAAACGGAAAAGTGCGCTGCCGTCAGCGTGAATTCGAGCGCTCCAAATCTGCATTATCTTGAGAGCCTCGATTGTAAGTCTGTGGTCGGTTACGCCAATTTTGGAAGTTCGGTGGCCCCAAACCGCTCCGGCGAGGAGAAATGAGCGCATCTTTTAGGTCGCTCACATGTTCGGGGAATGTTCGGCAATTTGTCGTCCCAATAATATCGGCCTGATTGGCCATATGTCCTCCCAGCGGACTGTGAGGTTTTGCGCTTTTGGTAAGGCCGATTGCTCCATCTTCCCTTCCGGCGCAGCCTTGGGTTGTTGCGGGTTGACAATCAAAGGATCGCGTTCGCATGTTTTCCTCGATGACTTTCATGGCTCTGAGTTGCCCGCAGTGTTCCGCGCCTCTGCCGCGGGTGGCGATCTGGCGCTCGGTGAAGTGTGCGGCGTGTGGATCGCTGGTGACGCGGACGGAACAACTGGTGCGCCGGGAGGATTTCCGGCAGGCGTGGAAACGGATGCGCAGCGAGGCGGCGGCGATGGGCGCGGGCATCGTGTGTGGTGGCGTGGGTTACCGGCCGGTGCAGGAGCTCGGGAGCGGAGAAATTTCGAAGGTGCATCTGGCGCTGCGGCTGGGCGTGATGCCGGCGCTGGTCGTGCTGAAGCTGTCTTCCGCACCCACGGCAGCGGCAGCGTTTGCGCGGGAGGCGGAGGTTTTGCGCGAGCTGCAAAAGACGGGCGACGATGTGGCCGGAGCGTTTTTCTCGCGACTGCTGCCGGAGGTGGTGGCGGTGGGAGCGGTTGAGGATGGCGGGCGTCACGCTCTGGTGATGCGGCATCCGAATGGATTTTGGGGAAGCCTCGCGGCGCTGAGCGAGCGGTTCCCCGCGGGGCTCGATCCGCGCCATGCGGTGTGGATCTGGCGGCGGATGCTGGATGTGCTGGGGTTCATCCACGACCACGGCTGGAGCCACGGCGATGTGCGGCCGGAGCACGCGCTCGTTCATCCGGAGGATCACGCGGTGCGGCTTATCGGCTGGGCGTCGGCGCGAAAGGGTGCGGACGCAAAGCAGAAGGCCGCGGACCTTTCGCGCAGCGCGCGGGTCGTGCAGGTGCTTCTCCACGGCGGCTCGGGCGTGAAGCCTGCGAACCTGCCGCCCGCTCTCGCGCAACTGGTGACGCAAGCCGCAGAGGACCCGGGTTTTTGCCGCACACACGGGGCGCGCGGACTGGATTCGCTTCTCCGCGCTGCGGCGCACGAGGCGTTCGGGCCGCCTGCATTTGTGCCGCTGATTCTCTAAACCACACACTCAACACGAACACACCATGGGCTACGGAAATTACTCATACACTGCGCACGCCGCGCTGACCGCGGGACGCGCGCACAAATCGGGAACGGAAGTTTTCAACCAGACTCAGTGCCATCCGCTGATGAACCCGAAGGGCATTAAAGTGCGCGAATGCCGCGACAGTGCGGACCATCCGGATTCGCTCGGCATCGCGTTTGCGCTCGATGTCACGGGCTCGATGGGCGACATCCCGCAACTGCTCGCGAAGCAGGAGCTGCCGAATTTCATGAAGCTGCTCACGACGTGCGGCGTCGCGCATCCGCAGTTGATGTTCATGGCCATCGGCGACGCGACTTCGGATCAAGCCGCGCTGCAAATCGGGCAGTTCGAGAGCACGGCCGAGCTGATGGACCAGTGGCTGACGTGGAGCTTCCTCGAAGGCGGCGGCGGCGGGAGCGGCGAGGAGAGCTACGACCTGGCGTTTTACATCGCGGCGCAGCACACCGACATGGACAACTGGGTGAAGCGAAAGAAGAAGGGCTACCTGTTTGTGACCGGCGACGAGTTGCCGTATCCGGCGGTGTCGCGTCACCAAATCGAGGCGCTGGTCGGCGAGAAGCTCGACGAGGATATCCCGATCGAGGAGGTCATCGCGGCAGCCGCCGAGACGTATCACGTTTTCTTTTTGATCCCCGATTTGGAACGCCGCCGCCGCTGCGAAGCGCGCTGGCGCGACCTGCTCGGCGAACACGCGATTTGCATGGAGTCCGCGCTGGATACGTGCGCAGTCGCCGCGGGCATCGTCGCGCTCACGGAGAAACTCATCCCGAGCCTCGATGCGCTGGCGGAGACTTTGTCGAAGGACGGATTCAGCAAAGAGCGCATCGGCTCGACCATCCGCGCGCTGCAAAACTACGGCGCTGCGCTGCATCTCCCGCCCGCAACCACGCAGGGCTCGACCATCGGCAAATGGTGGCGTCGGCTGTTTGAGTGAGTTTCCCGGCGATGAGCGTCACTCGCTACGCCTCGGTGCTGGGATTGGGCTTTGGCGATTGCGGAAAGGGACGCTTCGTGGACGCACTCACGCGCCGCTGGCAGGCGCACACCGTCGCGCGCTTTAACGGCGGAGCGCAGGCGGGACACAACGTCGTTGAAGGCACGCGGCATCACACCTTTTCGCAATTTGGTTCGGGGACGTTTGTGCCGGGAGTCGCCACGCTGCTGCTCGATCCGGTCGTCGTGCATCCCACCGCGCTGCTCGTAGAAGCGGAGTCGCTCGGACGCGTCGGCGTCCACGACGCAATCGCGCGGCTTAAAATCGACGCACGTTGCAGGGTAACCACGCCGTATCACCAAGCCGCCGGAAGACTGCGCGAACTGGTGCGCGGCGCGGATGCCCACGGCACATGCGGCGTTGGCGTCGGCGAAACAGTCCGCCACTCGCTCGCGCATGCCGATGAGGTAATTCGCTACGGCGACCTGCCGTGCGGACCGATCGACAAACTTATGGCCGCCCGCGCTACGCTGCTCGCAGAGCTATCGCCGCTGTGCGAAGGCATTGCTGTTTGCCGCGATGAGCTCGCCATCCTGCGCGACGAAACGCTCGGGCAACGCTGGATGCTCTCGGCCCGCGCTCTCGCCCGGAGCTGCCCGCCTGCATCCGCGGACGAAATCGCCGCGCGTCTTCACATGCCGGGCTGCGTTCTGTTTGAAGGAGCCCAAGGCATTCTCCTCGATGAATGGCGCGGTTTTCACCCACACACGACGTGGAGTTCTACGACCACCGCGGCAGTGGAGTCCGTCGCATCGCGATTCGGAATCGGCGGGCCGATCAAACATTACGGAGTCCTCCGCAGTTACCTCACGCGCCACGGAACCGGCCCGCTCCCCACGCACGACCCTTCGCTGGACGCGTTGCCCGAGCCGCACAATTCCGGTGATGGATGGCAGGGAACCTTCCGCCGAGGTCAACCCGACGCGGTTCTGCTGCGCTACGCGCTCGAAGCCGTCGGCAATCTCTCCGGCCTGCTGGTAAGTCACCTCGACGTTTTCGATCGCGGCATCGCGCTGAAGTGGTGCGAGAACTACACGAATGCGAGCCGGCTCCCAGTGAGCCGAGGCGAAGACCTCGCACACCAATCCGCGCTGACGCGTCTGCTTGCCGAAGCTGGTCCGAACTACGCCCGCGAACCGATATGCACGGCCGACGCATTGCGCGCACGGATCGCTTCGGTGACGCCGCTGGCGGTGGAGTTCGGGTCGTTCGGAGCTGGCACCGCGTTGCGCGAGCGTCCGTGAAACTCGGCGCTTCCTCGCTGGCAAAAAGACAGGCCCTGCAGGGCATTTACGCACCTGCAGGGCCTGTGAATTGAGCGCTGGTTAGCGCGGGCGACTACTTCTTCTTCGCCTTAGCGGGCGCTGCTTTCGCGGCGGCGCGCTTTTCCTCGATCGCGGCTTGCGCTGCTGCGAGGCGGGCGACGGGCACGCGGAAGGGCGAGCAGCTCACGTAGTTGAGGCCGACGCGGTGGAAGAATTTCACCGAATCCGGATCGCCGCCGT
>SXWH01000132.1 GCA_005791535.1 Verrucomicrobiaceae bacterium | reverse complement strand
CGCGCTCATGCAAATGCACCGCGTTGCCGTGATGGTCGCCGAGCACCTGCACTTCGATGTGCTTTGCGCGCGGGATGTACTTTTCCAAAAACACCGCCCCATTCCCAAACGCCCGCTCCGCCTCGCCCTGCGCCTCGTCCAGCAGCGTATCCAAATCGCCCGCCTTATGCACCACGCGCATCCCGCGACCGCCGCCGCCAAACGCCGCCTTGATGATCAGCGGAAAACCAATCTCCGCCGCGATCTTCAACGCCTCCTTGCGGTCCGACACCGGGTCCTCCGTGCCCGGCAACGTCGGGATTTTCAGCTTCTGCGTCAGCGCCCGCGCCGCGACCTTGTCGCCCATCAGGTCGAGCAACTCCGGCTTCGGCCCCACGAACCGGATGCCCGCCTCCGCGCAGGCCGCCGCAAACTTCGCATTCTCCGACAGGAACCCATAGCCCGGATGAATCATGTCCACGCCCTTCGCCTTCGCGAGCGCCACGATGCTCTCGATATCGAGATACGCGCCCACCGGCCCCTTCCCCTCGCCCACGCGATAAGCCTCATCCGCCTTAAAGCGGTGCATCGAAAACTTGTCCTCCTCCGCATAACTCGCGACCGTGCGCAGACCGAGTTCCGTCGCCGCGCGCATGATGCGGATGGCGATTTCGGAGCGGTTCGCGACGAGCAGTTTCTTCGCGGGCAGGATCTCTGTAGGTTTCTTGGCGGAAGTCTTCGGCATAAAATGGGCGCGTTTTCTAGGCGACGCCCGCGCATTGCGCTAGCGCAGAGTTGAAAAGTTCACCGCTTTCCTTGGCCCCCAAAAGAAACCACCCCGCAGCTACGGCGCGGCGGTCACCTTCACCGACTCGCGTGCGCAACGTAGGCGAGATTTTTAATCTCGCTCTCAGCGGCAACCAAACACGGCTGGCGTTCCGCTCGCTGGAACGCGTGAGCGGAACAAGCGAGGTTGAAAACCTCGCCTACTTTCGCGCGCCGCGCCCGCAAAACAAAAAACGCGGCTCGCCTTTCGACGTGCCGCGCTTTGTTCCGCCCTCGCTCACGTGATCACCACGGTGACGGGCGCGCTCGGCTGGCCGTCGCCGGCTTCGTTGACGCCGGTGACGGTGAACAGCACCGTCGCGCCCACGGGCAGGCCCTCGTCGTTGAGCAGCTTCACGCGCATTCGCCAAGGTCGCCCCACCGAAGGTTCGGGTCATCCCAACTCAAGCCGGAGTCGTAAAAAGCAGGTCTCATAAAATTGCGGAACTTTCAGCCATGGAAACACAAACCCCTCATAAGCAGCGTGCTACAACCGGCCCGGCCACTCCGGGTCGTCCCGTGCACCGTGCACGAGCCGGTCGGCAGTCTCCGGATCGCCTCGTGCACCGTGCATAACCCGATCCCGAGACTCCGGATCGCCCCGTGCACCGTGCACGGATAGCCCCCCACACGCCGACCGGAAAGCACGACGGTGCCCCTCCCCATCGGGACGATGCAAACAGGCTGGGTGTCCGGTTTCATATCAGGCGGGAATATTCAGGCAGGCCGTAAGTAAGACCACCCTTAGCAAAAAACGTTCAAACGGCAAGTGACAGGCCGGAGATTTGCCGCCACGCCGCGCCGGCGGGGTCTATTCCGTCAGCCGGCGACTGCGCAGGGTCCGCTCGTAGCCGTGCCATACCCGCCGGACGTATTCCAAAGGCGCGTGGTCGAGCAGGCATCGGGGTGCGAGGGCGTGCAGGCTTCCGTTGCGGATTCCGCGCCAGGAACGGAGCATGGTGAGCGGCGCGCCGAGGAAGGCGTCTGCGAGCATGCGCCAGTTTGAAGGCTCTTCGTGCATGCGTGCGTGGCGGTCGAAATACACTCCGCCGCGCACATGGCGGTAGCCGGTGAGGCGCGACGGCAGCCAGGGCACGATGTCCGAGAAATTCCGGAACCGCATCCCGGGCGCATCCCATCGCGAGGCAAACTCCGCATCGCCCACAGCCGGGGAGCCGAAGGAAAACACGCCCGCCACGTCGGGAATCCGATCCGCCGCAAGCGTCGCGAGTGCGCCGCCGAGGCTGTGTCCGCACAGCCAGAGGGAGCGTCCTTCGCGGAGGGACTCCAGCCGGCGGCAAATCTCCGGCCACATTTCATCGAGCGACGCGCGGAAGCCCGAATGCACCCGCCCCCGCGAACGGCCCACCCACGGGACGAGCGGAATGGAGGCATCGGTGCGGAGGTCGCGCGAGACTTCGCCGATGCTGCTCTTCAAGGCCGCGACCGAGCGCATGGCATCCGGCCCGACGACCTGCGTGCCACGGAATGCGAGGATGATTTTTGCCGGGTCGCACAACACGTAGCACTGCCCGCCGCGCTGCGCCCCGCACACGGGACCACCGCCCGCAACATCGAGGCCCGCCCGCGCAAACGCGACGGCGGCATGCTCCGCTTCGCAGTACGCAGCGAGCGCGCATTCGGAAAGCCACCACGCATTGCGGAGGGAGGGCGTCGCTTCAAACGGGTGCTCGCGCAGAGCGTCCTCGAAATACGCATACTGCTCCGGGTTCACCGGAGGATACATGAGCGAGAAATCGAACTCCGCGGAGTGGCGTGAATGCGGGAGCGGCCGGGTCATTTTCCGCTGCCTCGCTATGGCCCGACGACGAGCCGGTAGAACCGCGCTGTTCCGGTCGCGCCGCCCACATCCGTGAAGGTGAGCGTGGTGCCTGCGCCGGCTTGCACTGCGCCGATGTTTGTCCACGTGCCGCCGGGAGTGTCGGCGCGCTGGAGCTGGTAGGTGTGGCCGGCGTAGCCCTTTGCGGTGACGGTGAAGTTTGCGCCCGCTTTGGCTGCGGTGAGGATGCGGCGTTCGGTGTTCAAAATCACGGTGCCGTTGTTGGTGAAATTCGCGGGGGGATTTGCGCTGCTGGTGAGCAGGTCGAGCAGGCCGTTGTTGGTGAATTCGCCGGTGGCTTCGAGCGTGGAGAGGCCCTGCATGCGGAGGGTGCCGTTGTTCACCACGTCGCCCTTCACATTCCAATGCCCGGCGAGGATGGTCGCGGTGCCGTCGATGTTCACATCGCCGGTGATGGTGAAGTCGTCCTGCACGACGAGCTCCGCGCCGGGCTCGATGTTGATGGCCTCGGTGGCAAACGCGCCCGCGCCGAGGTCGAGCTTCGCGCCGCTGTTCACCGTGGTCGTGCCGACGCACGAAAACGGCGCGGTGGTGGACGGCCAGATGCGGAGGATGCCGCTCTCGACGATGGTCGCGCCATTCCACGCGCCGCTGCCGGTGAGCCGCCACGTGCCTGCGCCGGTCTTGATATACGTCGTGGTGGTGCCGGTGTTCTGTTCATCGATGATGCCTGCAAATGTCGCCTCGCCTCCCAGCGGTGTTTTCTCGCCGATGCGGTAGGTGAAATTGCGACCACCCGTCACGCCGCCGCGCAACCGCGAACCCGCCGCTCCGGTGAGTTCGCCGACGCGGATGGTCGTGCCCGCGCCGCTGTTGCTGATGCCGGAGAAGTAGAAGTAGGTATTCGTGGCGAGGTTCACCGTGGCGAGCGGAAGCCCCGGCCACGCGTAGCTGGAGGCGATGCGGTAATCGCCGCCGCCCGCGTCGCTGATGACGTTCACCGTTCCCGCAAACGCGCTCCAGTTGCCCGTGATGTCGGCGCGAACGTACGGCGTGTAGTAATTGAGCGTGCCCGCGCCGGAGACATCGCCGCTGAAGCCGCAGCGCGGCGCGACTTGCAGCGTGGCCGCACCTGCGACGACGAGATCGTTTGGCAGCGT
The DNA here is from genome assembly GCA_005791535.1 of Verrucomicrobiaceae bacterium. GTDB lineage: Bacteria > Verrucomicrobiota > Verrucomicrobiia > Chthoniobacterales > Chthoniobacteraceae > SXWH01. The sequence goes on along the minus strand of SXWH01000132.1, from coordinate 10,238 downwards.
GCCCGCATGCGTCGCATCGCCCGCGCTGAACATTTTCAAAGTGCCGCCGTTGAGCGTGACGATGCCCGTGCCGAGACCGCCTGCATTTGCCGCAGCGTTGGCGAGCTGGATGTTGCCCGCACCGAGCGTCGTGCCGCCGGTGAACGTGTTCGTGTTCGCGATGGTGAGCGTACCTGCGCCGGATTTCGCCAGCGTGCCGGTGCCGCCAAGCGCGCCTGCGCCGGTGAGCGTGTAGCCGGCCACGGTGTTCACATTCACAATGCGCGGCTCAAGCGTGCCGGCGAGCGTGACGGTGCGGTTCGCGCTCGTGTCGTCGAGCGTGACGCTGTCGAAATTGTAGAACGTGCTGCCGGTGAAATTGGCCGTCGTGTTGAGGTCCCACGTCGCGGCATTGTTCTCGCCGCTCCACACAAGGTTCGCGGCATTGCCTGTGACCGTGAGCTGGATGTAGCCGCCCGCGGTGCCGCTCGCAGTGCGGTTCAGCGCGTATGTCTGGCGCGTGCCGGCGGGCGCGTCGGTGATGAGATTCATCACCATGCCGCTGCCGATATTGAGCGGGATTCCGCCGGCGCACTCGACGAGCTTGTAGTTCCCCGCGCCGAGCACGCCATCGGCAAATGCGATGTCGAATGTGTTCGTTCCATTCACCTGCCCCGTGCCGCCAGTGATGAGCACTTTGTCGTTCGTGCCCGCCGGCGACGACGAGAGCTGGATGGAGAATTTCGTGTCCGTCGCGGTCAGCCCGCCCGCCGCCGTGAGCGTGCCGATTTGCCCCGGCCCCGCGCCGGGCGAAATCTGCGAGCCGGCCTGCATCGTCACGGCACCATTGAACGTGCCCGAGCCGCGCAGCACCGCGGCGTTCGCGACCGTGACCGCCGAGGCGAGCGAGCCATTCACAGCAAGCGAGCCCTCGCTCACCGTCGTCGCGCCCGAGTATGTATTCGCGCCGGAAAGCGTGAGTATTCCCGCGCCCACTTTGTTCACGATCGAGTTGCCCGTGATGGCTCCGGCGAATGTCGTGCTCGTCCCCAATCCGCCGATGCTGTAAGTCGGCGCTCCGGCGCTGCCGCCCGTGAGAGCGGCCAAGGCACTCGTCGCGGAAAGCGCGCCGATGGCGTAGGAGTTTCCGCCGCTGTTTGTCTGCGGCTGGAGCGAGACATTTGCGCCGATGTTGACGGTTGAATTTGTGAATCCATCGAAGCCGCCGCCGTTCGTGAAAAGCCGGACACCGCCGCTGCCCGTGAAGTTTAGATTCCCCGCGAACGCCGCGGTCGCGCCGGAGAGGTCGAACCTCGTGACGGTCGTCTGCACGTTGAGATTGAGCGTCCCGCCGCCGGTGATGTCGCCGCTCATCGTGAATCGATTGCCGGAATTGACGGTCGCCACATTGCCCGCAGGCACAGCGACATCCGCGCTGAACGTATTGGTCGTCCCAGTCGGGAAGCCGTTCGTCAGCGTGGCACCGGCAAGCATCGTCACGACCCCGCCGCCGAGCGAACCGCCGCTGCCGATGGTGAGCGCGCCCGCTTCGATCGCCGTACCGCCTGCGTACGAATTCGCCGCAGTGAGCGTCAGCGTTCCGCTCCCGCGCTTCGTGAGCGTGCCCGTGCTGCCGATGCTGCCGGTTCCGCTGAACGTGTAGTTTCCGGTGGCATTCACCTCGACCGTCGTCGGAATCAGCGTGCCCGTGAGCGTCACGTTTGGCTGGGCGATGCCGCTTTGATCGAACGCCACGCGGTCGCCGTTGGAAAAGGCGACCGTCGTTCCATCCGAGGGACGCAGCCAGTTCAGCGATGAGGAATCCCACGCCGCGCCGGAGCCTTTCCAATTCAAGTCGCGCGGCAGCGACGTGCTCGTAACGACCAGCGCGCAAGTCTGCGTCCACGAATGCCCGGCGCTGTCGGTCACCGTGAAATCAAAGCGAGCGCGGCCCGTGAAATTCAGCGTCGGGGTGAACGTCGCAATGCTTCCCGCGATGCTCACGGTGCCGCCAACCACATTGCTCGTCGTGAATACGGGCGACGACGAAAAACCGCTCGTGAACTTCGCCATATTCACAGTGATACTCGTCGGCGAACCGGTGATGTTTTTGGCCACGGTACCGTGCGGAATGGCCATGAAGTGCAGATACTCCTCCAGCCGCGTATAGCCCGCCACCGTGCCGGCAGGCATGAACGTCGTGCCGGTGAGAAGTCCGCCGCTGTTTGCGAGCGCGGTGTTGTGGTCCTGCACCGCAGGATTCCAGCCGAGCGCCGTCTCGTAAAAATCGGGCATCCCGTCCTTGTCCGTGTCCGTCGGCGCGGCGGTACTGTTCAGCGTTCCAAAGCCGCCATTCGTCAGCCCGAGCGAGGCTTCCGAACTAATATGATTGCGCGTTTGCGTGACGAGATTTTGCACCATGCGCGTGTCCACCTCGTCGCGCAGCGGACCGGTGTAGCCGACATCCAGCCGCAGCGCGCCGGCTTTCGAGACGACCTTCTTGAAGGCCACGATCGGGTCATCGACCGTCACCGGCAGCGAACCGGTGTTGGCGAATGGCGTGAGTGATTTGACGTAGCGATTCGCGCCCGGAGCATCGCCCGGCACAAACTCCGCGCCGCCCACGATGGCGTAGCCTTTGTCCGTTCCATCGAGGATGCCGTTGCCGTTCGAGTCGTGGCGGTTGCTGGAGAGGTGGACGGAAAAATTCGGGTTGCCATTGCGATCCACCGACGCCTTTTCCAGCGCGAGCGTGCGGATGTTTCCAGCGGGCGCGAGGAAGTAACTGCCGATGACGTTTGCCTTCCACGCCGCGGGCGTCTGCGAGTCGCCCATGATGAAACCGATGTCCCAATCGTAGGTCACGTTGTTCACCCATTCGAGCAGGCCGTTCGGGCGCGCCTTCGGGTTGCGGGTGTGGTTGTGCGACCAGAGCGTGTGGTGCGCGGTGGCGTGATTTTGGTCCCACAATCCGCCGCATGAATGCGACTCGAGGCCCCATCCGTTGAGCGACCATTGCAGCGTGAGATTCTCCGGCGGCGAGCCGAACGACGACATATTTTCGTCCGTGGAAAACTGCATCGAGATGGAGTCCAGTATGCAATTGAGCGAACCGGAATCGAGATTCAGACAGTCGCCGCCGCTGCCGTTCACGCCGTGGCGGAGCCGAAGGTGCCGCACGACGACATCATCACCCGAAATGCGAAACGTCCCGTCGCGCAGCCCCACGCCATCACCGGGCGCAGTCTGCCCCGCGATCGTCACCTTCGACTGCGTGAGCCGCAGGCCGTTAATATGAATGTGGCCGCTCACCGCAAAAACAATCGTCCGCCCCGAAGGCGGTGCCGTCTCGATCCCCTCGCGCAGCGACCCGGCACCCGAGGCGTTGAGATTTGTGACAATATACACATCGCCGCCGCGCCCGCCGGTCGCGTACGCGCCGTAACCCTCGGCCCCGGGAAATGCGGGAATCTGACCGAACGCGGAGGCTGCCAGCACGGGCAGAAGAAGGAAATATGTACGGAGACGGGACGGGAGCATCGCGCGGAAACCCTACGGATAATTCACAGATTCGCACGAGCATTCTAAGCCCTCGCGCCTGCCGGACCGAAACCCAAATGTAACCGTTGTAACCTACACGTCGCGTGTGTTTCCGCCGCCGGGCGAGCAGAATGGGAGCGTTATGAACACCACATACACACAAGCCAACGACATCAACGCGACGAATACCGCAGAGCGCCCATGGTGGACGGTCCGCCGTTCACTGCTTGCGACACTCGCAATCGCGAGCCTCGTGCTCGCGGCAATGTTCACTCCGACTCCACTCGCGAAGTGGGTGTTCGGCGAACACACGGTCGTCGCCATCAGCCGCTAGGCGATACAGAACGGGCGCGGTCATCAACACGGCTGCGCCCGAAGATTTGCAAACGCACGTCTCCGTGTCCTGACAAAGGGCCCAGAGACGTTTTCGTTTTGCGGGACGACATCGCGAGTCGGTGATTGATTCCCGCTTCGCCGACGGGCACGGTGCTCTGCTCACATGCAAGACATTCGCATCATCATCCACACCGACAAGGGCAGCATCGAAGGAACGCTTTTCGCGAGCAAAGTTCCGATGACGGCCGCCAATTTCCTCAACCTCGCAAAGCGCGGCTACTACAACGGAATCAAGTTCCACCGCGTGATTCCCGATTTCATGATTCAAGGCGGCGACCCGACCGGCACCGGCATGGGCGGCCCCGGATACAAGTTCGCCGATGAAATCGACAAGTCGCTGAAACACACAAAGCCCGGCATGTTCTCGATGGCCAACGCCGGCCCGGGAACGAACGGCAGCCAGTTTTTCATCACGCACGTGCCCTGCCCGTGGCTCGACGGAAAGCACGCCGTGTATGGCGAAGTGACGAAGGGTCAGGACGTCGTGAATGCGATCAAGCAGGGCGATAAAATCAAGACCATCGACGTGCTCGATTCCACTGATGATCTGTTCGCCGCGCAGAAGGCGAACCTCGACAAGTGGAACAAGATTCTTGGCTAACACGAACAGCCATGCGGAAGACGAAGATCCTTTGCACCCTCGGACCAGCAACAGAATCGCCGGAGACAATCCGTGCATTGGTGGAAGCGGGTGTAAACATCTTCCGCATCAATATGAGCCACGCGAAGCACGAGACCGTGAAGGCTCTCGTGCCTCGCGTGCGCCAGGTCGCGGAGGAATCCGGAAAGATCGTGGGAATCCTGCTGGATACGCAGGGCCCTGCAATCCGCACGGGTGACCTGAAGGAGAAGCTGCAACTCAAGCGCGGCGACATTTTCGAATTCACGGTACGCGGTGCGGCTGCCACGGAAGCCATGAGCGTGGGCGTGAACTACGACCATCTCGTCGAGGACCTGCACGTCGGCGACCCTGTCATCGTGGACAACGGACTCATCCACATGCGTGTCCTGTCGAAGACGGAGACCGCTTTGCGCTGCGAGGTGCTAACGCCCGGCGAGATGGGTTCGCGCAGGCACATCAACTTGCCCGGCGTTCACGTCCGGCTTCCGGCGCTCACGGAGAAGGACCTTGCAGACGTCGCGCTCGGCGCGGAGTTGCGGGTCGATTTCGTGGCGCTGAGCTTCTGCCGTTTTCCGCAGGATGTGGAGCAACTCCGCAGCGTGCTGCTTGGACACGGCAGCAACGCGCGCATCGTGGCGAAAATCGAGGATCAACTCGCGGTCGCAAATATCGAAGGAATCATCGAAGCCGCAGACGCGGTGATGGTCGCACGCGGCGACCTCGGAATCGAATGCGCGATGGAGGATTTGCCGATCATCCAGCGGAAAATCGTGAAGCGGTGCGTCACACTCGGCAGGCCGGTGATTGTGGCGACGCAGATGCTGGAAAGCATGATCACAAACCCCGTGCCGACGCGCGCCGAAGTCACGGATGTGGCAAACGCAGTTTACGAAGAAGCCGACGCCATCATGCTCAGCGGTGAAACCAGTGTGGGCCGATACCCCGTCGAAGCTGTGAACGTGCTGGTAAAAATCTCGAAGCGCATCGAACGCAGCGGCGGTCTCGGCTTCGCAGAAAAGGCCGTGCTCGACAATGACCGGGAACGCACCGCGCATGCTGCGGTAACTCTCGCGAACAATTTTCCGGACGCGAAGCTCGTCGTCTTTACGAAGCGCGGAACGCTCGCAGGTTACGTCGCAGGTTTGCGTCCGCACCGCGCGGCGATTCACGCGTTCACGCCGACGTGGGAGCAGTGCCGGAAAATGGCGATCCACCGCGGACTGACTCCGCATCAACTCGACTTCGCCGCAACGCCGGCTGAAACCGTGGCTGCGGCCGAGCAGGTGCTAGTTTCGAAAGGCCTCGCGAAGACCGGCGACCACCTCATCATCGTCGCCGATATGTTCACGGGCGACAGCTTCGACGGCATCCAGCTCCGGCGCATCGGCGGCTAAGGGGTTGAATCGCGGCAGGCCACCGAAGCCGCGCGAGTTGTCGGCGGCAGATATCTCGCCGCCCTTACGAAATGCGCATCGGCATCAGCACGTAGAGGAACGGCGTGGCGATGCGGATGACACCGGGGCTCATCTCGTCGATGAGGTCGATATGCACTTCCTCGTCCGGCAGATTGCGGAGCGGGTCCTGCAGGAAACCGGGATTGAATGCGATGGCCATGTCCTTGCCCTTGTAGTTCACCGCGAGCGATTCGTGCGCTTCGCCGACCTCCGGCGTATTCGACACGATTTCGAGATTGTTCTTCGTGAAGATGAGCTTGATCGAATTGCTCTTTTCGCTGGAAAGCAGCGACACGCGGCGCACGGCTGCGAGTAGTTGCTCGCGCTCGACTGTCACGCGCTCACGGGTTTCCTGCGGGATGACCTGCTTGTAGTTCGGGTAGTTTCCTTCGATGAGCTTGGAGACAAGCGTCTTGTTGTTCGCTTCGAAACCGACATGGTTCTCCGTGACCATCATCTTCACTTCGCCGACCTCCGTAAGCAGACGCTGGAGTTCGCTAACGCATTTCGTCGGGACGATGATGTCGATTTCCTGACTGCGCGGGAATTCCACCTCGATTTCAGCGAGCGCGAGACGGCGACCATCCGTGGCCACGAGCGAGAGCTTGTTCTCTTTGAAAGTGAAGAGGATGCCATTCAAAACGTAGCGCGTCTCGTCGGTCGAAATCGCATACGCCGTCTTCCGAAGCGCGTCCTTCAGGTCCTTCTGCTTTATGGTAAAAGTCTTCGCGTCGTCGAGCTTCGGCAGCGCCGGAAACTCGTCCTCGGCGATTCCCATCATCTTGAAAAAGCTCTGCCCGCAACGCAGCGACGCCTGATTTTTGGAATCCACGTCGATCGTGACGTCTGAGGCCGGCAATTCCTTCACAATGCCGCCGAGCCGGCGCGCCGGAATCGTCGTTCCACCGGTCTTTTCGACCTGTGCCTCGACCGATGTCGAAATGCCGCAATCGAGGTCGTTGGTCGTCAAAACAAGTCGTCCGTCCTCGGCACGGATGAGCACGTTCGAGAGAATCGGGAGCGTGGTGCGGGTGCTGACGACGTTTTGAACGGTGACGAGCGCTTCGAGGAGTTTTTCCTTGGCGATGCTGAATTTCATGAGCGGAAAAGACTAGGATTAGAAAGAGTCCGCGCTGTTTGACCGAATATCTTGTGGCTGGCAAACTTTTTTGACTCAACGGATTGATTTCCGCGGCGACCTTAACCTTTCGCCATCGAGCTTTACGCGACCCGCCGGACGGCGCTTTAAAGCGCGATGATTTCCACCGTTCCCTCGAAGCCCGTTTTCCCGGAAATTCCCACACCCCGTCGGAGCATGGGCTGGAGCAATCCCGTGAGCGGGATTGCCGGTTTTCCCCGTTCGAGAACCTTCCCGCTGAAGAGTCCGGTTGCCGGATTCAGCGAAATTTGGAGTTTCCGGAGCTCACCGGAGTCACTCGTGATCCGGTTCCGGCTGTCGATGATCCGCGTCTGGTCCGTGATAAGGCCGCCGGCGTGATTGCGCACAATGACACGCACCAGATGCGGCGTGCCGACAGGGTAATATAGCGCCGGCCCCTTGCTGGAAGCCGGGGTAAAGGCTCTGCCTTTCGCGTTCATCGTCAGACTGAATTCCGAGCGATACACACCGCTTTGCCGCTCTGGATTCGACCACGTCATGTCGCCATCGCCGCCCGTCCCCGCAAGCACGCTGAATCCCATGATGCCATAAAGTGAGCCCTTTCGATCCGAGCCGACTTTTGAATTCACCATCGCTTTTCGATCCTTCCGAATGCGCGTTCCGGATGCAAACGGCCGATTGTCCGGCATCCGCCCGGCGACGGTCACGCTTCCGCCGCGCTTTACCCGCATGCGCGCGAAGCCGTTGCCTTGTGGCACGCCGAAGATATCTGCTTTCTCAGGCGCGGGTGCGTTGTCGTCGATGACCGGGTTTGGGTTCGCCATCGCGATATTGAATTGCCCGGCCTCGGGAACAACTTCGGAAGGCGGGACGAGTTGAGGTGCTGGAGGGATAAGGAAATCCCCGTCGCGGGTATCGAGCCCCGCATTCAAAGTCGGGACGTTCTCATAGTAATCGTATTCGATTCCAAAGTTAAAGAGCAACGGCGGCTGACCTTCGCGCGGTAACTCCAAACTCATCCACAGGGCCTGTGGATAGTCCGGCGACAAAATGAACCGGTCCGAAATCGCGAATCGCTTTCCGTAATAGACCAGGACTCCGGTGAAATGCCCGGTCTTGCTGAGTTGAAGATCAAGCGACCCGATTGGCTTCGAGTTCTCGTCGAGGACGGCCGTCGAATAAGAGCCCGCGACCGCCGCAATGTGGGAGTTAACGTTGCGCACAAGGACGCGACCTGTGGCTTCCGAACCGTGACGATCGCGAACCGTGTAAAAGAATTCGTCCGTGTTCTCAAAAGTCGTCCCCGCCGTGTATCGAAGCGTCGTTCCATCCAAACTGAACTCTACCTGACCATGAGCAGGCTGACTCAATTCAACCAAACTCCACCAGCCGGTTCCCCGCATTTGATTCGAGTAGAGCCCATCGTCGGAATCATTTCTCAAGCAATCAAGCTGCGCCGTTCCAGAAGAATCCAGGACGATGACGTCATCCCGCGCGACTGGCGGTTGGTTCGGAGCTGTCACAAACACGTTGTCCGGTCCCGCCGCACCATCAACGACAATCCGGTAATGATATTCAGTTTCCGGCTCTAAAACGTCCAATACGGAAGAGTAGAAGAAAGGGCTCGCTCCGTATGCCCCCGAAAACCGAACGACCCCGCCTTCCGCGAGATAACCGCCCACGTTGAGCGTCTTTCCATAAGCAGTTGTCGCACCGAACTCGATCACCGCCTTTTTGTATCCGATACCCCGAAGGTTTACGTCCGCATTGAACGTGGCGGAGTTCGCTGTGACGTTTGTGGCAGCCATGGGCCCGAAAACCGGCGCCGGGGCAGGCGTGACAACGTGAATCGTCGGCCCGGCGATCGTCGTAACAGTAAAGCCGTCTGACAAGCGCACGCTCAACGTCCGCGTTCCGGGAGTGAGCAAGCGTACAGTCCCTGTCAGACGACGCGGGCCGGTATTTTGCAATTCTTGGTACAGCGTGCCCACGGTCGTCGCTCCATCGAGCACCACCGGGTAGAATGACGAGGGCACGCTGCGCGGCACCTCAACCCGAACGAAGAAGCCGGATGCGTTAAATGCCGGAGCCACAGCGAATGTCTCGCCATCCAACGGAGCCAGCCATCCGGGATCAGCCGCACCAAAGCTCCTGCATGCAAGCAAAAGGGACGAGAGGAACGCGAGAAACGGGAAGCGGAGAGTTTTCATGGTAGTGCCCTTCGCACTTATCCTAACCCACTTGATTCGAAGCGCAAGGAACCATCTTCCCATCCCGCGACGAGTCGCCTCGCGTCGCGCTCGACTCAAAGCCCAAACAGCCGTATTGGTCTGAAAACGCATGCCTACCGAACCGTTCTTCATCGCTCAAGGAACCGCCGAGTGCTATTTTCTGCCGCAGATGGCCAACCGCCACGGCCTCGTGGCCGGCGCGACTGGCACGGGAAAAACCATCACGCTCCGTGTGCTTGCCGAGAATTTTTCGGCGATTGGCGTCCCTGTTTTTCTTGCCGATGTAAAGGGCGACCTCGGCGGACTTGCGAAGCCGGGGGCCACGCACCCCAAAGTGAAAGAGCGCGCCGAGCAACTCGGACTCGAAATTTCGCCGAACGGATTTCCAGTCACGTTCTGGGATGTGTTTGGAAAAACCGGCCATCCCGTCCGCGCGACGATCTCCGACATGGGCCCGCTGTTGCTCGCGCGGCTGCTGAATCTGAACGAGACGCAGGAAGGCGTGCTGAATGTCGTCTTCCACATCGCCGACGAGGAAGGTCTGCTGCTGCTCGATTTGAAAGATTTGCAGGCGATGCTCCAGCACGTCGCGGCCAACGCCTCCGAATACACGACCAAATATGGCAACGTCGCCACGGCCACCGTCGGGACAATTCAACGGGCGCTACTCGCGCTCGACCGCGAGGGCGGGGATTTCTTCGGCGAGCCGGCGCTTGATTTGAACCACTTCCTGCGCATCGCGGAGGACGGACGCGGCGTGATAAACATCCTCGACGGATCGCAACTCATGACCGCACCGCGCACGTATGCGGCGTTCATGCTCTGGCTGCTCAGCGAACTCTTCGAGCGGCTTCCGGAGATCGGCGACGTCGATAAACCGAAACTCGTGTTCTTTT
>SXWH01000013.1 GCA_005791535.1 Verrucomicrobiaceae bacterium | reverse complement strand
TGATGGGCTCGCCGACGGTGCCGAGCAGGCGCAGCGAGGAGAGATCGTGCTTTTTCACCCACGAATCGCCCCATTTCATGAACGCGCGAATCGCAGTCGGCGCGGTGTAGAAAACGGACACGCGGTTTTCCTCGATGATCTGCCAGAAACGGTCGTTTTCCGGCCAGTTTGGAGCGCCTTCATACATGAGCGAGGTCGCGCCCATCGCGAGCGGTCCATAGACGAGATAGCTGTGACCCGTGACCCAGCCGACATCGGCAGTGCACCAGTAAACATCCTCGTCGCGGAGGTCGAATACGTATTTGCACGTCATGTACGCGTGCAGCAAATAGCCGCCGGTGGTGTGGAGGATGCCCTTCGGTTTGCCCGTCGAGCCGCTGGTGTAGAGGATGAAAAGCGGCGTCTCGCTATCGAGCTGCGCGGCGGGACAGTCGGCGTTCACGTATTCCATTTCGCGGTGCCACCAAACATCGCGGCCTTCCTCGATGTGGACGTCCTGACCGGTGCGCTTGAAGACGATGACTTTCTTGATCGGCGTGTCGTTGCCTTTCAGCGCGTCGTCCACGTTCTTCTTCAAAGGCACCACCGAACCGCGACGATAACCGCCGTCGGAAGTCACGACGATCGTCGCACCGCTATCGAGCACGCGGTCTTTGATCGACTCCGCCGAAAATCCGCCGAAGACGACCGAGTGCATCGCGCCAAGACGAGCGCAGGCCAGCATGGCGATGGCGGCCTCCGGGACCATCGGCATGTAAATGATCACGCGCGTTCCTTTCTTCGCGCCGTTGCGCTTCAGCACGTTTGCGAAGAGGCAAACTTCGCGATGGAGCTGCGCGTAAGTGAGCGTGCGCTTTTCGCCGGTGGGCTCGCCCTGCCAGATGATGGCCGCTTTGTTCGCGCGGGCGGTGCCGAGATGGCGGTCGAGGCAGTTTTCCGCGACGTTGAGCTTTCCGCCGACAAACCACTTCGCATCGGGGCATTTCCACTGAAGCACTTTCGTCCACTTCTTCTGCCACGTCAGCTCCGCGGCCTCGCGGGCGAAGAACTTCTCCGGCTGCTGCACGCTTTCCTTCCACAACTTCCGGTACTGCTCCATGGAGCTGATGCGCGCTTTTTTGGAAAACTCCTTCGCGGGTTTGAAAACGCGGTTTTCGACGAGAGTGGATTGGATGTTGTTGCTCATGGATGGATTGAAAAAACGGGGCCGTCTCGTAACCCCCAGCCCGCCCCGCGACAAGCACGCTCTGCGGGAAACCGGGGCAAATTACTTGTCTTCCTCGCGCTTGCGCTTCCTCGCGAGGAGACGCCCGGTGGTGCTCTGTGCGCCATCCGGAGATGCAGGCGGCGGCTCGGGCGCAGCGGGTTTCGGCTCGGCCGCGGGCTTCGGCGGCGGCGCGGCGGGTGTGACAGGGAGATTCAGCGGCTTCGGGCGTTCCTGCGGGGCCACGACTGTCTGCACCTGCTTCTTCCGCTCCAGCAGCGCGCCCATCGTCGCCGTGGATTCGCGTTTTCTGCCAAAGCCGAACCAGCCCTTGATGATAGCCCAGTCGAGCTGCACGCGGCGCACGCCCACATCGATCGGAATCAGGCAGGCGAGCGCGATCAGGAACCAGTCGAACACCGGCTTGCTGCTCTCCCTCGGCACGCGGGATGCGGTGAAGATATCGAGGTCGTCGCGAGAGAGCACACGCCCGCCGGTCTTCTCCGCGATTTGCGTGAGCACGAGCGGATTGCTCTGAAACCGCAGATACTCCGCGCCATAGGGAACGGAGAATCCGCCCACGGCCTGCTCGTTGCGCGCCTTTCCGCCAGCCTCGGCCAGACTCACGCCGGAAACCGCGACCTGGTAGCGCCCCTTGCCCGCGAGCGGGAACTCCGCCTGATAACGCCGCGGCGCGACCTGCTTGAGCGGAAGCTCCATGGCGACGCCATCCGGCCCGGCGACACGGGCGCGCATTTCCATGAAGTTCTCCGCCTTTGCAAAATCCTCAACGGTCACGACGCCCTTCGAGCCCGCCGCGAATGTGGAGAGCGTGAGGTCGCTGCGCGTTTCCACGCGCGAAGTCTCCTGCACGAGCTGCTTCACGAATGCATCGAACTTCGGCCAGCCCATCCAGTCGCGCGCCCAGTTTGCAGCGAGATCGCTCGTCCACGCGACGGTCGTGCCGAGTCCGTAGCGCCACATCGCGAGCACGGGGTCCGCCGAATCGCCCTTGGCCACCTCCTCGGCGAGCGGCGGAGCGTTCAGAATCATGCTCGCACGCGGCTTGGGCGTGGTGAGGACGTAGCCGTGCAACGGCGGCATGGCGTCGATTCCCTTCAGCACCGGCGAGGGAAACTCAAGCGTGGCGTTGAACGTTTTGTTCTGAAGCATCGAGCGCTTCAGCGTCTTCGCCTCCTTGATGAAGATCGCGGGAAGTTCGTTCGGGTCCTGCGGGTAGTAAAAGCGTCCATTAGTCGCCGCGGCGATGGCCTCCATGGTCGCGACCGTCTGACCGCCGTGCGGATTGATCGCCACGGTGGAGACGGTGACCTTGTCCTTGTTCATCTGCGCGAGCAGTTCCGGAGTGGGCGGCTGCGGATCGCCGTCGCTGATGATGATGCAGTGCCGCATCGCCGCATCCACGCCCATGAGCCCCTTGTGCGCCATCGTGAGCACGTTGTTGAACGCCGGCATGTCCTCGGGAACGGCGGCATTGATGAGCTGCACGAGCTTGGTGTCGTACTCCTTCGCCGGGGTCATCGGGAACACCCATTTGTCGCCGCCCTGAAAGTCGAAGTCGAGCAGGCCGACCTCGTCTTCGCCGCTCAGAACCTTGATGGCAGCCTTCGCGATGTCCTTCGCCCATTTGTTCCCGGCCGGGATTTCGCACGTGTGCAAAATGAGCGCGAGCGCACCCTTCGGCATCACCTTTTTCTGGCTTACATCCATGCTCACCGGCAGCGCGTCCTCGATTTTGCTCCGGTTGTATCCGCCCGGCCCAAACGTCTCGCGGCTGCCGAGCATGATGAAACCGGCGCCCTGATTATAAATCGCGTCGTGAATCGCCGTCATCTGCATCGCATCGAACCCGTCGGCCGGCGCATTCGGAATGATGATCAAATCATACGGCAGCAGCGAAAGCGGATCGCGCGGGACCTCGTAACTCATGCGCACCTGCACGATGCGCTCGGCTTTTTTCAACGCAGCCACAAGCGGCTCCCACTCGCGGGAATCGCCACGCGCATCGGTGATCACGAGCACCTTCCCCTCGCCTTTCAAATAGAGGTCGCCCATGGCGAGATTGTTCTCCGTCCAGCCGTCCTCGCCCTTCGGCACCTCAATCGTCGCCGCGTATTCGTAATAGCCCGGCCCGCGCTGCGGCAGCGGGAGCGAAAAGCGGTTCTTGCCCGCGGTGAACTCCACGTCCTTTTCAAAGACCGACTGCCCGTTTTCCGCGATGCGCAGCTTCCCTTTGCCGGGCGTGAGCGAATTCAGCAGCACCGTGGCGTCGAACGTCTCGCCCTGCTTCACCGCACGCGGGAGATCGAGACGCTCCAGCCAGACTTCCTTCGGGAAATTGAAATTCACCGGCACCACATCCACGGCGATGCCGCGGGATTTCAATTCGTCGAGCATCGGCCCCACGTTGCCCTCGGTTTCGTTGCCGTCGGAAATCAGCACCATCCGGCCTTCGTTACCCTCGGGAAGCATCGCCGCCGCAAGACCGAGTCCTTTCGCAATATCCGAACCCGCGCGATCGACGCGGGAGTTGATCGTTTCAAAAGGGAACGTCTGCCTAGGCGGCAGTTCCACAGCAGCCTGACGCCCGAACACCACGAGCCCGGCTTCGTCCTTCGGCGGCTTCTGCGCGACGGTCTTGAGGATCCACTCGAGCGACTTGTCCGACACTTTTTCGCCCATCGAGTCCGAGACATCGACGACGTAAACGAGCGAGAGATTATCCGCCTTCCGCACGGCGCGCGGCTCGGAAAGCAGCGCCGCAAAAAGCGCGAGCAAAAGCAGCCTCGTGGCCAGCGCGACCTGCGCGCGCGCGCCGCTCAGCCCGCTCCATCCCGCAAAGCTCAGCCACCAGATCCACGGCGCCGCGAGCAGCAGGAAAAACGCAGGCTTCCACGTGAAGCGCATGATTCCCCGGGCCTCGCAGCCGATAACCACCGCCGCAACCAATGCGAAGAAGATTGCGAGCGGAAGAAGCGACAACGCAGTCACCCGCCGCCGGGCGGGCGGAAAAAGGCTGCGAAATGGATTGGGAGTCTGCGGCACGTCGGCTGGAAGCTAAGTCCATTGAGGCACGAATCGCGAGCGGTGGACAATCATTACTTCGCGCCCCATGAATCAAAGCCCGAGCGTAACGAGCCGGCGGTTTTTCGTATCGGCAACGTGGATGCGCATTTTGGAATCAACCGTGAGCCCCCACGGCGTTGCGAAGTTCCCCTCGCCTGTTCCACTCGTGCCGTAGCGGCCAAGCAACTCGCCGCTCGTGCTCGCTTTCGTAAGACGGCCCGCACCGTACTCGATGATGTAGAACGCCCCGTCCGCGGCGAGCGTGATGTCGTAGGGAAGATTCATTTCAAACGAACCGAGCAAGCCTTCAAATGTCCCGTCCTCCTTGAAAATGTGGATTCGATTGTTCACCGCATCGGCGACGTACACGCGGTGGTCGTGCCACGCCAGACCGCTCGGCCGCTGGAATTGCCCCGGCCCCGTTCCCGAGCTGCCAAATACGCGGAGGAAAGCGCCGTCTTTCGTGAATACCTGAATGCGGTCATTCCCGCCGTATTCGCAGACATAAAGGTTCTCCGCGGGATCCTTCGCGATGCCGACCGGGAAATAGAACTCACCGTTCCCCTGCCCGCGTTTTCCGGTCGTGCGAACGAGTTCCCCGTCCTGTGTGAACCACACCAGCCGGTGGTAATGCGTGTCGCAAACGACCAGGGTGTTGTCCTTGAGCCAGACGATTCCCTCGGGTTTTCCAAACTGCACATCGAGCATCTTCCACTGCCGCAGCAGCGCGCCCTTTTCATCGTAAACAAGCACACGGCCGCTCGTGTCGAGCACGGCCAACTGATCGTTCGGACCGGTCGTCATCGAGCGTGGCGTCGGCTGCACAGCGCCTTCCGGCGGCAGTGTCCATGCGCGCCAGCTTTTCACCGGAATCACCGGAGCCTCGCCGCTCTTTCCACATGCGCACAGAAGGAACGCGATCATCAGCCCCAGCAAGCGAAGCGCAACACGCACACCCGCCGCCAGCGGCCGCGCGGGACGATGATAAAACGTACGCGTTTCGCCGGAGGCCGACTGCAATTCCGTCGCGGCAATCGCACCGGAGAAGCGGCACGAGGTCACCGCATGTCCGGCGTCCGACGGCTCCAGTGCAAGCCGTTCGGGTCGCACGACACCGGCCGGCAACCACGGATTCCCGGGCTCCATCCAGTTGCCTGCGCCGAGGAAGGTCATCAACTCCTCGGACGCCGGGCGCTCGTAAAGTTCCGTTACGTCGCCATGAAAAATCACCTTTCCCTGCGCCAGACAAATCACCCGGTCCGCCTCCGCAAGCACGTCCGCCGGTTCGTGCGTGGAGAATACCAGCGCCAGTCCTGCCGCGTGCTCCCGAAGGATGCGCCGGTATTTCTCCGCCCGCGACGGGTCGACGTGGGTAAGCGGCTCATCCATCACCAAAGCCGGAATGTCCGACGCGATGGCGCGCGCAACAGCAAGCCGCGCAGCCTCGCCTTCGCTCATCGTCGCCGGATGGGCGGCAGCGACTTCGGCGAGATCAAACGCAGCGAGTAATTCATCCGCGCGCTCCCCGGTCGCGCCGACGAGCGTCAGGTGCTCGCGCGCCGATGATTGCGGCCAAAGGCCATGCGACTGCGGAACCCACGCAACCCGTTCCGGGCGTCGCACGGTGCCGCGCGCCGGCTTTTCAAATCCCGCGAGGAGGTTGAGCAGGGAAGTCTTCCCTGCGCCCGACCAGCCAATCACGGCGGTGGTGCCCGCGCCCAATTCGAGCGCGTCTATATCCAGCCGCGAACCGAGTCGCACGCCGTCGAGTTTCCAGACTGGTTCAGCGTTCGCGCGAGACATGAAAGCGGGCGATGAAAAGAAGCACGGAGACTGCGACGACCGGAACGATAAGCGTCACAACAAGAAGCGCGCTCAGAATTTCCGTTCGACCGTAGTGCATAAGATTGAAGATGCGGGAGAATGCCGAAGTCAGCGCCGGAGGAGCGAGCAGGGAATTCGCAGTAAAGTCCCCGTAAGCCTGAACGAACAGCAGCACACCGCCGAGCAAAGCAGGCCGGCTGCGCAGCACCCAATTGATGCTCCGTTCTCCC
This sequence comes from Verrucomicrobiaceae bacterium, assembly GCA_005791535.1. GTDB lineage: Bacteria > Verrucomicrobiota > Verrucomicrobiia > Chthoniobacterales > Chthoniobacteraceae > SXWH01. Next base: position 61,272 of record SXWH01000013.1, on the reverse strand, counting down.
ATCGACTCCGCCGCGAAAGCCGCCTCGGTAGCCGCATTCAGCCGGATGATGTATCGGACGAAAAGCGCCGCCGGCATCAAACCGAGCACCATCGCCGATAGGACCGGAATCGGCGACGCGCGGAGGATTTGAAACGGGGATGCGTTGAAAACAGCCAGCACCACCAGCGAGAGCACAAGCGCACCGAGCAAACCCGGCACCGCGAGTAGTGCGGCGCGCAGACGGTGACGGGCCGCCCATCCGGCCAGCAACCACGCAATCCCGGAACTCACAACCGCCAGCAGGAATGAATTGAAAACCTCGCGCGCGAGCGTGAACTCCCGCATCGCGGACAATCCATTCCAGCCCTCGCGAACAGCCAGCAAAGGAGCGAGAAACGAGGTGCAGCATATCGCGATGCAAAACAGCGCGGCCGGCATCATTCCGGCGTTCGGCCTTGCATCCGTCATCGGACGACCGCGCACACAACGCCATCGCACAAACAACATCGCCATCGCCGCTACCTCCACAACCAGTGGCGCCAGCATGAGTCGCAGCGAATCCGACAACGCGAGCCCGCCTGCCTGAGCATCAAACAGTGCGACTGTCCACGTCCGTGCGTTCATGCATGCGGCGAGATCGAATTCCTGAAACGCCACGAGGAACACCGCGCAGTATACTCCGCCGCAATCCCCCCACCATCCGCGCACGCTCCATGCGATCCGTTCCCGCCACGAAATCCGCCGCATCGTCGCGAATGCGTACGCGCCTTCTCCAACGCCCGGACGCGGGTGCAGCGAAGCAAGAAGCAGAGCGAGCGGCAGAACCCGGAGGAAAAGGAGAACGCTGTATTCCAGTTCCGCCCGCCATCCAATCGCATCCGCCCGGGTCGTCGCGACATGATATCCTGTCAAAATCGGCGGCATCATGAACGCTGCGAGAAGCAGCCACACAGCCTGCGAAGGGAGCGACCTGCGGGTCACGCGCATCGACGCGAAGCAGACAATTGCCGACATGCACATCGCGCGCACGGCACTGATCGCGGTCGCTTCGGCGATGCTCATTTGACGTATTCCGCCCGCAGCCAGTCCAGACACCCGTTCCGTGCGTCGAGCATGCCCTTCAGTGGGACACTTCGCTCTGCGGCTGGCAGCCATTCGCGAACCTCTTCCGGCAGCGAAGCACGCTGTTCCTCGGTGAGCGGGCCGAGCGGGATCTGCCTCGCCTTTGAATTCGCGAGCCGAATCTCAGTCCGCGCAGAGAGTAGAAAATCCGCGAGTTTTCGCGCGTGGTCGGGCCGGCTCGCGCCTTTCAAAATCGCTACGGTATTCGGGATGCAAATCGCCGCGCCATCCTCCGCAAAAACCGGTACAGCATTCACCGGCTTGCCGGCCTCCTTCGCGCTGAAATAGTCATCCGAGTCCGTCCAGCCAGCACCTACGGAACCAGACGCTACAAGGTCCCGAACTACCGCGTTTCCGTTGACGACTTGCACACCGGCCGTCCGGATATCGGAGTGCCAGGCTTTTGTACGCTCCGGCCCCCAGATGCTCCAAAGCGAAGAGAAGTGCGTGAGCGTCGTGCCATAAAGCGGCTTCGCGATTGCAAAATGCGCCGCATTTCCCGCCACTGGGTCGCCATGGTCGGCACGCGTCGTGTTCACGATTTTCATCCGCAGGCGTCCGCCAAACCCGGCCCACAATCCCGCGTCGTCCCGCCACTGCGGCGGAGTCCGCTCCCATCCGGGGCCCTTGTACTCGGTTAGCAATCCGCGCCGCGCAAGATCGAGCGTGCCGAGCATTTCATTGTTCCAGAAAACATCGCAAGACGGCTGCCCGTCCTCACGAATGATGCGCTCAACAAGACCGAGCGATTTGGTCGCCTCGGAATCAAACTTCACCTCAACAGGGATCCCCTCACGCCGCTCGAATTCGCGGAGCACCTCCTCGGCGAAAATCGAATCGTGTGCGCAATAGACGGTCAGCTTCGCGTTGGTCTGCGTCTGCCAAATCAGCACCATCAGCCCCAATCCGAGAATCAACAGCAGGTTCGTCTTTGTCCTTTTGAGGTCATCCATGGGATTCGAAAATTCGGAACTACCGCACGCCTTTCATTCGCACAGGCCGCCAAGGAATTGCATTGGTCGTTGCTGCCGGCTCAGGCTTTCGGGATCGAAATTTCACGCAGCGCAGATCGCAGTTTCGGGCGCAGGATGCAACCGGCAACCCCGCCCCCGTTAACGACGCCAAATGTGCACTTGCCCGCATCCGGAACGTTCGGCAAATACGCGCCATGCTTTCCAAAGTCGTCACTTTTATACTCGCCGCGGCGCTTTCCGCGGCGGCCGCGCCCAAAGCATCCAAGGCCGCAGGGAAGCGGACAAGCGCGGCACAATCATACGATGATGACGGCAGCGATGACCGCTCGACGCCAGTTCAAATCGGCGCTCAGGCCACGCTGAATCCCACGGACCTCGCGGAATTCGGGGCGCAATCGCCGATGGCCCAGAAGTTCATCAACGGCGCGCTTCACCTCACAAAGTGCCGGCTGTCTTACCGCTTCGGCTCGGCGGACCCGGCAAACGGCGGCATGGATTGCAGCGGAACCATTCACTTTCTCCTCCGTTACATGGGCCTGAAGAACCCGCCCCGCGACGCCAGTTCCATATACCTGTGGACGCAATACCACGGCACCTTGCGTGAGTGCGACGCCACGGACTTGAACGACCCTCAGCTCCGCGGCCTTCGTCCCGGCGACCTCCTTTTTTGGGAAGGCACCTATGACGTAAATCGCAATCCGCCTATCTCCCACGCGATGGTCTATCTCGGACGCGAGAAGGCCACCGGAGCGCCCGTGATGGCCGGCGCCAGCGATGGACGGAGATACCGCGGCGTAAAGCGCAACGGTGTGAGTGTATTCGATTTCACCTTGCCGAAACCAGGGAGCCGCGCCCGCTTCGTCGGTTACGCGAGAGTGCCCGGTCTGTAACTCGCGTTCGGTTACTTCAGGCGGAATCCTTTGCGCAAAAATGTCGGGATATCCAGATCCTGACCGTCCACGATAGTCGGCTCGCTCTTCTCGAAACGCCCCCGGCTGACCGGCTCGAATTGCATCTGCTCGACCTTCGCCTTTTTCCCGCCCGAGTGGACATCGTCGTCGTCATCGGCGCCGATTGCCCCGAATAGTGACGGAGCAGGAACCGCGTCGCGCTGGGGTGCTGGAGTTGCAACCACCGACGCCACGGGCGTTCTCCGGACGGGCTTCTGCGCGGGCTCCACGGGATCACTTCCGGTCGCAGAGATAATCGTCACCTCAAGCCGATCACCGAACCGATCATCGGCGGAGACGCCGAGATGCATTCTGGCGTGGTCGTTAATGTGCCGCTGAACCTGCTCCATTACGGCTCCGAGCTCCGCGAGCGTGAGACCGGGACCGGCAGCAACATGCACAACGATGTCCCGCGCCTCCGCGAGCATCTGGCCGCAGTCCATCAGCGGGCTTTGCAAAGCCATCTCAACCGCCTCCACAGCACGATCGCCGGAATCACTGGAACCGTGGCCGAATAGACACCTGCTGTCCGCGCGGCTCAATGCATTCGAAAGTTCGTCGAGCCCGGCATGCAGCAGTCCGCTGCCGTTCACCATCCCGACAATCGCGCGTATTGCGTCGCACAAAACTCCGTCCGCCGCAGAAAACGCGTGGTGAGCCGAGGCGTCCTCGCCAGCGAGATCGGACATCCGATCATTTTCAAAGCAGAGGACCATCCGGGCCTGCCGTGACAACTCTTCGAGCGCAGCCTCGGCCTGCTGCCGCCGCCGTTTTCCCTCGAACGAAAATGGCAGCGTGACCACCGCCACGACCGTCGCACCGCACTCGTGCGCGATGTTCGCAATCGTAGGGGTCGCGCCGCTTCCTGTCCCGCCACCGAGGCCGGTGCAGAGAATCAGCAGATCGACGCCCTCCATCGACTCCCGCACAATTTGCGCGGACTCCTCGGCGGCAGTGTAGCCTTCATCCGGGTCGCCCCCCGCTCCCGTTCCACGTGTGCCGAGTTGCACCTTCTCGCGAGCGCCCGAGGCAGCAAGGAGGGATGCATCGGTATTCATCGCCACAAATCGCGCTCCGTCCACGTGACCGTCCATCAGCGCCTCCAGCACGATACAACCGGAGCGTCCGACGCCCGCAATCCGGATTACGGGCCGCTTTGATTTCGGTGTCCTTGGCAGTTCGATCATAGTTTCAAAGTTGGCGCGGCTATTTCCTTCCCGACACAAGCCAGTCGCGAATCCGGCCGAAGAAGCCCTTGTTCTCGAGCTCGAACGTAGCTTGAGCCCACTTCACGAGCCCAATCGCCGTTGAGTACTTCGGATTTTCAAATGCCGAAACGTTGCCGGCCAGGTTTGGCGGGCGCGTGAGTTGCACCGGCAACCCGAACACTTCCTCGGCCAGATTTTTCACACCACGGAGCATCGAACTGCCGCCCGTCAGAACAATTCCCGCGCCGAGCAAATCGAGCACGTTCTCGTTGATCAAACGCTTCTTCAGAAGCTCCAGAGTTTCGCGAACACGAAGGTGAATAATCGTATTCAAGGTCTCCCGCTCGATCTCGCGGCCTGCAAATCCGTGTTCATCACGAAGCGAAATCACGTCGCCGGCACCGGAGTTTCCAAGCGTCACACACCCGTGTTCGATTTTCAATTTCTCCGCCTTCGCCATTGGGATGCGCAAACCGATGGAGAGATCATTCGTAATATGATCGCCGCCGAGCCCGAGCACGCCGCTATGTTTCGCCGCACCATCCACGTAGGCCATGTATCCCGTCGTTCCGCCGCCCATGTCGATCATCAGCGCTCCAATCGTTTTGTGCTGCGGGTCGAGCACAACCTGGGCTGCCGCGTACGGGTTAAAAACGATATCCTCGACCTCCAGATCGAGCTGCTTCACGCAGCGGATGATGTTCTTAATCCGGCTCGTGACGCCGTGAACAATGTGAAAATCAGCCTCCAGCGTGCGGCCAAACATGCCGATTGGATTGATCACGCCTTCGTTGCCATCGACGTAGTAGTGCTGAAGAATCGTGTGCACGAAACTGTTCTGGGACGACACAGAAATATCGCGCGCCTTTTCCTGCACAGCCTCCACGTCCTCCGGGCCAATCTCGTCGCGGTCGTCCGGCAATGAGTGCACGCCACGGCTGTTGAAGCTCTCCATGTGAGCTCCGGTGATTCCGAGATAGATGTTCTTGATGAGAACGTCGCTCTTCTCCTCAGCCTCCACCACGGCTTCGCGAATGCATTTTCCGCAGATGTCGAAATCAACAATCTCTCCCTTCCGCACGCCACGGGATGCCGCTTCACCGACGCCGACGATCTTGATGCTCCGATCAGATTTGATCTCACCAACGACGACACACACTTTCGATGTGCCGATCTCCATTCCCACGACTATTTCTTCCCGGGCCATTACGCGCGCATCAAAAATGGTTTGTAGAGGCCGTTGTCGGGATTCGACTTCTTCGGCTCCTTCTTCGGTTCCGGCTTGGACTCTTTTTTCGGCTCGGGCTTTTTGACAACCGGCTTCGCCTTCAAGTCCTTCGTCGCGGGTTTGGCTGTCTCGACCGGCTTCGGAGGAAAATCCGCATCCTCCGGCGGCAGCGGCGGGACCCAGCGGATTGGAATGTTCCGCGACGGGATCAAGTTTGTGGACGCCACCTGTTGCGAGAGGGAACGCTCAAGCTTCCGCACCTCATCGAGCTTCGCGAGCTGCGCGTCGATATCGGAAAGCCCAAAGGTAATCTCCATGCCGTCCTGGCTCTTCACGATCACGCAGTAGCCTTTCGAGATATCGATTGTGCGCACCTGAAAACGCGGTGACTTGGTGTTCTTCTCGATCAGTTCCAGAGCCGCCATCAACTCCTCGCTCCGGATTGCCTCGCGCGGTTGAAGATTGTCCGTAACAACCCCCGTGATGACCGGCAGCGTTTCGAATTCGTGCACCACAAGGCGCGGCCGGAACCATTCCCCCTGAATGTCCACGAGATAGCTTTTTTGATTTGTCCGCACATCGTCCGCAGCACTCGCCGTCACCCAGGCAACGGGTTTTCGCTCCTTGATACGAATCTCCATACGGTTCGGCAGATACCTCCGCACTTCCGCAACCTCAACCTGCGGCAGCTTCCGGAGCGCTTCTTTCAAATCCGGCAGGCTGTAGGAAAGAATGTTCTTTCCAAATTTCAGACCAGCCGTGGCAATCACCTGCTCCCGCGTCAGCGAGGAACCGTCCGTCTTCACGGATACATCCTTCAACGCGTAATCCGGATTTTCCCAAAAAAGGTTTTTATATCCCAGCGTCGCGCCGACGTAGATTCCGTAAATCAGGCCCAGCGCGACCGAACACCGCAACAAACGCCCGACCCAAATCCCGAGTCGCGACCAACGCTCCCGGCCGCCGCGGGCGTTCACTTCCGCGAACAGCTCCTTCTTGCGCTGGCGGGCTGGTGTCATCCGGGTGTTTCGAGTGCGGCGGCGGCTCATGATCGTAGTTTAGTTGGCTCGGGCTAAAGAAAGTTCGGCGATGCGGCGGCAGAGCTCTGCGTAGCCGATGCCCACAGCTGCTGCGGCTTCGGGCAGAAGCGACGACGGCGTCATTCCTGGAATCGTGTTCACTTCCAAAACGAACGGCTCACCCGCGTCGGTGAGGAGAATATCAACTCTGCTGTACACTTCAAGATCGAGCGCACGGTGCGCTGCGATTCCTGTGCGCTGCACGAGCGCCGTGAGTTCCGGCGAAATCGGAGCGGGACAAAAGTGATCCGCGCCCGCCGCATTTGGGTTCATCCACGTGTACTTGTTCTCGAAGTTGTAGAAGTCCTTCTTTGCCACGATTTCGATCACCGGCAGGGCCAAATCACCGACAATTCCAACCGTCAGTTCGCGCCCGGAAACAAACTGCTCAACAAGCAACTCGCGCCCGAATTTCCAAGCCTCGGCGAGCGATTTCTCAAGCTCCGCAGCGTCCTTGACGATATACACGCCGACGCTGCTTCCTTCCTTCGGAGCCTTCAAAACAAAGGGCAGCAGGAGCGTCGGCTTTGCTCCATCGCGAAGGATCTCAAACGAAGCCGTCGGAACACCGCGCTCAATCAGCCGCTGTTTGGTCGCGATTTTATCGATGGCGAGTTCGCTTCCCCGCACACCTTCGCCGGTGTAAGGCACGCCCCGTCGCTCAAGCTCGCGCTGCAACTGACCGTCCTCACCGAATGTGCCGTGAATGACGTTGAACGCGAGCTCGATGCCTTCGGGCAGCGCGAAACCCGCGTTATCCACAACGATTGGCGAAACGATCGCACCGAGCGACTCGAGCGCACCAACAACACCCTCACCGGATTTGAGGGAAACGCGGCGTTCCGAGCCCGGACCTCCCATGAGGACTGCGATTTTACGATTTGCGAGGCTAAGCGGCATTTGAGTGAGTTTCATCAATCAATGATACGGACGATGACGGCATTTCTTTCAAACTCATCCGTAAATTCCCTTCTCCTCGCCCACAATCTGCACCTCGGTATGCAATTCAATTCCGCGCGCAGAGCGGGTTTTTTCCTTGATGAGCTCGATGAGCCCGAGGACGTCCGCTGCGGTTGCATTACCGTCATTCACGATGAAGTTGCCATGCACTTCCGAAACCTTTGCCCCGCCGACGCGTGTGCCTTTGAGCCCGAGTTCCTCGATCAGTTTTCCCGCGGGCACTGGTCCCGGGTTTTTAAAGATACATCCGGCGCTCGATTCCCGCGGCTGCGAGGTCCGGCGCTTCTGCTGGCTCTCCTCAAGCTTCCGCGCGATCTCGTCGGCTGGCGCTGGCGAGCCGCGAAATATCGCGCTCACAGCATAGTTCCGCGCGAGCGTCGCAACATCGCGATAGTGCACTTCCATCTCCGCAGGTGTGCGGGTGTGAAACTCTCCCTTCGAATCCACAAACCGCACACTTACTACCTGCCGGAAAGTCTCCCCGCCCATTGCGCCGGCATTCATACGAAGCGCGCCGCCGACATTCCCGGGAATTCCCTCGAACCACTCGAACCCACCGAGTTGGGCATCCCGCGCAGCAATCGCAAGTTCACGCTGCTTCACGCCGACGCCCGCGGAAATAAGACCACCGTGCACTTCCAGACGTTTAAATTCTCCGCGCGCCAGATGCACGACGACGCCGCGGATTCCGCCATCGCGGACGAGCAAATTTGAGCCGCGTCCCATCACAAACAACGAGACTTGATTTTCGGTGCAATAGCGCACCAACCGCGCAAAACCCTCCTCGGTCTCCGGTTCAGCCCAGAACTGCGCGGGTCCGCCGATTCGCATTGTCGTGTGTTTCGCGAGCGGTTCGTAAAGTTTGATAGTCCCGGCCCCCATGACGCCACACAGCGCATCAAGCACGGCTACGTCTTTTGCCAACGCGGCTCCCTGTTCGTGAATGTTGCCTGCACCGAGTGAAATCACGAGGTCGCCGGGTTCAATGATCCGGCCCACATCGAGGGCGATTTGCTCGCGCTTCGGCTGAAAAGAACATCCTTCCTGGCCCGTCTGCCGCGCTATCGCGTCAACGATCGTCTGCCCGCTGACCCCCGGAATCGGCTGCTCGCTTGCAGCATAAACGTCTGCCACCACGACCACGTCAGCGTCCTCAAACGCGCGTCCAAATTCATCCTTCAGCGCCTGCGTGCGGGTATATCGATGAGGCTGGAACATCGCGATGATCCGCCTGCGTCCCGTCTGCCTTGCACTGGCGAGAGTCGCGCGAATCTCGGTGGGATGATGCCCGTAATCGTCCACAAACATGAACCGCTCGCTGCGGTACTTGATCTCAAATCGCCGCTTCGCACCACGGAATGACTCAAGGGCTTCTGCGATTTTTGGAAATGGCACGCCGAGTTCCGTAGCCAGCGCAATCACCGCGGTGGCGTTGCTGATATTGTGTCGACCGGGGACGTTCAGCGTCACGGCTCCGAGCGGCTCGCCCGCACGCGTAACCACGAAGTGCGACTGGAAGTCTTTCGTGTGAACCGCCTCGAATCGGTAAAGCGCTGCGCACGACTCCCCGAATGCGATCGGCTGGTGGTGTTTGGTGGTGACTAGCCGTGTCGCATTCGGGTCGTCGGCGCAGTAGAAAACCTTCCCTCTCGTGTGTGACAAAAGCTGCGTGAACGCCGCCTCGATCGCCGCGAGGTCCGCGTAAAAGTCGAGATGCTCCTCTTCGATGTTCAGGATGATCGAGTGCTCCGGATAGTAGCCGACGATCGTGCCATCGCTTTCATCGGCCTCGGCGACGAAATACTCGCCCCCCGAATCCCAAAGCGCATTTACCCCGAGGATGGGAATCTCAGCGCCAACGTAGTGGGAAGGCCGGAGTCCACCAACCCTCAGCACGTGAGCTGCCATGGAACTCGTTGTGGTCTTGCCGTGCATGCCGGCAATCACGATTCCCTTCTTCAATCCCATGATCGCTGCGAGCCCATCGGCCCGCCGCACCAGCGCGATTCCGTTGTTTTTCGCCGCATCGAAATCCGGATGCCCGGGCTTGATCGCCGACGAGTAGATCACGAGTTCCGCATCGGAGACCTTCTCGGGATTCGAGGGCGACGAAAAATCCAACCCCACGCCCTGCAACCGCTGCGTCTCAATCGTCGTCGCCTTGTCGCTGCCGCTCACGCGATGCCCGAGCGAAATGCAGAGGCCCGCGATTCCGCTCATCCCCGAGCCTGCAACGCCGATGAGGTGAATCCGCCGGCTGCCGGATGTCAGAAATGAAGCAAGTTTGGACGTATCGAAACTCATGTGCCGTGCCTCAAAATCAAGTCTGTGACGCGTTCTGCGGCGTCGTCCACCGCGAGCTTGCGGGAGTTTGCGCTCATTTCGGCGAGCCGTCCCGGTGTATCGAGAATACCTGCAACAGTCGCTGCGAGAGCACCACCTCCGGCCTGGCTTTCCGGCAGCAGAATGCCGGCACTTGCTTCGGAAAAGATTCGCGCATTTGCAGTCTGGTGGTCGTCCGCTGCGAATGGATACGGAATCAGTACCGACGGCAGGCCAAAATGCGAAAGCTCTGTAAGGCTTGCTGCGCCACTCCGCGCGATGGCGAGGTCTGCAGCCGCATATGCGTCCTGCATGGCGTGATGAAACGGCGCAACGAACGCCGGAATACCCGCGTTCACGTATGCATTGCGGGTCGTCAGTTCATCAGCCTTGCCCGTAATGTGAATCGCCTGGGCCCGCCCCGCGAGCGAAGGAAGAGCTTCGACGAAACGTTTGTTGATCCCGCTCGCGCCCTGACTTCCGCCCATTACGAGTAATGTGCATTTGTCGCGTTCCAGACCGAACGCCTCGCGTGCCTCGCACTTGTTTACCGCCTTGCGCAATGCGCTTCGGATTGGAGTTCCTACTACTTCGCATGTGGCGTTTCTGAAATGAGGCCGGCACGCCTCAAAACCGAGGAGCACCCTTGTCACGTAACGCGCGTTCAGTTTATTCGCGCGCCCCGGAATCGCGTTCGACTCATGGACGAAGGTGGGGATTCCCCTGCGCCGTCCGGTCACGATTGGCGCAAAGCATGTGAATCCGCCCATGCCGAGCACCGCCGCCGGATTAAAGTCGGCGTAAAGTTGCGCGCATCGTTTCTTTGCCGCCCGCAACTTCATCCAAAATCGCAACAGCGCGAGCGGCGATTTCGACTGCAATCCCTCGCCCACAACTTTCTCGATTCGAAACCCGTCGCAATCCCGGGTCGCCGTCGCGTCGATTTCCTTCTCGGAGATGAGGAGCATCACCCGATGTCCGCGTGCCAAAAGAACCTCGCCCACGGCAATGCCAGGAAACAAGTGACCGCCAGTACCTCCGGCAGCGATGACTATGTTCACAAGCTCGCCCTCCAAAATCGATTACTGCGCGCTCGTACGTTGCAAACCACAATGCTCGGTTCGGGCACTGTGCAGTTTTGCAGTTCGGCGCGGGCGTTGGGCATTATGCTCTAAAGAGACTCGGTGCCAACCTCGCCAGAAGTCAGTGGCGATTCCGCACGCGGAATCTTCGCAACCGGACTCGTAAATGGCCGGCCCTTGAGACGAGGCGTCTGAAGCGGCCACCAGCGTACGGCGGGGTGGACGTGGATATCCCTCGTTTCGGGTGTCGTCTTTACGATGCCTGCCGTTTTTGCGTTTTGTTTCATGGTGTTCGTCGATTTGGGCACATCCGCTACATCCGCGGAGTCGGCCGGGTGAGTATTTTTGCGCGGAGTTGAACGCCCATCGGATCGTGAGCCTCTCCGTAACCACGGCGGTAGATGCTGATCAGTATCCCAACTCCAGCGAGGCAAAACGCCAGATTCGAACCACCGTAGCTGATGAACGGTAGCGGCAAGCCCTTGTTCGGGAGCAGCATCGTCGTAACGCCCATGTTGAGGGCGGCCTGCAGGGCGAGCAAGGTCACGATTCCAAACCCGAGAAGTTTCCCAAAATGGTCGCTCGATTTCATCGCAACCACAGTCCCGGCGAGCAAAATCGCGAGGAAGCAGACAACCACCGTCAGAGTCCAATAGAGCCCGAGTTCCTCGCCAACCATCGGAAAGATGAAGTCGGTATGCGCGTATGGAAGAAACGAATGCTTCTGCATCCCCTCTCCGAGACCGCGCCCGCCGATTCCACCCGCGGCAAACGCGATGAGGCCTTGAATCTGCTGATAAGCGTCCTTCGGAAACTTATCCGGGTCCAGGAATGCGAGCAGACGTCCGGTGCGCTCGGGCATTAGTTTGATCACCATCGCGAGCGCTCCGATTCCCATGCACCCAATAGCGCCAAGATACCAGATTCGAGCACCGGCAACGAACATGATCACGAGCGTCGTACCGCCGATGAGACACGACGTTCCGAGATCCACCTCGGGCGCAATCAGTGCAATCAGTCCGAGCACAATGGCCAGCGGAATGACAAAGCCGTCCTTGAATGCTTTTGCCCGCGCATACTTCACGGGCTTCTCCAGCATCTCCTTCCGCGAATACCACCACGCCAGCATGATAATCGCGGCCAGTTTTGCGATCTCCGATGGTTGCGCTGTCTGCGAACCAAATCCGATCCAGCGGCTCGCACCATTGATTTTCCGGCCAACACCAGGAACGAAACAAAGCAGGAGCAGCACGACTGCAGAACAGTAGATCCACCAGCGGAAGCGCTCAATCTTCCGATAGTCGATAGCGGCCGCACCGATGCACATGATTGCGCCAACCCCCAGCCAGAACAACTGCCTCTTTAGAAAATACTGCGGATCGCCCTTGGCCTCCTGCGCGTAGGCCCCCGTGCTCGTCAACATCAACACGCCGATTGAAATCAGCGCCACCACAGCCACAACCAGCGTGAAGATCGAAATCATCACGAAGTTGTGGCGGACAAACTCGCGAACCCGCTGCAGAAAAAGCTTCATCTTAGTTCTTCCCCGGAATCTTCAATACCTGCCCCGGTTGAATCTTTTTGGGATCCACGCCTTTGTTTACCTTCACGAGGTCCTTGTAGGATACCGAGTGGTCACTGGCGATTTTGATAAGGCTGTCGCCTTTCTTGATCGTGTAAGAGCCAGCGGATGTTGACGGCTTCGACGGCGATTGCTTCGACGGTGCCGGGACGGTCGCCTTCGGCGGCGAGTTGCGCACAGTGTCCGTTTGGCGCTCATTCACGGCAGGGAGCGGTGGAAGCGAATTCCGGTCCGGGATATTCAGAACCTGGCCCACGTTGATGTCATCCGCGCCCTTGAGTTGGTTCATGCGGACCAAATCCGGAACGGTGGTGCCGAATGCGATTGCGATTTTTGTGAGGGTTTCGCCCTGCTTGACAGTGTGGACCTGCGCTCCGGTGCTCGGGAGTGTGCGGGGCGGATTGTTCTCAACCCTCGGAAGTTCGACCTGCGGTGCCTCCGGCGCGATCTGGGCCGGCTTGTTGTTGGAAGCAACTGCGGGAGCCGGCGCTGCGGGCACGTCCTTCTTTTTACCAACGCCAGTCACAGCAGCCGCGGCCTGATCCGCTGTGCGGCGGTTTTCCTTGATGCGGGTAAATGCAACGATGCCGACGACAGCCACAATGTGCAGAATCAGCACGACCACAAAAGCCCCGGAGAGCTTCGTATCGTCGGTCTCATCATCATGCGTCGATGCGGACGTGTTTCGTACCGCGGTGGCATTCATCTTCTTCGGTTTCACGAAGAACTTCCGGAACTTCTTGAGCGGATTATTCATGGCTGGGCGTTGTTGTTGTTGTTTGGAGTTGTTGGACTATCTGGCGAAACTGGTTGCCGCGATCGGCGTAGTTTTTGAACATGTCGAACGACGATGTTCCTGGACTGAACAGGACGATATCGCCGCGCTGTGCACGCGAACGCGCGACGGAGACTGCACGCTCCAATGACCGGCCTGCGTTCACGCATGAGATGCGAGGCGACCAGATACGTTCGATGCGCTCGGCCATTTCGCCAATGAGAACTACGCAGCGGCATTTTTCCGCCACCAGTTCCGCGACGCTATCGAATTCAAAGCCCTTGTCCTTGCCACCGGCAATCAGCACCACGCGACGCGTCTCGCCTGCCAGAGCTTTTTCCAGTGAATCAAGATTTGTGGCCTTCGAGTCATTCACGTAATCGACTCCGTCGATTACGCCCACAATCTCGCACCGATGAGGCAGAGCCCGGTAGGTCCGAAGGGCGGGCACGAGCTTCGCGAGGTCGATACCGAGGGCCACGCCAACCCCAAGCGCTGCCATAAGATTCTCCGCGTTGTGCGAGCCACGGAGATTCGTCTCGCTCATCGCCAGCACGGGAGCACCGCGGAAATGAATCACACCATCGCGAAGATCGAAATCGCCTCCACGCACGTATGCGCTGAATGTGATTCGCTTCGCCTTGAGTGCGGGAAATTCGTCGCAGAAATTCACCACTGCAAAGTCATCGTTAGTCTGATTCTCAAATATCCGGAGCTTCGCCGCACGGTAGCTCGCGATATCCGGATACCGATCGAGGTGGTCCGGCGCGAACCCAAGCCACACCGCCACAAGCGGTCGGAAATTGCGGATCTCCTCGAGCTGAAAACTGCTGATTTCAACGGTGATGACATCCAGCGCACGGCCCTCAAGCGCCTTCGCCGAGAATGCCGGCGAAATATTTCCACAAGCCACGGTTCTTACGCCCGCCGAATTGAGCATCGCCTCGACAAGCTGCGTTGTCGTGGTTTTTCCGTTCGTCCCGGTGATTCCCACAACGGGCCGACCGCAGACGCGATCCGCCAGTTCGAGTTCGCCGATCATATCGACGTTCTTCGCACGGATATTTGTGACGAGCGGAACGACGGGATCGATTCCCGGACTGAGGATCGCGAGATCGTATGGCTCCGGGTCGATCTCTGCTTCCCGACCGGCAATGAAGCGGACTCCGAGCGCGCCGAGGCGTTCGATCTTCGGCGCAAGTGCCGCTGCATCACTGCTGTCGAGAACAGTGACACGGGCACCCAGTTCACAGAGCAGCTTCGCAGCGCTTTCGCCGCTTTCACCCGCACCAAGCACCGCAGTATTGAGGTGTGTGAAATTCATCTGAGTTTCAATGTGGCGAGCCCGAGTAAGGCGCAGATGAAGCTGACGATCCAAAATCGAACAACGACCGCGGTCTCCTTCCAGCCGCTGAGCTCAAAATGGTGATGCAATGGCGCCATTTTAAATATGCGGCGGCCCTCGCCGTGCTTCCGGCGTGTGTACTTGAAATAGAAACGCTGAATGAGAACAGAGGTCGCTTCGACAACGAATACGAATCCGATGATGACGAGTAGCAGCTCCTGTTTGACGCAGATCGCGACGACACCAATCGCGCCGCCAATCGCGAGCGAGCCGGTATCACCCATGAACATTTTTGCCGGGTGCGCGTTCCACCAAAGGAAGCCAAGCGAAGCGCCCGCAAGCGCCATGCAAAAGACAGTGAGTTCGCCCGCCTGCGGATAAAAGGGAACCTGGAGGTAATCCGCGATAACGTGATTGCCGGCGATATACGCGAGAACGGCGTAGGCAAACGTGACAGTGAGGGTGCAGCCGGTCGCCAATCCATCGAGGCCATCGGTGAGATTCACGGCATTCGATGTCCCCATGATGATCCCCGCGATGAAAAGGAAGGTGACGACCGTACCCATGTTCGCAACGACCATCTTCTTGTAGAAAGGCACGAACAGCGCGCGGGCCTGGATTTGAAGCTGCGGATCGAGGAGCAGAAAAGCAGTAACTCCGATCGCAATCAGGAGCTGCACAATCAACTTCGTCCGCTCGCGCACCCCCGCGGAGTTCTTTTTCGCGACTTTCAGATAATCATCAGCGAAACCGAGAGCGCCCGCGACAAGCATCGATGCCAGAACGAGCCAAACAAACTTGTTGTCCGGCCGTGCCCAAAGGATCGTTGCGACAACCGTGGCTCCAAGCAGCAGAATGCCGCCCATTGTGGGAGTGCCGGCTTTTTTGCCATGAAGGTCGGCGAGTTTATTGACCTCGTCCGCAGTCCGGATGGGCTGTCCGAACTTGAGCGAAAGCAGCTTGCGAATTGTGTAGTTGCCAAACAGGAGCGACAGCATGAACGCCGTCAGTGCAGCGAACACAGCACGGAACGTGATGTATTGGAATACGTTGAACGCCTTGAGAAAATCGTTCGTTGCTCCGTCGCTAAGTCGCTCAAGGTAAAACAGCACTAGAGAAGCCCTCCCTTCTCGAGTTCCGAAATGACACCTTCCATTTTCGCCGAACGGCTGCCCTTGATCAAAACGACATCGCCCGGCTTTGCAAAGGAGCGGAGTGCGGAGGCCGCCGCGTTCGTATCGGACACATGGATGATTTCACCAACGCCCGAAGCCGATTCCGAAATCAAACGCGCTTCATCTCCTACGGTGATCAGGCACGCGAGGCCGAGCTTCCCGGCTGCAGCACCCACGCGCCGATGACTGGGTTCGCTTTCCGAACCGAGTTCACCCATACGCCCGAGCACTGCGATCCGACGCCCGGCGCCCGGTTGCTGAACGAGCGTAGAGAGACCTGCAATCATGCTGTCCGGATTCGCGTTGTAACTGTCATCCAGCACAACAAGTCCTGCGATGTCCTTTCGTTGCAAGCGCCCCTTGCTCAGCCCTGTCTCCATCAGACCAGCTACACATTCATCGAGATCGATCCCGAAATCCAGCCCGGCGGCACAGGCGAGGAGTGCGTTCCTCGCCATGTGCTCGCCGGGAACCGGGATCATCGCATCCACGCACCGCCCAGTGGCATGGATCCGAAACTTGATCCCGGATGAAATTGTTTGAAGGTCGGTCGCGCGGACGTCGCCGCCATTGAGTCCGGCAGTGACGACACGCGCTTTGCATCGCGCCGCAATAACCGGAGTAAATTCATCGTCCGCATTGAGAATCACCGTGCCATCCTTGTGCACGGCCACAGCGAGTTCTGCTTTCTCCGCAGCAATCGCCTCTCTGGAGCCCAAGTATTCGATATGCGCTACACCAATATTTGTGATGATCGCGGAATCCGGACGGGCCATTTCCGCAAGCGGCGCGATTTCGCCCGGATGATTCATTCCCATTTCCACCACCGCAGCTTCATCGGTCTCGCCCAGCGACAGGAGCGTCAGCGGGACGCCGATGTGATTGTTCAAATTGCCGGCGGTTTTCGCGGTGCGGAACTTCCTGCCGAGGACCGCGGCTGCGAAATCCTTTGTCGAAGTCTTTCCGTTGCTGCCCGTAATTCCAAGCACCCGGATTCCGAGACTCGCGCGATAATTTCGGCCAAGGCTTTGCAATGCCTTAAGCGTGTCGAGCACTTCGATTATCGCAAACTCCGAGGGCAAGCCGACCGGTGCTGTTTCGACAATCGCACCCGCAGCACCAATCCTTGCAGCTTCCTCGATGAAGCGATGCCCATCGAAGTTCTCGCCGCGCAATGCAACGAACAGGTCGCCACGCTTCAGCGCCCGGGAGTCGGTGCACACGTTCGCGACGGTTGACGACGCGCTGCCGGCAAGCATCCGTCCTCCGGCCCACGCGGAGATTTGACTCAGGAGCGTGGCTTTCATCCGTTTGTCCTCCTTCCGTCATTCAAAGGCCGATCACCGCCGCGCTGGAAATGCTCCGGGAAAGATTCACGGCGATCGGCCATCGCACCGGCCGCGATTGCTGCGTCGTCGAACGGCAGAGTGTGATCTGCGAATTCCTGATAGGTCTCGTGACCCTTGCCCGCGAGCAGCACGATATCCCGTGGCTCTGCCATCGCGATAGCACGGTAGATGGCCTCCCGGCGGTCCGGAATGATCTCCGGATTCAGCCGGCGGAAGCCCGGCTTCATATCCTCGATGATTGCAAGCGGATCCTCCTTGCGCGGATTATCGCTGGTGACGATTGCGATGTCCGCGTTTGCATCCACGGCAGCCGCCATTTTCGGACGTTTTGTGCGGTCGCGATTGCCGCCGCAGCCAAAAAGGACGATCAAGCGTGCCGGCTGGAGTTCGCGAAGTGTCCGCATCACATTGATCAGCGCATCATCCGAGTGGGCGTAATCAACGAAGACACGGAACGGTTTTTTCCCGCGCACCGGCTCCAATCTGCCGGGGACCGGCGGCGCATCAGCGAGAGCCTTGACCGCACTGCGAACCGGAACGCCAATTGCGCTCGCCGAGGCGATCGCAGCAAGGCTGTTGTAAACGTTAAATCCGCCGATGAATGGCATTTTCACCAGGTAACTTTTTCCGAGAGCAGTGAGTTGATACTGCGTACCTTCGAATCCCATCCGGATATCACTCGCACGGAATTGCGATTGGACGCCCTGTCCGTAGGTAATGAATTCCACGTCACGCCCAATCCGGTCGAGAAGCCGGCTGCCGAAGCGGTCATCGAGATTAATCACCGCGCGGCCCTTCTTTTTCTTCTGCTTCGTAAGGCCCTCAAACAACAGAGACTTCGCGTCGAAATACGCGTCCATCGTCTTATGGAAATCGAGGTGATCCTGGGTCAGGTTTGTGAACGCGGCTACGTCGAATTCCACCCCGCGGAGCCGATCCTGAACCAACGCGTGCGAACTCGCCTCCATCGCGCAGGCTTTGCAACCCGCCGAACGCATCTGCCAAAGCAGCTCTTGAACGTCCGCACTTTCAGGCGTCGTCCGCGTGGCCGGGATTTCGCGGTCACCGACCACATACCGCACCGTCCCCATCAAGCCGCAGCGCAGCATCTCCGAATCGCAGATGTGCTTGATAAGGAATGCCGTGGTCGTCTTGCCGTTCGTCCCGGTTACCGCGGCGACCTTGAGATAGTGTGATGGATGCCGGAAAAACGCCGTCGAGAGGTCCGCAAGCGCCTGTCTCGCGTTGGCAACTTGAATGTGGGTCGCACGTGTCGCGAGACCGCTTTTCTCGCTGACGATCGCGATAGCGCCACGATCAATTGCCGCATCAATATAGGTATTTCCGTCCGCCTTTTCACCCGGCAGCGCTACAAAAAGCGAGCCCTCGGTGACATGACGCGAGTCGTAGGCGATGGCAGTAATATCGCGCTCCAAAGCACCCTGAAGGGACACGGGCGCGATTGCCTTGATCAGGGTATCAAGTTTCACAGCCTTCCCTCCTTTGCGAGTTGCTTGCGCAGCGACATTTCCTCCTCGAGCAATTCAGGGTCTGGCTGCAGACCAAGGTGAGCTGCGGCACGCTCGGCAATTTTTGAAAAGATCGGCGCAGCGACCTGACCACCTGTATCTGCGCTTCCGTTGACGGTGGCGCTGTCGTCGATGATGACGATCATGCAGAAGCGCGGTGCCTCGGCGGGCATGTATCCCACGAATGAGCAGATATGATCTTCGTTGGAGTAATCCTTCAGCTTGTGGTCGAAGATTTGTGCAGTACCCGTTTTTCCAGCAACCCGGAATCCCGGCACACGAGCTTTCATCGCTGTGCCCAGTCGGGACGTGACTTTTTCAAGCCCCATACCGACCGCCGCGGCGGTCTTGGCAACGATGACGTTCTTGAGAATTTGGGGCTTGTACTCAGCGACTACGTTTCCCTGATCATCGGTAATGTCGCGGACGATCTGCGGCATCATTAATGTCCCGCCATTCGCGATCGATGAGGTCGCAACGACAACCTGCAGCGGACTGGCCGCGACTTCATGACCCATCGGGATGTGGTACATGCTCGATGGCGTCCAGTTGCTCACAGGAGCGAGCATCCCGCGGGTTTCGTTCGGCAGCGCGATTCCCGTGCGGGAACCAAATCCGAAGTCACGCACCGTGGTGTAGAACTTTTCCTGTCCAAGTCCGAGCGCGAGTTTGACAGCGCCAATGTTGGATGATTTCGCGATAATCTCGGCAATCGACAGATTTCCGTAAGGATGGTGATCCTTGAGCAGTCCGCCCTTGTACGGGAGTCTGCCGTTCTCACAGAATATCTCCGAGGTGATCGAGCCCTTGCCGCAGTTGAGCCATCCAGCCGCAGTGATTGTCTTGAAAGTCGACCCCGGCTCGTAGGCCCCGGACACGGCAAAGTTCAATTTCTCGTCAGCCTTCGCGTGCTTCGGAAAATTCGGGTCGTAAACCGGCCGGTTTGCCAGTGCCATGATTGCGCCGGTCTTGGGGTCCATCATGAGCACGCAGGCGCGCTTGGGTTTCAGCCTGCGGCAGGCTGCTTCAAGCTCCTCTTCGACGATTTGCTGCAGGCCTAGATCGATCGTGAGACGGACATGCGCTCCATGCTTCGGCGCACGCTCCGCGCCGCGCATTGCGACAAGTTCGCGGCCATTGGCGTCCTTGCGATAGAAGCGCTGGCCATCGAGACCGGTGAGCCACTGATCCATCGAATTCTCGATACCCTCAACGCCACCGAAGCGGCCCTCGGGCAGTTCGTTCCCTTTGCTGTCGTATTTCGGGATGTAGCCGTAGAATCCGACTACGTGCGCGAGCAAGGTGCCGACCGGATAGATGCGCTCAAAATCCTGCTCAAACGTAATTCCACGCACATTCGCTTCCGCGAGCGTCGCCGCCTTCTCCAGAGCCTCGGCGGCCGCCAGCTTTTTCCGGTCAGCACCCGCACGCTGCTTCATAACCGCAGCCTTCGAGGCAATGAGCGCCACTTCAAGTGAACGCGCCTCGTCTTCGGAAATCTTCTTTTTGATGACGATGTACCGGTTGAGCTTTCCGGTCTTCTTGTCGGGCTCAAATCGCGCGCGAATATCGTCGAACTTCAATCCGAGGGATTTCGAAAGGACGCCGGCGACGCGATCGCGATCATCGAATCTTACCTTCACGACACCATGCCTGTCCGGTTCCTCAAGTTCGTAGAGCAGCGATGTGTCGGCGATAACCGTCTTCAGCGGTTCATTTCGCGCGAGAACCTCGTTGTTCACGTCGCGGATTTCGCCGCGACGCGCTTTAATCGTCGTCTGCCCGGAGTAGGCGGAATCGAGGTTCTTCACACGCGCGCCGCCTTCATCAACCGCGATCTGCACGAGGCGACCGGACAGCCCGGTAAAGAGCAATCCGAAGCAGCCGCACGCAAAAATGGCTCGCGATTGAAGGGACATCAGCGGGTTCCCCCGTCGTCTTCCTCGGACTTTTTGGCCACAGTTTCAGCCGGGCGACCGTTCGTCAGCGTTGCAACACCGGACTTCCATTCCACGCGCCGATCATCACGTCCCGGATGAATCACGTCCTTCTCTTCGACAATCTCGCGCATCTTGAGATAGCCGGCGGCGTGCTTCTTTTTTAATTCGGGACGCGCCGTAAGGGTATCCACTTTGGCCTGCAAATCCTCGTTGCTCGTGATGAGTCGGGAGAGCCGGACTTCCATCTCCTTCACCGTTCTTCCGCCCTGGAAAATCTGGTACTTCACCATGAGAAACTTCACACCAAATCCCACGACGCATGCCGCCACGGCTGCACCGATGATCCATGCGGTAAGCGGGAGCGATTGCTTGGCTGTTTTGTAGCGGTTTGACATGGCGGTTCAGTTCTTTGGAAGGCGCTCCGCGACGCGGAGTTTGGCGGAACGGCTTCTCGGGTTTGCGCGTTGCTCGAGTTCCCCGGCGATAACAGGACGGGATGTGATCAGACGATATTGATAAAGTGGATTGGGGCGGGGCGACGGCCATTCAGGGCGATCCGTGAACTCCTGCGCACGCTCCTTGAAGTAATGCTTCACGCGGCGATCCTCGCCTGAATGGAAGGCAATCAAACCCACACGCGCCCCGGGCGCTGCCACGCGGGTGAAAGCTTCCAGTCCGGCGTCGAGTACTTCATACTCACGGTTCACCGCAATCCGCAGCGCCTGAAAAATCCTGGTCGCAGGATGGATGCGGCTTTTTTTCGGGATCACACTTGCGACCGTCTCCGCGAGTTGGAGAGTGTGGCTGAACGGCGTAACTACACGTTCACGCACGATCCTCGCAGCTACGCGACGCGACGCCGGCTCGTCACCAAAGTCGCGGAAGATTCGCGCGAGTTCCTCCTCAGCAGCGGTGTTGACTAGCGTCGCAGCAGTCACTGGATTGCTCGGCGACATCCGCATATCGAGCGCTCCGTCGCGCTGAAACGAGAATCCGCGCGAGGCGGTATCGAGCTGGTACGAGCTCACTCCAAGGTCGGCGAGAATACCGTCCACACGGTCAACGCCCAGCGAACGAAGCACATCCTCGATTTCATGAAAACTCGCCTGCACCGCGGTGAACATTTCACCGTAAGACGAGAGCCGCTGCCCTGCATGCGCGAGAGCGTCGGGATCCTGATCGATTCCAATGACGCGAGCGCCGCTCTCCAGCAATGCCTCGCTATGCCCGCCACCCCCAAGCGTGCAATCCACCATGACTTTTCCTGGACCCGGCGCGAGGTGCTCAATGACTTCGCGGAGCAACACCGGGAGGTGATAGCCGTGCGCATTTGGATCGACGGACATAAGCAGTTCCTCGGGTTCGATGATTTCGGAAATTGGATGTGCGACTTCGAAAATCATCCGTTGAAATCGACAGTTGCGTTTTCGTAGCGGGCCAGTACCGCGCTGTGCCGCGCTTCGCGATCCTTCGCGATCGCATCGTAGCGAGCCTCGCTCCAGATTTTGAAATTGACCAATCCGCCGACAAGGACGGCGTCATGCTTCACCTCGATGCCGACCGCCTTCGCCCACGTGGACGGAAGCGTCAGCCGCCCCGCGCCGTCGATCTTAACCGGCATCGATCGCTCAGCCCAAGCCTCCATCGCCTGCGCGCGCTCGCTGCCCGGCAGCGTATTTGCCCAACGGATGAATCGCTCGCGCTCGCTCTTCGGAAACACCACCAGATGATCCGGCTTTTGCTGAATGAAAAACTCCGCCCGGTCCGTAAAACGCCAGTCCGCTGGAATCGTGACACGCCACTGCCCGTCGACCGCATTGCGGTACTCGAGCGTAAAAACAGGCGTCTCCGTTGGTGAATTAGTGGACATGGGCGGTAATCGGACTTTTGGAGGAGTCCAACTATCTACCCACTAAGTGCCACTAAGTCTGACTAAAGGTCAAGCATTACGGCGGTGGTTTTTCACGATTGTCGACGATTTTTTGATTCAATCCGAGAAATCCGATACAGGTTTTATCAGCTTCCACAAATGCAGCCACGAGCGCACCGGGCAGAAAGCACACCCGCTGAGAGTTCGTGAATCGGAGAATATCGGTCATTCGCAAGAGGTTAAAAAATTACTTCATCGGTCTGCGATAAGCGAGGACGGAATACCGATTGAGCGTCAACATTCGCGGACTCGGAACGACCTCCGGAACTAGGCGAGGATGTCCTTGATCACATCGCCGGAGACATCCGTGAGCCGGAAATCGCGGCCTGCATGGCGATAGGTGAGTCGCTCGTGATCGAAGCCCAGCAAATGCAGCATCGTCGCGTGAAGGTCGTGGACGCTCGTCCGCCTCTCCACGGCTTTGAATCCAAACTCGTCGGTCGCGCCAAAAGCAGTGCCGCCTTTGACTCCGCCGCCGGCGAGCCAAACGGAGAATCCATAGTGATTGTGATCGCGTCCGAGCTTGGATTTGCCAGCATCTCCGAGCTCCACGGTGGGCGTGCGCCCGAATTCCCCGCCCCACAAAATCAGCGTATCCTCGAACATTCCGCGCTGCTTCAGATCGGTCATCAACGCAGCGATCGGACCATCGATGTCACCCGAATGTTTCCGGATGTTGGACTCGATATTGTCGTGGTGATCCCACGGCTGCCCGGCTCCGTGCCAGAGCTGCACCACGCGCACGCCACGCTCGAGCAATCGCCTCGCAATCAAGATTTGGCGGCCATGGACGTGATCGCCGTACGTTGCGCGGATGCGCTCCGGCTCGCGCGAAATATCGAATGCATCGCTGGCTTCCATCTGCATTCGGAACGCGAGTTCGAACGACTGAATGCGCGCCTCAAATCTCGGGTCATCACCACGCGCACTGCGATGTGCGGCATTCAAATCACGCAGCAAATCGAGCTGCCTGCGCTGAATCTCCGGCGACGCGTGGGGACTGCGGATGTTCTCAATGAGCCTACTGACTTCGCGATTCTGCGGATCGACAAACGTGCCCTGAAACGCGCCGGGGAGAAAGCCCGCCTGCCAGTTTTCGGAATCCTTGATCGGCATTCCACCGGGACACATCGCCACAAAGCCCGGCAGATTCTGGTTCTCCGACCCAAGCCCATACAGCGTCCAAGCGCCGAAACTCGGCCGCGCCTGCACGCTGTCGCCGCAGTTCATCAGCATCAGCGACGGCTCGTGATTGGGCACCTGAGCATACATCGAGCGGACCACCGCGATATCGTCGGCATGGGCGGCGGTTTTCGAAAAAAGCTCGCTGATTTCCAGACCGCTGCGTCCGTAATTCTCGAAGCGGAACGGCGACGGAAACGCCGCACCGGTCTTTCGCTCCGTGCGCAGGTAATCGCCCGGAAGCGGCTTTCCTGCATGCTTTGCGAGCATCGGCTTCGGATCAAATGTATCCACATGCGACGGCCCGCCATTCAGAAAGAAGTGAATCACCCGCTTTACCTTCGGCGCAAAATGCGGAGCCCGCGCGGCAAGCGGCGACGCAACTTGCGATTCCGCCAGCGCACCCGCCGAGAGCGCGCCGAGCCCCAATCCCGCCCGAAGCAGAAATTCGCGACGACTCAGGATGGATGATGGGTGAAACGCCATGTCAGTCGAGAAATGCAAATTCGTTTGAAAGCAGCAACACCTGCGCGAGCTGCTCCCATGGCGCAAGGAATGAAGCCGCGCGGCTCGGGCCGGCGAACTCTGATTTCGCGTCCCATGATGCGCCCGCAGCGCGGATCGTGGGCGCCCACAGAAACTGATCGCTGTTCAGCGTTCCTCCGATGTCGACGATGAAATCAATCGTGTCGCCCGCTTTCAACTCAAGCGATGCGACATCCATCGCGACCTTGGATTTATGCGCCCGGACGGCCTTCAACTCACCGTGCCGGCTCGATACAATGAAGGCACGGACTCCATCGCCCGGTTCCGGTTCGTGGACGAGCGTACCGTGAATATCGATCGTTGCATCCGCCGGAGCCACCCAGCGCCGGACAGACGCGTACTCAAGCGTATTGCCGGGATGCCCGCCGGTCGAGGTGAGTTGCGCCCACCCTGTCGCGCCGCCGGGCCACTGGTCCGCACCCTGCCACGAATCCCCCGCAAAATGAGGAAGCGGCGTAAAGTTTTTCAGTCGCTTCGCCGCATCATCGTATCCGCCCGTGCCGTAGAGCCACTGTGATTTCACGGGCGGTGCAGGCGGCTCAAAACCAGCCTCGGAAGCACGGAGAAACGACGTTGCAGTCGCAACTTCCCTGTCCGTCGCCGCGCGCTGAAAAATGGCCGAGAAAAGGCGCTGGATACGGGCGACCGGATCGCCGTCCGATTCTCTCCGAACAATCGAACGCGCGCGCTCCGCCGAGACCGATCCGTTCAAGAAAAAGAGCGCCTGTTGCGGAACCGCCGTTTCGTGCCGCACGGCCACGTGAATGTCCGGATTCGCGAAATCGAAAGTCCGCAAAACACCCGGAAGAAACTGCCGATCGATGAACGCATACACTGTGCGGCGCCTGTTCGCCGAGTCGGTGAGCGAGCCCGCTGGGGCGGTTGTCGCTAGATCCAAATCTCCAGCGACAGCAAGCATCCCGTCACGAAGTTGCTCAAAGTCCATGCGACGCGACGGGAACGAAGCGAGCAGACGATTTTCCGGATCCTTCTCGGCGCGCGGCCCGCCTGCCGACTGCTGACGATACACCGCGCTCGACAGAATCAAGCGATGCATTGCCTTCACGCTCCATCCACTCTCGATGAAACGCAGCGCGAGCCAGTCCAGTAACTCCGGATGGCTAGGGGCCTCCGCGCGCAGACCGAAGTCACTCGGCGTCCGCACCAATCCCACACCGAAATGATGCTGCCAGATGCGGTTCACCATCACACGCGCGGTGAGCGGATTGCCCGCGCTGGCCACCGCCTTCGCAAGCTCCAGTCGGCCGCTTCCCTGCTTGAACGGTGCGTCGTCCGCACCGCCGAGGATTTCCGGCATCCGGCGCGGCACTTCGTCGCCGGGACGTGACGGGCTTCCGCGTTTGAATACGCGCGGATTGGGCTCGGGGGCACCGTCCACGAGAACCAGTGCGGATGGCGTGCCGAGATCAATCATCCGCCGCTCCACATCACCCTTGAGCTTCCAGAGTTCTTCGATCGCGTTGAACGGGAAGAACTGATCGTTGTTCACAATTCCAGTATCCGGCACGGACACCGGAGAATTTGGATCCTCGAGAAACGCACGCAACTCCGCGGCAGCCGCCGATTCCTGTTTTGCCGCAGCGGCAAAAAGTTTCGTGTACCGCGCTGCCGCATCGGCCGGCGATTCGGGCGGAGTTTCGAAAGCCGCCTCGACGAGCGGATTCAGCTTCCCCTTTCCGCGCAGTGCACGGAGCGCGGGGCCGACCTCCACCGCAAACTTGGACGATTCGATTTTCGAAAGCTCGATCCATGGCGCAAAAATCGGGTGCATGGAATCCTTCGCGACATGGAGAAAGTCACGCCACCGCCTGACTGACGCCGGAATGATGTCATCCGGCGCGAGAATTTGATCGAAGCCCTCCTCGGGATACTTTTTCAGCTCAAGTTGCGCGGCGAGATAGTCTCCAACTCTCGCACGGAGGCGCGCTGCGGCATCCTCGCGATGTTTTTTCATCCGCTCCGCAAGCTTCGCACGCCGCTTCGAGAGCTCCGCATCTTCCACTGCCGCCAGCGGAACCAGCCGGTCGTTCGATGCGTGGAAAACACCGTAAAGCGCGTAGTAATCCTCGATCGAAACCGGATCATATTTGTGATCATGGCAGCGCGCACACTGGACGGTGAGCCCCATCGCGCCACGCGTTACCACGTCGATTCGGTCGTCGATGATATCGTGCGTCACACCGATGAATCGCCGCCCGACCGTGATGAATCCCATCGCAGCGAGGTCCGGTGAATCCGGAGCGACAAGCTGGTCCGCAGCAATTTGAAGCTGCAGAAAACGATCGTATCGAAGGTCTTCGTTGAAGGCACGGATGACCCACTGCCTGTAAGCCGCCGAGTGGGGAAACCTCCGCTCTTCGCGGCTGTAAACGTAACCCTTAGTATCGGAGTAACGCGCGACATCGAGCCAGTGGCGTCCCCATCGCTCGCCATAGCGTGGACTCACAAGAAGGCGTTCGATTAGCGCGTTTACAGCAGTGTCCGCGTCGGCCGCAGCGGCTTTTACAAATGCGCTCACCTCGTCATTCGAGGGCGGCAAACCAGTGAGGTCGTAGCTCATCCGGCGAATCAACGTTCGAGGGTCAGCAGGCTTCGCAGGCTGAAGTCCCGCCGCTTCGAGCTTCGCGAGGATGAAACGATCAATATCGGTTTTCGCCAGCGTTGCTTCTTTTACGGCGGGAACTTCGGCCTTCTTCGGCGGGCGAAACGCCCAATGCATCGCATTCTCTGCAGCTTGTGCAGTCCCGAAAGTCGGCGCAAAGAGCAACGCGCAGGCTGCAGCAAAAGTGACTGAGGTTCGGAGCATCTGGTCTCCAATTGAAAGGATCGCCGCCGCGCATCCTTTGAACAAAAAGCGCCGCTACCCGCTACTCCGCATCCTGAGCAGCCCGACGTCTGCCACGCCTGACCTCCGCGCCGTGCGGCGGAAGCGCAGTCCCGGCGGTATCGACGTAGGGGTATTGTGGAACCTCGCGACGAAACACGAACTCGTCCTGCTTCAACCCCCGAGGACGCGGGCTCACATCGTCTCGAATTCGCAGGAAAATGCGGGAAAGTAGTGCGCGGATATTCACGTCGCGAGTAGATCACGGGTTGTCAGACAAATGCTGTCCCACCCACCGCAAAGGATCGAGACGGCACCTGCCATGACGGGAAATTTTCCGCGACGCGACTTTGACAGCGCCGCGGCGGCACGGCATTTCTCGGCGATGAGCGAACACTGCGAATCTGAAAACTGCTGCCAGCACGAACACGAACCAGCCGCCAACGGTGTGGCGAATCCACGCGTTCTGGACGCGCTCGGCATCGATCCCGAAACCGGCGAAGTCGTGCTGGTGATGTTCGAGCCCCGGCCGTGGAAGGGAGGCGACGAGCAACTCTTCCAGCTCCAGGAGAAGCTCAATTCGTATATGTCCTTCGCGCTCGATGGTGAAATGGCCGAGCAACTGCCGCAGACCGTCGGCAAAAAGGTCCGGCTCACGCTCGCATGCGCGGAGGAGCCGCCACCGGTCGTCACGGATCTCCTTTTAAGAGTGCGCGAGCAGATTTCACTGCAAGGAATCAACCTCACCGTTGAAGGACTGAACCCGCCCCAGGAGGGCGGATGCGGCACTGGATGCGGCTGCCACTGAAACATTTTTCACCGTTTAACATGGCAATCAAACTTCATATCAACGGCTCCCGCGGACGCATGGGACAGGCTCTTATCACATGCTCGCAGGAGTTCCCGGATACCACGATCGGAGCGGCTACGGATGCCGGGGACGACTTCACAGGCGGTCTGGCGAAATCGGATGCCTGCATCGATTTCAGCCACCACAGCGCGCTGGAAGCAGTGCTCGCCGCGTGCGTCGCAGGGAAAAAGACACTCGTCATCGGCACGACCGGAATCTCCGATGCCGGCGTGGCAAAAATCCGTGAGGCATCTGCACACATTCCCATCGTGTATTCCGGCAATTACTCCACCGGCGTGAACACACTGCTTTGGCTCACGAGAAAGGCGGCGGAAACTCTCGGTCCGGAGTTCGACCTGGAAATCACCGAGACCCATCACCGGATGAAAAAGGATTCTCCGAGCGGAACGGCGAAGATGCTCGCGGAGGCGCTCGCCGAGGTCCGCGGCCTCCAATACAATACCGACGTGCGGCACGGACGATTCGGCGATGTGGGAGCGCGCACGCGCGGTGAAATCGGGATGCACGCAATCCGCGGCGGCGACGTAGTCGGCGACCACACCGTGCTTTTTGCCGCACTCGGTGAACGCGTGGAACTGACACACAAGGCGAGCAGCCGCGATATTTTCGCCCGCGGAGCGATCCGCGCAGCGCTGTGGGCGCACGGGAAGGCTCCCGGACTCTACGACATGCGCGACGTGCTCGGCTTGAAGTAACGATGCGCGCGGGAATCGCCCTCGGCTCAAATCTCGGCGATCGTTTGCAGAACCTGCGCGAAGGCAGGGCGGCGGTCATGGCGCTGAAAGGCGTGGCGCGGCCACTTCTTTGCTCGCGGGTTTACGAAACCGAACCGGTCGGACCGGGCAGCGGTTGCGATGCGTTTCTGAATGCCGTCATCGAAATCGAATACGACGGACTGCCAGCCGCGCTGCTTGATGGCCTGCAGTCCATCGAGGCCGCGATGGGACGCCCTTCAAAGCGCCCGCGCAACGCTCCCCGAACGCTCGATTTGGACATTCTTTACGCGGGCAATCTCGTGCTCGCGAACAACGATATCGTGATTCCTCATCCGCGACTTCACGTGCGCAGGTTCGTGCTGCAGCCGCTCCACGACATCCGTCCGGACTTACGCCTGCCGGGTCATCAAGGCACCGTGCAGGAGTTGTTGAATGCGCTCGAAGACCCGGCCGCAGTCGCAGAGTATGCGGCGGAATGGTGACTGAAATCTCGACACCGGGCACAACCCGCTTCTAACTTCCGCCATGCCACGCCGGTATCTCATCGTCCTCCTCGCAGCCACCACGGTCATCGCGCAGGAAAACCAGCCCGCGCTCACGAAAGAGCAAATTGCGGGAGCGGCATTGGATCAGGTGCTTTCCTACCCGATGCCCGGAGAACTGTTCGCCGCGCTTGGAAAGTTCGCGAAACCCGACTGGGCTGCGTTTTTTCGTCCGCCAATCCCCACCAATTTCACCGGGCGCTCCCAGATTGCGATGAACCTCGGCGGATTGATCGCCGATGGTTACCTCGCGGTCGAAGCCATGGACGGGCAGCAGGTGAAGAACATCGCCCGCGACGTCCGCACGCTCGCAAATGCGCTTGGCGTGGGACAGAACCTCCTCAATCGGGGCAACAGCATCAGCGAGTTCGCGGCGAACAATCAGTGGGACGCACTCAAGGAGGAGCTGGAAGCGGCGCAAAATGAAGTCATCGACGCGATGAACGCCCACGACGACAAAGACCTCGTTACTTTCGTTCTCCTCGGCGGCTGGGCGCGCGGCACGGAAGTCATCACCGCGGCAATTGCAAAGAACTACTCGGGCCCCGCCGCGCGAATCCTCCGGCAGCCGGGTATCGCCCGCTCGTTCACAAACAAACTCGCGGCAATGCCGGAGAAATCGCGCGACAATCCCCTCATCAAGAAAGTGCGCCTCACGCTTTTCGACATTCACAAAGCCGTGAGCTTCCCGGGCGACACGACTCCAACCCTCGAAGACGTGCAGGCGCTCCACGCACTCGCAAAGACGCTCATTGCCGACATCACCAAAAAGGACCTATGAAACGACTTCTCGCCGCATTTTTGCTGACCGCCCTAGGCTGCGGAGCCGCGACCGAGGATGAACTCGTGGCCGCGCGGGCCGATGTTCTCGAACTCGCGGGCGCTTGGAGCAACGACGGTTTCAAGATTCGCGACGGACACTGGTCAGGCGAACTCACCGCGGGCGAGCCGAAGATCGTGCAGGTGAATCTATTTGCGGGGAACCACTACTGGTTCTCGGTGGCCGCGCACGCTCGCACCAAAGGGCTGAATGTCGCCGTTTTCACCGAAAGTGGAAACCCGATGCCGGTGGAAAACTATGCCGATGCAAATCGCGCCGGTGCACGATTTTCTCCGCAGACGAGCGGACCATACTATGTTCGCATTACCGCGACGGAAGCCACCCGCGCGGCATTCTGCCTGATCTACTCTTACAAATAGATGTCATCCGAAGCTCCACCGACCAAACGCTCCGAAACCACGCAAAAGAAACCCAGCGGCGCGGTCCAACAGTTCTCGATTTTTCTTCGCAATCGCGTCGGCGCTTTCCTCGACGTCGTGCGATTACTCGCGGACCATCACGTAAATGTCCTGGCGACCAGCATTGAATCGAGCTCGGACACAGCAATCGTCCGGATCGTCGTGAGCGATCCGGAGAGCGTGGAGGGCATTTTTCACCTCCATTCTATTCCGCATGCCGTTTCGCCGCTCATTGTGGTGGAGATGAAGGAGGCTTCGCAACTTGGCGAAATTCTCGGCGCGCTGCTCGCAGCGGAGGTCAATATATTCGGCTCCTATGCGCTGCTGACCCGCCCCAACGGCCTCGCCGCTCTGGCACTGCACGTCGAGGATTACGACTGCGGCGCATCCGTCCTGAAGGCCGCGCGCTTTGCAGTGCTCGATCAGGGCGACGTCTCGCGCTGAGACTTCAACGCGTCACAAACGCCATCACGTAGGCGCGCACGGCGCGATCCTGCGCATCGTTCAGCCGCGCCTCATCGGCCATTCGCGGAAGAATCTCCATCCACTCTGCGCGCGAGTATCGCGGGATGCGCTCGGCCGCATGGCACTCCACGCAGCGCGTCGTGTAGATGAGCCGGCCATGCTCCAGTTCCCCGATGTCAACACGCGCCGCAACGGCAACCGCGGGTGTCACGGCGGGAGCGGACGGCTCCAACGAGCCGCATCCGGCGAGATGTAGAGCTGCACAAATAGAGGCGTATCCGACAACGTGAGCGATTCTCATCGCGCGGAATCTCCGGCCATTCCACGCTGCGGACAACAAAAACATCATCGCTTCGTTTGAACGCTTCGATCATCGTATTGTCGAAAGGATCGTTATGCCCTCGGAAAATAAGCCACCACTCGTCCGCCGCGGATTCGTCATTGTGCTCTCGCTCACGATGCTCGTCCTCTACCTCGCGGTCACCCTCGCCATTCCCAATCGCCAGCGCTCCATGCGCGGCACAAAATCGACTCAGATTCTGCAAGACCTGCGAATGCTCGATGCCGCTGTGGATCAATACGCCATGGAGCCAGGCAAGCGCAGCGGCGAAAACGTGAACGCACAGCCCGCGGACCTCGCGAAACTGCAATTCGACAGTCGAAGCGGCGAGCGCGGGTTCATCGAATCCACGCTCGAACCAAAGCCGGTAATGATGTCCACGTCTAAAAGCACGGTCCTACCGGGAGGAGAGGCTCTGGAGATGATCCGTCGCTCTCAGGTATTCCGAACGCTCCACAACCTTTCGCCCGCAGAATCACCACCAGAAATCAAGCTCCCTCCGACAGCGCAGGCCATCGTCGCGCCGTCTTCAAAGGTGACAACGCCAATAATTTCCCCGCACGTGATTCAACATGTCTGGGAATCGGATTTTTTAAACCACACTTTGAAGGTCAGGGAGGCGGATGCCCTCAACGACATTCTCAACAAACGTCCAGTCCTGCCGAACGCCACCGAATCGTCGAAATGAACATTCAATTCCGGACTATCGCCCGCCTCGCCGCAGTTGCCAGCGCACTTACGCTGCTCGCCTGCTACGTCGCGAATTCACAGCGGAAAGCGGCGCTGCAAAATCCAACCGTCGCGCCCGGCTCGAAGTCGATGGATGCACGCCTCTTCGCGCCGCAGCAGCGCACGTTGGCTCCGGGATCGAAATCCGGTGCCGTCGTCGTTCCCGCCGAGCCGCCGCGCACTTTCATCCCCGGCTCAAAATCCGCGCCTGTGGGACCATTCACGTTGAAGAACAATACACTCACCGTTCCAGCCGAGCCTCCGCCGGCCCGGCAAGCGCAGCCATGAACATCGTTTACACGCTCGCAGGAGTCGGGGTCAGCATGCTCTTTCTCGTCATCCTTTTTGTCCCGCTGGAGAAGACCTTCCCGGCAAAACCGGGGCAGAAATTCCTGCGCCCCGAATGGTGGACGGACCTCTTCTTTTTCCTTGGCCAGTATCTGCTGTGGGGCGGACTTGTCCTTGCGGTGCTTTCGTATTTCGGCTCGTGGCTCGACGGAATCGTGCCCGCATCGTTTCGCGCGGCGGTGGCGGCGCAGCCGTGGTGGTTGCAGGCGGTGGAAGTGATCGTCCTCAGCGATTTTTGCGTTTACTGGGCGCACCGGCTTCAGCACCGAGTCGGCTGGCTCTGGCGCTTCCATTCCATCCATCACAGCGCCGAGCACCTCGACTGGCTCGCCGCGCACCGCGAACATCCCCTCGATACGATTTACACGATGGGCATCATCAATCTCCCCGCATTCGTGCTCGGCTTCCCGTTGGAAACGCTCGCCGGCTTTCTCGCGTTTCGCGGCATCTGGGCAATCTACATTCACTCCAATGTGCGCCTTCCCATCGGACCGCTCCGCTGGCTCATCGGCGCGCCGGAGCTCCACCACTGGCACCACGAACGCGTCCGCGAGACTGGAAACTACGCGAACATTTCCCCGCTCATGGACATCCTCTTCGGCACCTACCGCTGCCCGGACCACGAGCCGCCCGCACTCGGCGTGGATGAACCGATGCCCCGCAGCTACCTCGGCCAGATGCTCTGGCCATTCCGTCCCCGCAAAGCCGCCCCGCCTACTTCGCCTCCAACTTCTTGAGCTCTGCCGTGAGATAATCGGCGCACTTCACTTCGGTGCCATCCTTCATCTGGATGAGATACGGTTTCCCCGTCGTACCGGAACCAGTCGCAGCCTTCGCGATGAAATCCGCCGCAGTCTTGATTTCACCTTCATTTGCGCCCCACTTCCGGCGAAGGAATGTGGCGGCGGTCTTCGCGTCGTAAGTGCTCCCGTTGCGAACGAACTTCGCATCCGCAAGCGCACCGACATTCGCAATCAAAGCCTCAATCTTCGCCTTCTCCGCAGGCGCAATGTCCGCCGCAAAGACAGTTGCGACGGAAAGAATCAGCGCAGCGAAACAGCGGAGAAAAGAGCGGGCATTCATGCACACATCGTCGCCGCAGCGAGCGGACCGTCAATGCCGGAGAAGCACGAGGAAAGCAACGGTTGCGGGCGGAGAACACACACGATCCGATCAATGCCGGCATTTTTTACATTCCTTGTCCCGCCTCTGGTCTCTTACCCAGCGTTCATGAATAATTTGGGCCGCCTTTGAACGAGAAGCCCGAGATTTGCCCGAACTGTGCGAGCAGACCCGGACCGAAGCCTTTCAACTCATGCTCGACCAAGTGGACGGACGCGGGGCGAACGCGATTATCGCGGTGCGATACGATGCGACCGAGGTGGCAGCGGGCATTGCGGAAGTGCTTTGCTACGGCACAGCCGTCGTCGTGAAATCGTTGCCGGAAGCCGGATAGGGGCAGGACCCGTCCGCCGCGGAAAAAGCAGGGATTGACAAGGGAGCCCCATCCATCGACTCTCCACTCCCTTTTTCCCGGGAAAAAGCTTACTATTACTACCATGATCAGTCACCTCGTCGATGAAGCCGCCAAGAAAGTTGGAAGCACGCCTTTGCTCGTAAACATTGTTTCGAAGCGCGTCCGGCAGTTGAACGCCGGCCACAAGCCGATGGTGGATACCCTTGGCCGTATGGGACTTGCGGATATTGCCCTGAAGGAAATCATCGAAGGCAAGCTCACGCACGAAGCGAAGCCGAAAGACGGCCAATAATCTCCGCGCAAGGCGGACAGCAGGAAAATGGGCGCCGATATTTCGGTTAATCGCAAGGCGCTGCGGGATTACCATATCCTTTCCCGGTACGAGGCAGGCATTGAATTGAAGGGCACCGAGGTGAAATCCATCCGGGCCGGGAAGGCAAATGTGAACAGCGCATTCGCGCGTGTCGAAAACGGGCAGGTGTGGCTTTACGATGTGGACATCCAGTCG
Organism: Verrucomicrobiaceae bacterium; assembly: GCA_005791535.1. Taxonomy (GTDB): domain Bacteria; phylum Verrucomicrobiota; class Verrucomicrobiia; order Chthoniobacterales; family Chthoniobacteraceae; genus SXWH01. The sequence goes on along the minus strand of SXWH01000013.1, from coordinate 26,933 downwards.
TACGAGAAAGCGAGTTTTGAGCAGCACGAACCCAAGCGACTGCGGCGTCTGTTGCTGCACAAAGCGGAAATCGCGAAGCTTCAGGCCAAGTCGGAAGTCGATGGCTGCACGCTTGTCGCGCTGCGGATGTATTGGAAGGACGCGAAGGTGAAAGTCGAGATCGGCGTCGGCAAGGGAAAGGTCGCGCAGGACAAGCGGCAGGACATCAAGGCCCGTACGGAAAAGCGCGAAGCCGACCGCGTCGTCGCGGCGTTCAACCGCAAGCGCAACGGATAGCGCGCACGATTTTTCAGCCGCACGCGTCATTCGCATTGAATCCTACGGGCAAAATACCCGATTGTCCCGGGAATGCTTTCCATCACGATTCCGATTTACAACGAAGCCGGCAGCATCGGCACGCTGTACGCCAAGGTCCGCACTGCGATGGAGAAGCAGCCCGTTCCGTGGGAACTGATTCTCGTCAACGATGGAAGCTCCGACGGCTCCGACGAGCTTCTCGATGAACTCGCGTCAAAAGACGAGCGCGTCAAAGTCGTCCATTTCCGCCGCAATTTCGGCCAGACTGCGGCGATGATGGCGGGCTTCGATTTCGCGAGGGGCGACATCATCATCCCGATGGACGGCGACCTTCAGAATGATCCCGAGGACATCCCGCTGCTGCTCGCAAAACTCGACGAAGGATTCGACGTGGTGAGCGGCTGGCGCAAGGACCGGCAGGACAACGCGCTCAAGCGCAATGCGCCGAGCATCATGGCAAACCGGCTGATTTCATGGGTGAGCGGCGTGCGCCTCCATGATTTCGGCTGCTCGCTCAAGGCGTATCGGCGGGAGGTCATCGAAGGCGTGAGACTTTACGGAGAAATGCACCGGTTTCTCCCCATCTACGCGAAATGGCACGGCGCCGAGATTACCGAGGTCGTCGTCCGCCATTACGCACGCAAGCACGGCGAGAGCAAATACGGTCTTGAACGCGTGCTGAAAGTCATCGCCGACCTGGTCACCGTGAAGTTCCTCGACCGCTTTCAGCAAAAACCGATGTATATCTTCGGCGGCGCGGGATTGGTGATGTTCATCATCAGCGCGTTTGCAGGGCTGCTCGCGTGCTTCTTCAAGTGGTTCTGGACGCCGGAGAAGCCGTTCATTTCAACACCGCTTCCGGTGTTATGCCTCGTCGCAGGAGCCGCCGGAATTCTTTGCATCCTGATGGGACTGCTCGCCGAGATGATCGTGCGGACATTCTACGAAAGCCAGGGCAAGCGCGTTTACATGGTCCGCGCGACGCGCAACGTCGAAGCTGCGCAGAAGTAACGGGCCGCAACGCGATTGCGGTTCGAACCGGCTAGGCTTTCGCCAGCGACTCCCACAACGCCCGCTGCTCTGCGGTCAGAACCGTTGGGATTACCACACGCGCCTCGGCAAAAAAATCGCCCCGCACACCGCCCGAGCCACTGGGCAGCCCGCGACCTTTCAATCGGAACTTCTGCCGGGGCTGCGTGCCTGCGGGGATTTTCAGTTTTACCACACCGTCCGGAGTAATCACCTCGACCTCACCGCCCAAAACTGCCGACGTAACCGTCACCGGAATCTCACGAATCAAATCGGCGCCTTCCACGCGGTAGTCGCGATGCGGCGCGATCGCCACGAGCAAATACAAATCGCCCGCCTCCGCGCCACCGACTCCCTTTCCGCCCTGACCCGCTAGGCGGATTCGCTGGCCGGCACGGACGCCCTTCGGAATCGTGACCGAAATCGTCTCCTGCCGCCCGCCACGGGAAATACTGAATGAACTCTTCCCGCCGTTGAGCGCCTCCTCGACGCTCACCGGCAGCTCATATTCGAGATCCTCGCCGCGTCGCTTCGCCGCACCGCCGCGGCCGAAACCGCCAAACGGATTTCCACCACGACCGCCGCCGCCGAAAAAAGCTTCGAAGAAATCACTGAATCCCCCACCTCCACCCGACATGCCGCCGCCGCGCCACTCCGGCGGAACACCATCTCCACGCGGCACTTTGTCCCAATCCGAGCCGAGGCTGTCGTACCGCTGGCGTTTCTCCGGGTCGCTCAAGACCTCGTTCGCTTCGTTGATTTCCTTAAACTTGGCCTCCGCGGATTTCTTGTCCTTCGCCACATCGGGATGATGCTGCCGGGCCAGCTTGCGAAACGCCTTCCGAATATCTTCCTGTGACGCCGTCTTCGGCACTCCCAAAATCGCGTAATAGTCCTTGAATTGCACGCCTCCCGAATAACCACTCGCCTGGGGAATCGCAAGTATCTCGGTCCTCCGGTGACCTGCCGCTCCGCCATCCTCGGAAGAAATGTTCCCAAAAATCTCGCATGGTTCCTGCGATATCACGCATGACAGGCCCGTGCCGTTTGCGGCACCCGACCAAAACCTCGACCCAACCACAACCGACGATGCTTTCGACGAATCCGGACACTCATGAGATGAGACCGTCGCACACGGAAACAGGCGCGACTCCGCGTGCATCGTTCCAGTGGTCCGGTGTCGATATCGGGGCTTACCGCATCGGTCGCGAAATCGCCCGCGGCGGGATGGGCATCGTTTACGAGGCGCGTCACGCACAACTCGAACGAATGGTCGCGCTAAAATTGATGCGCGGCGGCGCGTTCGGTGAACCGGCGCGATTCCGCGCCGAAACGGAAGCCGTCGCACGGCTCGATCACCCGAACATCGTTCCCATTTACGAAGTCGGTGAATTTGGCGACCAGCCGTATTTCACAATGAAGCGCATCGACGGCGGAAGTCTGGCCGATCGTCTGCGCGGAGGTGCATTGCCGGAACGGGAAACTGCCCGGCTCATGGTGAAGGTCTGCCGCGCCGTACATCACGCTCACGAGCGCGGAGTCCTCCATAGGGATTTGAAGCCCGCGAACATTCTTCTCGACCCGCCGACGGAAGGAGAAACCTTGGGCGAGCCGCACCTCACGGACTTCGGCCTCGCAAAATTCGCGGGCGTGGAATCGGGCTTCACAAATCCGGGCGAGGTCATTGGCACTCCGGAGTACATTTCGCCGGAGCAGATATCGACGAATCCCGGCGAGTTGACGACGGCCAGCGATGTATGGGCACTCGGCATCCTTCTTTACCAAATGCTCAGCGGCCGCGTGCCATTCACAGCTTCCACGCCGCTGATGATTCTCGATGCCATCAAGAATAGCGAGCCGCCTGCGCTGGAGTGCAATCACGATCTGGCGACGCTCGTTGCACGGTGCCTCGAAAAGGATCCCTCGCGCCGAATGCGCTCTGCGGCATATCTGGCCGAGGAACTGGAACGGTGGCTTAAAGACGAACCGATTCGGTCGAGGCACGTCACGCCAGCGGAAAAGCTCGTCAAATTCGTCCGCCGAAATCCCTGGCGCGTCACGGTCGCAGCACTGCTGCTCATTTCGATTCTTACCGGAAGCATCGTCAGTTTCGTACTCTGGCAGGACGCCAGCGGCGCAAACAAAAAGCTGTCGGAGTCCTTGCTCAAATCCACCTCGGCGCGGCTGGCGACCGAGTCGCGGGTGCAATCGACGACCGACCCGCAACTGGGCCTTCTGCTCGCAGTGGAGTCAGCCGAAACAGTTCGCAGGACCGGCGCGGAAATTCTTCCGGAATCCGTCGATGCGCTATACGGCGCGCTTCAACTAACCGGCGGCATCGACACCTCCGCCCCGCGCGAAAGGACAAACACTCACTTTGTAAGCGTGGCCTATCCAAGCCCCGACGGAAAACTGCTGGTCACCATTTCCCATCTTTCCGACGGCGTGCACGCAGCACTTTTCGACTGCCGTGACACCGGTAGCTCGACGCCGGTTGTCCGATGGAAATTACACGATTCGGCCGTGGCGGAGCAGTGGAGATCGCAATGGATGCCGGATTCCCAGAGACTTGTAGTTACAGACCTCAAGGATGGGAACATTCGAGCCCGGATCTGGCGCCTGCCCAACTTCGCCTCCGGGAACTTCGAAGACCTACCCCAGCAGGAAAGGGAAATCCTCGCACCGATGCCGCGCGAGTTGAATATCCCCGACACGCGAATTGTAACGCGCAGCGACGGGATGCCTATCGGCGTATCTGCCATTTCCTCAGCGGCCGCAGATTCCGCCTCCTATTTTCAACCGCTGGCGCTCGGCGCGGCATCGCAGCAACCCGGATCGCTCGTGACCGTCCAAGGCGGCGCGGATATTCTCCGGCGAATCACACCTGCGAAGAACGGTGAATGGATCGCGTTCTTCGACCCTTACAGCGACGGCGCGCCAGCCCTCGTTCGAGTCGTTCCGAAGGAACAGGAATTTGCGCGCTTCCTCCCCAACGCTCGATCACCGGTGATTACCGCATGCGTGAGCGACAAAGCACGCTGGTGCGCCTTCGGCACGTCGAAAGGCCCGGTCGAACTTTACGACCTTTCTTCGGGCGATTTTGGGACCATTGAAAAATCGCGCATACGCTTCGAAAACCGGCACACCGCCGCATCGACGCTCGCGATTTCGCCAGACGAGAAATGGCTGCTCGTCGGAGGAGAAAGCTCGATCGCAGAACTCTACAGTCTCGAAGGCACTCCGGGACTGAAGCGAAGAATCCGGGTGCAATCCACGAGCATTACATGCTGCGCTTTCAGCGAGGATTCCCAGTGGTTCGCAATTGGAAGTTCCGACAAAGTCGTCCGCGCATGGAGAACTGATTCGCAAGAAGTGGACCTTCCGGTCGAGTTCCGCGGTCTGCCAGCCACCGTGAACAGCGTGTGTTTTTCTCCAGATATCCGGACCCTGCACGCCGTTTCCCGCGACGGGTCATCGCGCATGTGGAACTTCGACGGCAACCAAGCAGGTCGCCTGCCCGTCGCCAGCGCAAGCAGCGACGATGGTATTTTCGATATCGCGGTTTCCCCTGACGGCCGCTGGATCGCGACGGCTACGGCACGCCGGTTCTTTAATGATCCGAACGAGAAGGAATCGACTGTCCGCTTTTTTGATACACGGGGAGGTTTGAAAGAATATGCCCTTCCCGGCCACCGGGTCGTAACCGGTGTCGCATTCAGCCCGGATGGGAAATGGTTCGCGAGCACCGGCCGGGATTCGTTGGTCAAAGTGTGGCAACTTCCGGAACTCGCCGCCGCACTGGACGCCAGAAAACCGCTGCCGACACCACGCATTCTTGAGCCTGTTTGGGAAACCCGCGATATGGCCGAGCGTCGGATCGCGTTTCACCCGAGAGGCACTATCTATGCAACGAGTGCCGACGGTCTGATATTCGAGTGGGATCTCCACTCCGATAACGAAACAGGACTGGCCTGGCCCGTGCACGCTATCAACTACCTCCTTCCGGACGTCAAAGTCTCGCCCGATGGAAACAGGCTCTACATTACGCGCCACGGAGGCGACCAACTGTCGGACGTGGTCAGGCGCATGCTAGCCATCACCCGATGGGCACTCGGATTTCCGCTCGAGAACGAGCGCAAATTCCTGCGTCGAAACTGGACGCAGTATGGAAACATGATCCTCGTGTTCGATTGCTCCAAACCCGGGCGCCTGCCCGAGTTGGTAAACATCCCGTCCCCGCTCGATTTCAATGGAGGACTGGCAATCAGCGACGATGGAAAATGGGTCGGGGTTGGAACCTACGGCAGACTGCCATCCGGCATTTGGAGCACGACGTCATTGAAAAACATGCCCGCTCCCATTCTTTTACCAAGCCAGGGGGCGCACGTCACCTCGGTCGCGTTCTCGCCATCGTCATTGTCCGGATCAGCCACGCGATGGTTTGCCACCGCGACGATGGATGGACGAATCACTCTGCACGATTTTCAGCGCGGAGATGCCTTTACGCGCCGCATTAATGTCGGTGTCGGAATTCTCTCTCTGGCCTTCCTGCCGGATGGCCGGCTCGTGAGCGGAGGGCTGGACGGACGTCTGCGGATTTGGGAGACGGACGAAAACAAGCTCATAGAACTCGCGCGCCAGACCGCGGGACGCGAACTCAATCAGGCGGAACTCAATCGCTTCACGAAGTAGTCAGCGCGATTAACTTTCGTCCTTCCATCGGCGCAGCACGATCGAGGAATTGATGCCGCCGAAGCCAAACGCGTTGTTCAAAGCAAAATCAAAAGCCGCGTTCCTGCCCTCGTTTGGCACAATATCCAAGTCGCACGCCGGATCCGGCGTGCGGTGATGCAGCGTCGGCGGAAGCCACTGCTCATCAAGCGCGAGCGCGCAAATCACCGCCTCCATCGCACCGGTCGCACCGAGCGGATGCGCGGTGAAAGGCTTGGTGCCGCCGATCGCGAGCCGCGCGGCGTGGTCACCGAAAACCCGCTTGATGCACTCGACCTCGCTCGCGTCGTTCAGCTGCGTGCTGCTCGCGTGGCAGTTGATGTAGCCGATTTGATGCGGAGCAACGCCCGCATCCGCCAACGCTGCCGCCATGCATGACGTGATGCTCTCGCCATCCGGGTTTGGCGAAGTCATGTGGTATGCATCGTTGTTTAGAGCGTAGCCGCAGACTTCGGCGTAAATGTGAGCGCCGCGTGCCCGGGCGTGATTGAGTTCCTCGATCACGAGCGAGCACCCGCCTTCGCCCATTGTGAATCCATCGCGCTGCTTGTCGAACGGACGGCATGCGTGCTGTATGGGCTCGCCATCCCAACGCGACATCGTCTTGATGAAGTCGAACGAGCTGAAAGTGAGCGGACTCAGCGGAGCCTCGGCACCGCCGGCGACCATCACATCCACCCATCCATCGCGAATGTAACGCATCGCCTCCCCCACCGAAACCACTCCGCTGGCACAGGAACTCGAGTTCGTCGTCCCGACTCCGCGAAAGCCACACTCGATGGCGATGTTGCTGTGTGCGCTCCCGCCGAAGACCTGTAAAGCGAGCGTGGGATTCACGCCGCGCGGGCCCTTTTTCAAAAATCTGGCGTGCTCGTCCTCCGCGCCGGAGATTCCGCCCAGCGCCGTGCCGAAGCTCACGCCCGTCCGTGGCTGCGGTGCTTCGCGACTCCAAGGCAGCTTTGCGTCCTCTAGCGCCAGCAGGGCACTCGCGACGGCAAACTGCGCAAATCGATCGAGCCGCTTCAAGCGGTGCGGCGGGAAAAATGCAGTCGGATCCCATTCGGGAATCTCGCCAACACTGACCGCACGGCAGCCTTCAACGCTGAACGCCGCAAGCCGGGAAATGCCGCTCCGGCCAGCGCGGACATTCCGCCAAAACTGCTCCTTTCCAATCCCGCAAGCGGCGATCGGTCCAAGACCGGTAATGACGACGCGGCGGCGTGATGATGAGTTGCTGGACATTACGGGCTGTGAATTAGCCATGCTCGGCAATTCCATCAACTCCTCCGCACACGCCACCGCGTGAAGCACTCCGCACCGACTGGAATCATCTCCGCAAGCCGGAGGCAGGTGCTCTTTGGAAGCCAGTCGCCAGCAACACCACTGAGCGTGGGAGCTTTTGCACCACCAAAAACAAGCGGGCAAAGCGTGAGATGGAGTTCATCAACAAGGTCCGCAGCGAGCAGCGCTTTAAAAAGCGTGCCGCCGCCCTCACAGACGAGGCGCTTCACGCGATACTCCTCGCGAAGCGTCGCCAGCATTGCCGCGAGGTTCACGGAGTCCGCGAGATGGATGAATAAATCGCACACGCCGGCAAGCGAGGTGCACGTGCGCGTGGACATGCGCCGGGTGGAAAAGACGACCGCCGGATGCAGCCCGCTCGTGAATACGCGGTTCTCTGCCGAGATGCGCCCGGTGTTGGTCGCGATGACGCGCAGCGGCATCTCCGGCAACCCGCGGTCGCTCCGGGCCGCGCGGAGATCCTCCGCAGGAAGGCCGAGCGTCATCGTATCTGCAGCGAGTGTACGCGCGCCCACAAGCACGGCATCGCAAGCGGCGCGAATTTCCAGAAGCCTGCGCTTGTCCGCCGCGCTCGAGAAATCGCTCGGTGTATGGTTGCGCGTGCTGATGCGGCCATCCGCTGTAATCGCGAAGTTTGCCGTGACAAAAGGACGGGGCGTCATGAGCCCGGAAGCTTTGCACCGAGCTGCGCAGTGGTCTCGGCAAATGACGCATCCCGTTCGCTTTTTCCGGGGCGGTAGAACATGTAGAAAATGCCGCCGACCACGCCCCAGAAGGCGATGCAGAAATATCCGAGCATGGAGATACTTGGCGCGACGCCCTCGTCCAGGTCGCAAAGGCGTGTGAGCATATCGTCGAAGAGTTTTTCACGCGTCCCCAATCCACCGGGAGTAATCGGAAGCGCGGCGACTGTCTCAATCACCGGCAGCGCGGAATACAATTCGACCGCGGTCGGTTTACGCGGTCCGGACATCTCAATGGCCCGCCCTGCGCAGTAAAAGGTGGTGTAGTGTGCACCGTGCGCGAGGATGGAAATGAAAACGGCTGCGAGCGTCGCGAGCCAAGCACGTCCGTAGAGCGCGTACGCGCCGCTCACGGATGCGAGGAAATTCCGGCCGGGCAGTTTCTCGGGAAGCGCATGAACAAGCCGGAGCGCCGAAATCAATCCCGCCACCGCCATCCCGAGCACACAGACGCCAAGCACGGCGATTCCCGAGTAGATGTAGTTCTTCGTGAGCGGGTCGCTCGTGAGCCATTCCCACTGCAAACCGGTGATGGTGCCGGTCAGAATGGCTACTCCGAGAAGGCCAAGCAGGCGATCCATGACCACACTAAGCGCCGCCGAGGTCTTCCGCCCGACCGGCGCCTCCTTGAGCAAATAGTATCCCTTCACCAAATCTCCTCCGGTTCCGCCGGGGATGAAGAGGCTGAAAAACAAACCGACCATCAGCAGCCCGTACATGCGCGTCCACGAAATGCGGATACCCTGAACGCGCAGCAGGATCTGCCACCGCACGCCGGCGAGCAGTTCGAAGAACCCGTAGGCTACCACACCAGCGGCAAGCCAGCGCCAGTCGGCCTGCCGGACTGCGTCCTTGAGGACCTGTTGCTTTGACGGATCGCGGAAAACGAGCCACAGCAGCCCCGCAGTAAGCGCGAACTGGAGAATCCAGAGCAGCGATTTTCTCAACGCCGCTCCTTTCGGAAAGCTACGTCCACTGCGGGAACCGCTCCTTCCATTTCGCAACGCTCGCGGTGATCTCGTCCCTCGTCCGCCGCGGGCTCATTTCATAAACAAACAACATGCCGGGAGGAATCAGCGGGAGAAGTTTGTCATATTCGACATCCCCGTCGAACGGCGCCATGTGGTCACGACCAGGCCATTTTGTGTCGTGAAGATGGCAGCCGATGAGACGAGGCGCGACCTTTTGCATCCATGCGACGTGGTCCAGGAAGCTGAGGTTGTGCTTCACCTGCACATGCCCAAAATCGTGCCAGTATCCGACCGTCGGCGGCGGAAAATCTCCGAGCACATCCATCATTTCCGGTTCGCTTGGTATCTCCTCGTAGCTGTGGCGGCTCTCGACGCCCAGTTTGATGCCACGCTCGCCGGCGTAATCCACGATTCGCTTAAAGCATTCCTTGGCGCGGAAAAACGGGTTCGCCTGATTGGATTCGCGCGCTTTCACCGCTTCAAGTTTCGTTCTAACGAATTGCTTCGTCATCATCATCCCAACCTCCGCCATTTTCACGAGTTTCGAGGTGTAATCATCGATTGGGACACCACCGAGATGCATCACGACGAACTTAGCGCCGAGCCGCTTCGCAAAATCGATCGTCTGAAACGTGTGGCGCATCGCCCGGTCACGCTCACTCTGGCTGGCTGCGCTAATCTGATAGCAGTCCGGTGAAGCCCGAGTGATTTCGACCGGAAGCGGGCAGAAGTTGTGCAGCGAGGAGAACTTCACTTTCCCTTGCTCGTGCATTTTCAGAATGCCGTCGACGAGCGACAACCGGATGCCGTGGCCAAGCTCCACATTCTCGAATCCCAGATCGAGAATCTCTTGAATCATCGCCGCACCATCGGTGTGGCGTCCGGAATTCCAGCAGGTTGAAAAAGATAACATTGATAGCGAGCGCACGCCCGATCTCGGGGCGATGCCGCCCCTCGCGGGATGCAAGGAATGCCATGAGCTTAGCTGTGATTCCCACACCATCAAGCGGCTTTGCGGTCACGCTGCTCCACACCGGACGGAATCGGACCTTGCGAACGGCGGACCGCCCGCTAGAAGGTGCGCGATGACATTTCAAGAATTCGGCCTTTCCGAGGCGGTGATGCGCGGGATAGAGGCCAAGGGTTATAAAGAAGCCACCCCCATTCAGGCCGAGGCGATACCTCTCGTTTTACAAGGGCGCGATGTGATGGGCTCGGCCCAGACAGGCACAGGAAAAACCGCTGCATTCGCGCTCCCGCTGCTCACGCAACTCGGTGAACACGGAAAATTCCGCGCGCTGATTCTCGAACCGACGCGTGAGCTCGCGCATCAAGTGCACGAGAGCTTTGTGAATTATGGCAAGTTTACCGGGTTGCACACCGTGCTCGTTCACGGCGGCGTAGGCTACGGCAACCAGCGGGAGGCGCTCCAGAAAGGCGCGGATATCGTCGTGGCTACGCCGGGACGTCTGCTCGATTTCATGGAAGACGGCACAATCAAGGTCGGTGATGTGCGCCACCTTGTGCTCGATGAAGTGGACCGAATGCTGGATATGGGCTTCCTCCCCGATGTCGGCCGCATCATCCGCGCGTGCCCGAAAGAAAGGCAGACGCTGTTTTTCTCAGCAACGCTTCCGCCGGAATTAGAGACTCTCACGAAATGGATTCTCACCAACCCCGTCTCGGTGGAAATCGGGCGGCGTCAAAGCGCGGCCGAAACCGTTGCGCATGCGCTTTACCCAGTCGCGCGCGACCAGAAGATGGATTTGCTTTTCGCGATCCTCGCGAAGGAGGATTACCACAGCGTGATTGTCTTCACGCAGACCAAAGTCGCGGCAGACATGGTCGGCTCGCGCCTCGCGAAGATCATCCCGGGGAAAGTCGGCGTCATCCACGGCGACCGCAACCAGAACGAACGTACGGAAGCCCTCGCCGGCTTCAAGAGCGGTAAATACGAAGTCCTCGTCGCGACCGACATCGCGGCGCGCGGGCTCGATATCGCCGGCGTCACCCATGTGGTGAACTACGACGTTCCGCAGCACCCGGAGGATTATGTTCACCGCATTGGGCGCACGGGGCGCGCGGCCACGACCGGCGATGCGTTCACGATTTTCACTGCCGAGGAACTCGATGCCGTTCGCAAAATTGAGCGCTACATCGGCGCAAAATTGAAGCGCGAAAAGCTCCCGGATTTCCCGTATCTCTACACAGCCCTCTTCAACGAAGACCAGCTCAAGTCCGGAGGCGTTGGGAAAGGCGTCCGCACGCTCAAAGGAACGAGCTACGGCTGGCGGAAGTAGCTAGGGCCATTAATTTGCGGAACATTTCCGGTGTTTCGATGGCGGCTTTGCACGAGCGAAGTCGGTCTCAGTTTCTTGTGAGCGTGGAAAAAGCCTTCCGTGTCCTTAATTGCAACAAGCAAAAGGGCCACCGATATTCCGGCGGCCCTTTGCGATGATTCACTTGGCGTTTCCGCGCTTATGCCTTGCGGCGGCGGCGGAAGAGCAGCGCACTTCCGAGCGCGAGCAGTGCTGCACTTCCGGGCTCAGGAATGACGGAAATCGTGCCGTCCACTCCCAAATCAGCGAGGCTCCAGAACAAGCCCGGGTCCAGCGTCGGCATGGTTCCCATCGCCATCGTGCCCGAGAAGGCGGCGGCATCGAAAAGATTGAACTTATCACCCTCGACAAGTGTGTCACCGGTGGCTGTTACATTGAGGGTTCCCGCAAGCGTGAGCGTGCCCGTCACATTGGCCAGGTCCGCAGTGCGGACAAGACCGATCTTGTTAATTTCAAACAATCCCGCTCCCGTTGCACCAAACGCCAAATCATTCGCGAAATTCAGCGTGCCGATGCTCGATCCGGGAGCCAGTGTTCCATTGATAGTCGCGCTACCAACGACGTTGCCGTTGCCCTTGATGGTCTGAGCAACACCAACTGAGTATCCCGCGGCACCTGATACATCGAACGTAGAACCGGTAGCCACGTTGATACTTGCGGAACCCGAGAGCGTTCCGGTGAGCGTAACAGTTCCGGCGAGGATGTCCGTATTTCCGTTGTAGGTGTTCGCACCGTTCAGAACCAAATTACCAGCACCCTGCTTGACGATACCACCAGGGGTCGCGCCGGTGTTGACCACAATGACCTGCGCCGCGGAGGTACCGAGCGTGAGCGTTCCGCTGACATTGAAGACGCGATCCGCACCGTTGAGGTCGATATTCGCGCGGGGCGCTGCTTGCGCACTGACGCGGCTAATAGTCGTTGTTCCTGTCGTGGTTAGGTCACCAGTCAGAATGATCGAACTTCCTTGAGAGCCAGCCGTCACATTGGAACCGGTATTCATGTTCACAGTCGCACCGTGGATCGTGAGTCCTCCGGTCCCGACGCCAAGACGGCTGATAAATCCAGTGCTGCCGCCATCCATGTCTAGAACCACTCCACTTGCGAGCGAAATGGATGTCGCCGCAACACTACCCCCACGTTGCAGGAATACCCGTCCGCCGGTGGCGTTCAGGGCTCCCGTAACCCCGAACAGCTGAGCATCGCCACGACCGGATAGGAATGTTCCACTATTCACCGTGACATTCGCCACTGTATCGAAAATTCCGGCTGTCGGACCGGTCTCCGCATTACCCGCTCCGGAGCCGAAGGTGCCTCCATTTACAGTAATCGATGCGGTGTCCGGAATGTGATTTGCGAGCTGTCCGGCAGTCGTTCCGTAGGCAACAATGCCGCCGGTTTCGACAACCACATTACCGCCGACCGAGTTGATTCCCGTCGGCGAACTGAGAATAAGCGAGCCACCGCTGACTGTCGTCGTTCCCGCGTAGGTGTTGTCCGCTGCGCCGTTGAGCGTCACATTGCCCGGGCCGGTTTTCGTAACACTTCCGGTTCCGGAAATCACGTTACCAACAACCAGACCCGCCGCCGGAGTGTTAAAAGCGAGCGTCGCATCATTAGTGACAGTTCCGGTTCCCAGACTTCCAGCAGCGACTCCGTCACCGACCTGGAGCGTTCCCTGTGAAACGGTGTAACCGGCAACGGTATTCGTGGCACCCGTCAGCACGACAGTTCCCGCACCGCTCTTAGCAAGGGTTCCGGCTCCACTAACGACACCAGCGAGCGTGAGTGTCGAGCCAGTCGGGGTGCTCACCGTTCCCCCACCAACCGCCACAGCAATGCCCCGGTTTGTGCTTCCGGTCGCGCCTGTGAATTCAAGCGTGCCACCCCCGAGGTTTATTGCGGTCCCAGCTCCGAGCGGACTGTTCGTTGCTGAATCTGCGATGGTTGCAACCGCGGTAACACCGCCGTTGAGGTTCACGGTTCCTGTAAAGCTATTCGTGCTGCTGATTGTAAGTTTACCAGTGCCAGTCTTGGTCAGACCACCTGCACCCGCGATTGCCGCAGTTCCGGTAAATGTGTAGTCCTTCGTTCCATCCACTTCGACAGACAGCGGAGAGACGTTCGCAACCGAGACATCGACGGTCGGCGAAGCAGAAGCCGCAGCGTCATTGAAGACGACGCGGTCACCAGCAATGAAGTCCGTGTTCGAGTTATCGCTGCTGAGTTTCCAGTTCTTCGGAGCAGTGATTACGTTCGTGCTCCATTCCGAGGATGTCGCACCAGACCAAATCGGGTAGTTCAAACCGGTAACATTGAGTTCGATCTTCGTATCCGTCGTGTTGTTGACGAGGCTGTATGCGATACGCGAGAACATCGAACCGACGGTGAACTTCGTCAAATCGGCCAATGGCGTGCCCGTGTAATCAATGAGCGTGTGCAAGCCGAGGTTCGGCGATTGGCTGGCGAAGTTCAGGGTTACCGAACCCGTTCCACCTGTCAGCGCAAGCGCGTCCGACCCAAGAACCGTCAGCGAACCGAGCGTTCCAGTATTCCAAGCATAGTTGATGGCTGCTGTGCCAAGCGACAGGCTCGATAGAGTGAGCACACCCACTCCCGAAGTATTTCCGGGAGCGATAATCGCACCGCTTCCTACAGTGATTCCCGCTGGAGCACCCGTCACCGTTCCACCGCTACCGGACAGTGTTTGGCCGGTGCCAACGGAAAAACCACCAGTGACCCCCGTCACGTCAAGGACACCACCGTCCACGGCTGTGTTTCCAGAATAATTCACGGTCCCCTGCAACGTCAGCGTCGATGCGCCGGTTTTGCCGAGACCACCCGTGCCTGTCACTCCTCCCGCCAACGTGAGGGCCGCCGTGCTAGTATCAAAGGTCGCAACGCCCGTGCCAGAGAGCGTTGTAGCCCCAGAGACGCTGGCCTTGTAGCCATTCGCACCGGTAACGGCGAGGCCGAGTCCTCCGCCGATATTAAGCGAGGAAAACTGAACCGTGTTACCCGTAAATGTTCCTGTCGTCGTCCGATCGACGTGGATTCCGGCCGTCCCAGCCAGCGCGCCGATTTCAGTCTGTGTTTCAACAAACACCGGGTTGTTGTAGGTCAGGATCGAGTCACTGGCCGTGCCGTCGTCAAGAATGCGAACGCCGCCACCTTTCAAGCGGAGCGTCGCGGTTCCGAGAGCGCTTCCTGCACCGCCAGTAGGATTGCTTGCCAATATCTGCTGGGATGTAACGTTGAAATTGCCGGAGTAGGTATTTGCTGTGTTCGCGAAAACCGCCGCAGTTCCTGCTGCCACCGTTCCGTTTGCAATTAACGGAATCGGACCTGTCAGCGTAAGGTCGGACGCACCGCTAACCACACCAGAAACCGTGAAACCCTGATAACCCGCTGGGCTGCTGCTGCTCTTGACGTTCAGAAACGAATTTGAAGTCACATTTACGGTCCCCGCAAAATTTCCGTTGGAATTCGTGCGCGTTCCCAATGCGCCGCCAGCGAGCGCAACGTTATTCGTTACCGTGACTCCGTTGAGCACCAATACACCGCTATTGAGCGTGACTGACCCGGTGCCGAGGCCAGTGGCGTTCGAAACCTCAACTACGCCGGCATTGACTGTCCAGTTGCTCGTAAGGCCAGCCTGCGCTCCCGAAATACGAAGCACACCGGGGCCGGCCTTCGTCAGCGAAGTGCTGCCCGTAAGGCGGCCCGCACCAAAGGTCGCGCCGCTCGCGGTGGCGGAGCTGGCGTCGGCAATGGAAACCGTACCGCCGCCGGATCCGATTGCGACCACCGGAACCACGGTAGTCGCCGCACCCACGTTCGTAAACTCAAGCGTCGTCCCGTTCAGCGTCACCGTATTTGCCGCCGCTCCGAGGGCCGCGCCACTGTTGGTGGAAACCGAGCCTTCATTAACCTGAAGTCCACCTGTGGCAGCTCCAGTCGAGGTAAGAGTAAGCACACCCGCACCCGTCTTGGTCAACAGTCCGGCACCGTTTAACGCACCTACCGACAAGTTGGTGACAGTCTCCAATGTTCCGCCTCCCGCACCCGTCGTAACGCTACCGGCTCCAAGAGCCCCGGCTGATGACGTGATAACCTTGCCTCCGCCAGAAATCGTGGTGCCGAACACTGTGTGATCAGAAGTGATGGCAACCTCGCCGGTTGATGTGACCGCGAAACTGCTGCTTATTTTACCGGGTCCACCTAAGGAATAAGTTCCAGCAGTGTGACTGAATATGACCGAGCTCGCGGCAATATCCGCAGGAACCGTAATCGCCGCCGGCGTACTGGGATTCTGACTAAAAATCGCGTTATCATTTACAGCAAAGCCGCTCGGAGACGCACCGTTCAGCCAGTATTGCGCAGCGGATACCTCAAAAGAACCACCGGGAGCTCCGCCCACAGAATGGCCGGTATTCCATGTGAGGTTGGCACCGCCTGCCTGAAGGGTTGGCGTGAAGGTCATGTTGTCCAGTGTGTAGCTGCCGTCCGTTGGAGAACCGTTGTCGTCCACAAACAGGAGATACGCGTTCGTGCCGGGAGCCCAACCAGCAGTCGCAATGTTCTGCGACAGGACTCCAGGTGTGCCGCCACCAAGCGACGGGAGGGGTGCCCACGTGGTCCCATTGAGTGAAAAGTAAGCGAGCAATCCATTGACCTCTTCGGCCGTAGCATTAAAGCCCGCCAGCGTGTAACCAATGGTGATGTCCGTGAACGATTGCCCAGTGCCGTTCGATAGCTTTCCAAGAAGCAACGTAGCGCCTACTGTCGTTGGGCGGGTCTGTAGGGCCAGAAGGGACGTATTGAAACGGGCACTTGCGTTCGTGCTCGGAGGATTCGTGCCGGAAGTGGGGAGCGCTTCCGTAATTGAAGCCTGATTGAGGCCCGCAACTGCAGCATCAATACCCGCAGAAGTCGTAAATGTACCGGCACCCGCCGCCCCCAATCCCGCCGCAAGGGTTGCCCAATCGGCCACACCCGGTGCCGTATCAAAGGTCAGCGTCGTGGTGCCTGATGTAATTGTGATCGCATGGGATGCGATGTTGGAAAGCACAAAGAGCGAGCCGATCCCTGCAGTTAGAATACGGCGACGCTGACGGAATGCGTTGAAAACGGTTTGGGATGAGTCTGTTTTCATGATTTCGGATTGAGGTGTGACGGTTTTTATAACGGCTGAAAGAGCGGAGAGAGATTTTTGGAGGCTGGATTGATACCTGAGATGTTGTTTAATGAAGCGCAGCAAAAGAGTGGAGAGTCATGTTTTGGTTTTGGCGGGAATTGCATTCACAAATCTTTCGGGGAGGTACGCGAAACCGGCACTCCACGCAACGCTTATTTTCCTCAAACAAGGGTGGGAACGCACACATTATTCCCACAGTTCACCGTTGTAAAAACCGCATTTGAATATCCACGGGATCCACTGAAGGGCATGGCGAGAGGGATATATGAAAATCAGAGCCCTCACCGGCCGGATAAAAGCTTCAATGGTCGCGATGCATTGCTTTCCGTGAATTTCCGTGCTTTCCGAGGACCCAACTGCTTTTTAGAATCTGACTTCCAATTCCGTGGACCGAGGAAGCGCATAAAAAAGAGCGCGACCGAGAATCGCGTGGCTACATTTTCGCTTTTCCGCGGGTTCGACCCAGTCGGGCGGCGCGGCGAAGATGCGGATGCGACCGCATTTTTTTAGCGCTCCTTCGCGGTCCGTTGGGATTCTGGTCATCATTGCCGGACGGCTCGTGATACCGTCAAGCGAGAGAAGAATCAAACGGAGCACTACGTGAGTCGCGACCGAGATGCGAGGAACAGGGCGAGCCTCTCCAAAGCGAGATCGCGTAGAGGAGCGGAGGATTCATTCGCCGCCCTTCGTAGCGCGCAGCGCCCAATTTGCTGCGTCTCCGCGGGCGCGAGCGTCACTCATGGATTACACGCTTCACTTTGCGGAGGTCGGCGGATGAATTCGCCTCTCCTTTACGCGTCCGGGAACTTATTGCACGGCTTCCCAAATGGGCGCTCCGGGCTTTCCACGTGGAGCTTTCTACATCACCTCGCGCCGACATCCTGCGAAATCTAATTCCCGACGCAATAAAGCTTGTCCGTGGTCCGAATGAACAGATTCCCGACGCTGACGGCGATGCTGCTGCGGACGCCTTCGGGTCCGCCGCTTCCCATGGGAATCACGGCGAGCTGTTCGCCCGTTTCTGCGTTCTGGATCACGACGGTGCCGCGCTCCCCGATGTTGTAGATTTTTCCGTCGGCGACCGTCGGCGATGCACGGAAGACTTCCTTGCCCTTGGATTTATCGAGGCCTTCGAGGGTTTTCTGCCACACTTTCGCTCCGGTCTTCGCGTCGACAACCGTCATGGCGTGCGAGTCGCCGTCGAAGACGTAGAGCCGCCCGCCATGGTAGGCGGGAGTCGCGCAATCGGGAGTCTTGCGTTCGTCAAAAGCCCAAGCCTTCCCGCTCTCGGTCACGTCGCCTTTTCCGTCGGTCTTGAATGCGATGGCCGCGCTCTGCTTCGGACCCGCTACAAATGCCAGGTCGCCCGCGCTCACCGGCGATGGAACGATGCGCATCCATTCCCCGCCGCCCTTGCCCTTCTTGCCGTTAATGCCACCGCCGCGCCACAATTCCGCGCCGGTCTCGGGGTCGTGACCCGTGAGCACGTCGCCGCCTGCGAGGAGAAGCTGCGTTTTGCCGCCGACGGTGTGCGGGACGGGCGTAGAGTAGCTCTCCATGCTCTCCATCACTGCATCCGTCGGGCGGACGTGCTTCCAGATGGTCTTGCCGCTCGCAGGCTCGATCGCGAGCAGATAGCTCTCGCGGTCGCCTTTGTCCGTGACGCCCGGATAGCCGCCGTCCGCCGGTGTGCGCTGGAGAACCTGGACGTAAAGCTTGCCGCCGAAAAGCAGCGGGCTGCTGCCGTAAACCCACATGATGTTGAAGCTGCCGTAATCCTTCGCTAGGTCGCGCAACCAGAGCTGCTTGCCGTCCATGTCGTATGCCGCAAGCTGGCCTGTGCCGACCAGCGCCCAAACGGTCTTACCGTCGGTCACCGGCGATGGACTGGTGCTGTTTCCGCGGCCCTTGTCGAGCATGCCACCGGCGACTCTCTGCTTCCAAAGCACCTTGCCATCCGTGCGGCTCACGCAAATCAGCCACTGGTCCTTCTGCGCGTCGGGGCTCATCACGAAAACCTTGTCTCCCCACACGATGGGCGTCGCGCCGCTGATGCCCGGCATATCGACCGCCCACTTCACGCCCTCCGTCGTGCTGAACTTCACCGGCAGGCCCGTTTCCGGCGATGTGCCATTGAGTGCGGGACCGCGCCATTGCGGCCAGTTCTCCGCATGGGCGGCGGTGAGGGTGAATGCTGCGGCGAGTGCGAGGACTTGGAGTTTCATGGTTGAAAAAGTTCGCTCACTCAATCCGGCACGCGGCCAGCCATTAGGGACACACTTGCGCCCGGTCCACCCGATGTAAAACCGCCCGGACGACAGTCGTCGCGCACCTACTCCATCTCGCGCGAACGCGGCTCGCGCTCGGCGATGCCTTCGGTCGTGGGCGAAGTCACAAACGGCCCGCCAGCAAGCGGCGCGGCGTCGGAGAATGCCACATCGGGCATGTTGCTCGCGCGACCGGCGAGCGGGAAATCCTTGTGCAGCGGATGAAACGGATAGCCGTCCCACATGAGGATGCGGCGCAGTTTGCCGTATTCCTTCACGTCGGGATGCGTCGGGAAATTGATTCCCATCATGTCAAACACCTCGCGCTCGTGCCAATCGGCGGTCGCCCAGATATCGACAACGCTCGGCGCGGTGCAATCGTCCTCGCTCACCGTGTATTTCAGCCGCAGATGGCCGGTATGCGCGAGCGACTGCAGCTCGTAAACCATCTCGTAGCGCGGCTCCTGGCCCATGTGGTCCACGCTGCTCACGTCGATGAGATAGTCGTATCCCAGCTCGCGGCAGAACTTCGCCACGTCGCGAAATTGCCCGCGTGTGACGACAATCGTCAGCTCCCCGCGGAACTCGCTCAACTTCGCCCCGGCGAATTTTGCCACGATCGAATCGGCGTCCTTTTTTGCACTTGCGACTGCTTCCTTGGTCATGATCGGAAAAGGTAAAATTACGCCAGCGCTGCGGTGAGTTCGCCCTTCTGCGCGGAGAGGGATTTCTCCGTGTCGATTTTCCGCTGGAGACGCAGCAGGCCTTCGATGAGCGCTTCCGGACGCGGCGGGCAACCGGAGATATAAACGTCCACCGGAATCAGCCGATCGATGCCCTGGAGCACCGCGTAGCTGCGATACATGCCGCCGCTGCTCGCGCATGCGCCCATCGCGATGCACCACTTCGGCTCGGGCATTTGGTCCCAGATTCGCTTCACCGCGAGCGCCATTTTGTAAGTCACCGTCCCCGCGACAATCATCACGTCGCTCTGCCGCGGCGAAAAGCGCATCACCTCCGCGCCGAATCGGCTGATATCAAAGCGCGACGCGCCCGTGGCCATGAGCTCGATCGCGCAGCACGCGAGCCCCATCGGCATGGGCCAGAGTGAGTTTTTGCGCATCCAGTTGATGGCGGCATCGACCTTGGTAAAGATGACGTTGCCTTCGATTTTCGAGTCGTAAGCGGCTTGCGTGGACATGTTGAAAGTGAGCCTAAACCCGCCGCGCGACGCGGCAAGGCGAATTTGTGAAACTTTTCACAAGCTCCCCGCTTACGCGAGATTCAGCCCGCCCGTGCTATCGCCGACAGGCGCGCGGACATCGATGCGCTCGAGCATCGAAACCCACAGGTTCGACACCGGCGTGTCGTGCGCGTAGCGGATGTGGCGGCCCGTTTTGATCGTCCCGCCGCCGCGGCCTGCGAGCAAAATCGGGAGGTCGTCGTGATTGTGCCGGTCGCCGTCGGAATTGCCGCTGCCGTATGCGATCATGCAGTTGTCGAGCAGCGTCCCCTCGCCTTCCTTCACCGCCTTCAGCTTCTCCAGCAGGTAAGCCAGACCACGGATGTGAAATTTATTGATCTCCCGGATCTTCGCGATCTTCTTCGCGTCGTGCCCGTGGTGCGAAAGCTCGTGATGCCCCTCGTTCACGCCGATATCCGCATACGCCTTGTTGCTGCCCTCGTTCGCGAACACAAACGTGCACACCCGCGTCGCATCCGTGCGGAACGCCAGCACCATCAAATCGGCCATCAGCCGGATATGCTCGTCGTATTTCGATGGAATGCCCGCCGGCACCGGGAAATCCGCGGGCGCCACCAATGGCGGGAGCGCCGCGCCCTTCTGCATGCGCTGCTCGATGTCGCGAATGCTTGAGAAATACTCGTCGAGCTTCTGCTGGTCCGACTTCCCGAGCTGCCGCGAGAGCGACTTCGAGTCTTCCCGGATGAAATCCAGCACGCTCTTTCGCGAAGCCTGCCGCTTCATCCGCTCCGCCGCGTCGCCTCCGCCGAAAATGCGCTCAAACACCAGCTTCGGATTCACCTCCTTCGGCAACGGCTGCGTCGCCGAGCGCCACGACATCGTGCTCGAATACACACACGAATACCCGCTGTCGCAATTCCCCGCCATCGCGCCCGCCTCGCATCCGATTTCGAGCGAAGGCAGATGCGTCAGCTCGCCCACCTTCCCCGCCGCGAGCTGGTCGACTGAAGTCCCCGCGCGAATGTCCGAGCCGTCCGTCTTCCGCGCCTGCGCACCGGTCAAAAAAGCCGCCATCGCCCGAGCATGATCACCCGCGCCGTCGCCATTCGGGCGCGCCTTGTCCGCGGCCAGACCCGTCAGCACATTCAAGTCGCGCTGAAACGGCGCCAGCGGCTGCAAAATCTCCGGAAGCTCAAACACCTCGCCCTCCGTCTTCGGCGTCCAGCTCGCCATATCCTTCCCGTTCGGCACATAAATAAACGCCATCCGCGTCGGCGCCGTCTTCTTCACCGGCGCACCCGCCGCCCACGCGCTCACATTCCCCATCGCCTCCAGCCAAGGGAGCGCAATCATCGTCCCCAAACCCTTCAACACCGTGCGTCGTGATAGCTCGTTCATAGTCTAAAATGTTCGCTTTCTATAGCACGCCGGTTGCCCCGAGCTTAGAACAATGTGCACACGAGAAAACCCGCGTTTCCCTTTGACCACCCCTTCCGCGCCTGCTTAGCGTCCCCGCCCTCATGAATCCTCGCATTCTCACGATCGCGCTCGCCGCGTCCGCACTCGCAATGAACACACACGCACAGGACGCCGCCAAGCCGGCTGCCGAAAAACCCGCAACCGCAGCCCCGGCCGCACCCGCCGCCGATCCATTCGCCGCCGTGCCCATGGACAAAGTCAGCTACTTCATCGGCCGCAACATCGGCGGCAACATGAAGCAACAAGGCTTCCGCCCCGACATGAAAAAACTCGCCGAAGGCATGAACGAAGCCCTCGACGGCAAACCCTCCACCATCGACGAAAAAGAACTGGAGGCCGCCATGCAATCCTTCCAGACCGCCATGATGGCCGTCGCCATGCAAAAACGCGCCGAAGCCGGCAAAGCCAGCGAACAATACCTCGCCGACAACGCCAAAAAGGAAGGCGTCAAAACCACCGCCAGCGGACTCCAATACGAAGTCCTCAAAAAAGGCGACGGCCCGAACCCAAAAGCCGAGAGCACCGTCCGCGTCCACTACAAAGGCACCCTCATCAACGGCGAAGAGTTCGACTGCAGCTACTCCCGCATCGAACCCGCCGAATTCCCGCTCAACGGCGTCATCCCCGGCTGGACCGAAGGCGTCCAACTCATGAACAAAGGCGCAAAATACAAATTCACCATCCCCGGCAAGCTCGCCTACGGCGAACGCGGCAGCGCTCCGAAGATCGGCCCGAACGAAACCCTCATCTTCGAAGTCGAGCTCCTCGAGATCGTCAAATAAACCACCCCATTTAGAAACCTAACCACCGCCGCCGGGTCCCATCGATCCGGCGGCGGTTTTGTTTTGCACCGGAAAAGCCCCCATCAACCGCCGAGCCCCCGCACTGCGAGCGCAGCGAGCCAAGGAGCGGCGACATTCCTGTCGCCGTTTAAAACAAAACGCGAAGCGGAAACTCACCGAGCATCGAACGCAGGAAGATTTCGCGCTTCGCGCTATGCCTCAGTCGGCGGCAGGAATGCCGCCGCTCCTTGGCTCGCGTTGCTCGCAGCCTCGCGCTGCGCGACTACGTTCGCCGGCTACCCCGGCCGCCGCACCACCATCGGCGCGCTGCCCGCTCGACGCCCGCTTTTCAACACCACGTACACCTTCAGCGCCACGGCGGTGTCCGGCTGCGTGAGGCCGAACGCCACCGTGAACTCATTCGGCTCGCCGGGGTCGTGACGACCCAGATTCACCGCATCGTCCTCGCTCCACTCCTCGCCGTTTGTGCCCTCCAGCTCGTAATAATCGAGGTCCGCGTCCGACGAAGCCGCGTGTACGACATGCGAAGTGCTCGGCGCAACATAAGTCGCGCTTGCCTGCACCGGTTCGGGCGTGTGGCCTGGATCGGGCGTCAGCTTCGGAATCGTGGCCACCAGCGCCGGATGCTGCGAAAGCTTCTGCGGTGCCGCCGCGCGATACGCCTTCATCACCGCGCACGCAGCGTCCTCCTTCATCGAGCGATCCGTGCGCGCCGTCCGCAGACGCCCCTCGGCTTTCGACACCGCCAGATACTCAAACTGCAGCGCCGAAATCATGGAAGCAAAAGCCCCCTGCGTCACCCCGCTCGCCAGCACCACCGGCAGCGTCACCCCCGACGGCGCCGGCGCCTCATTCATGTCTTCCCACAACGTCATCGCATCAATCATCTGCTTCGTAAAACGCTCCTGCCCGTCCCCGAAATTTGGCATCACCGGCCGCGCCCCGTAAAGCGCCGTCGCCTGATAATACCCATCCAGCACCCCCAAAAAATCCGTCAACACCGTCATCAGCGCCTGCTTCTGGATCGACACACTCGTCCGCGCCGTCTGCAGCGTATTCAACCGCGCCTGAACCTCCGTCTGCGCCGTCAAAACCCCCGTCCGCTGCGTATTAAAAGCCGCCAAAGTCGTCCCCGCCTTCCCCGGCACCGCCGGTATGAAAGGATTCGCCCCCAGGACTTCGTTACACTGTTCCCAGTGACCAATAAAATCATCCATCGTAGGCACCACCGTAGCAGAAGAAGAGACAGGCATAAGAAAAGAAGGTGAAAAAAGAGGTTCTACACAGATATACCGTCGCTAAAATGGCGCGTCAAGCGACTAAAATGCCACACCGAGCTTATAAAAACACCCACGCTTTCAGCAAAATCATTCACCCATGACCTATAATTGCACACCCAGCCCCTAAAATGCCAGACCCTGTTCCTAAAATGACACACCAAGCGCCTAAAATCATGCAACATGTATCTTTGCGCACCATTTTACCCAAAGCCCAGCCCACTTTATTCACCACGCTGCGTATTATAGAAGCCATGCTGAACATTTTACCGAAAGCCCGCCCCATTTTACAAACCCAGCCACTCCCTTTACTCAAGGCTCCCCGCATTCCACTCAAGCCCCGCACCATTTGGAAGCAAGCCTGTCCCGAAAGCGGCGGGCCCGTCGTGGCTATCGCGGCGTTCGGAGGGATGTTTGTTTCGCGCCCTTTCGCGCCTTTCGCGGTGAGGACGGTTGCGGTGACGGGCTTTAAGGCGCGCCGGGACTCGCGGGCTATTTTTGCGAGGTGCCGCGGCGGAGGCGGAAGGGGTCGCTCTTGGCGATGGCGGTGATGAGGGCGGAGAAGCGCCAGTTTTCTTTTTCGAGGGTGGCGACGATGGTGTCGATGGTGCGGTCGTCGTAGTATTCGAGGCCGCGGCCTGTGGCGTAGATGAGCATTTTCTCGGCGACGCAGCGGCCGAACTGGGTGCGCTGGTTTTTGAGCATGGTTTTGAGCTCGGCGAGGCTGTGGAGTTCGAGGCCGGGGACTTTGTCGCCGATTTCGAGGGGGCGGTTTTGCTCGTCTTTGTCGCGCCAGCGGCCGATGCCGTCGAAGTTTTCCATGGCGAAGCCGATGGTGTCCATTTTGGCGTGGCAGTTGCCGCATTTGGGGTCGGCGCGGTGCTGCATCATTTTTTGGCGGAAGGTGCCGCTGAGTTCTTTGCGGTTGCCGTCGTCGATGCTGGGGACGTTTGGCGGTGCGGGTGGCGGGGGGTCGCCGAGGATTTGCTCGAGGACCCATTTGCCGCGCTTGACGGGTGAGGTGCGGGTGGGGTTGGAGGAGACGGTGAGGATGCTGCCCTGGGTGAGGAGGCCGCCGCGCGGTGTGCCTGCGAGGGAGACGCGGCGGAAGGCGTCGCCCTGGAAGCCGCCGGGCGGGTAGATGCCGTAGACTTCGCTGAGGCGGCGGTCGATGTAGGTGAAGTCGCCGTCGAGCATGTCGAGGATGCTGCGGTCTTCGCGGACGATTTCGTTGAGGAAGAGGCGGGTCTCTTCGAGCATGGAGTTGCGGAGGGATGGGCGCCAGCGTTTGAAGACGGATTCGTCGGCCTGGTGGGTGGCGAGGCGGCGGAGCTGGAGCCATTGGATGCCGAAGTTTTCGACGAGCGCGGTGGCGCGCGGGTCTTTGAGCATGCGGCGGACTTGGGAGTCGAGGGATGCGGTGAGTTTGCGTTCGCCGGCGAGTTTGAAGAGTTCTTCATCCGGCATGGTGGACCAGAGGAAGTAGCTGAGCCGGGTGGCGAGTTCGAATTCGCCGATGGGGTGTGCGTCGGGTTTCTCGGGCTCCGTGTCGGGCTCCATGCGGAAGATGAACTTCGGGGAGGCAAGGACGCCGATGACGGCCTGGCGGATTCCGGCGTTGATGTCGGCGCCGCCGGCGATGGTGGCGTCGGCGACGGAGGCGACGCGTTCGATTTCATCGGCCATGACGGGCCGCCGCCACGCGCGGGACATGAAGTGGGTGAGGACCTGGCGGACTTGGTCGCGAGGCGGCTTGCCATCGAGCCCGCCCATGTAGCGCTTCATGAATTGCGTGCCGCGGTCGAGCGGTCCCTCGGCTTCGAGGAAGCGGAGAAAGACGGTGGGCGGCGGGTTTGCCGCGCTGTCGCGAACGATGGCGACAGCGATGCGCTCGATGCCTTTGATGCGGGGCATCTTCACCTCGAACGTCTGCGCGTCCCGCTCGGAGCGGGCGGTGACTTCGACTTCGCGGAGGACGCGGAAGTTTGCGACCTGCCCGACTTTTTCGATCTCGAGCCCGGCGGCTTTGTCTTTCTCGGGATTTTCAATCTGCGGACCGGCGACAATCATCGCGATGCGCACAGGCCGCCCCGACGGCGACTCGGCGTAAACGCGGGTGCGGAAGACATACTCGGAGTCCGGCGCGGGCGTGAACGGTGTGTTGAGCGGACCGGTGCCCACGTGGTCCTTGCCCGGCGTGAACATGCGCCATTCGCCACGCATCGGCACGCCCACGGCGCCCGGCTCGGTAAAGCGCGCGGGCATGTGGCGTTTGTTGGGCTTCGGGAGCTCGGCGGGCAGGGCCATTTCGGCAATGGTCGACGCGGCATCGAGGTAGCGCTCCATAAGCACCGGCGAGACGGAGAGGACGTCGCCGATGTTGTCGAATCCGTAGCCGACGTCGTCGCTCGGGAAGTTTGCCGCAGGCTGGAAGTCGAGCCCGGTGAGGTCGCGGATAGTGTTGTTGTACTCCACGCGGTTCAGCCTGCGGAGCGTGACGCGGCCGGGGTCGGGCTTCGCGTTTTTGTCGAACTCCGCGAACACGGCGCGCGCGCTTTCGAGGAAGACGCGGCGCTCTTCGTCCTTCGGCTGCGGCTCGTCATCCGGCGGCATGTCGTGCTGCTCCACGGCGTTGAGGATGCCCTTCCATTTCTTGCGCGCCTTGAGCAGCGAGGCGGCATCATTGAACTCGTGCAACGCGACGTCGCCCTTCTTCTTTTCGCGGCCGTGGCACGAGATGCAGTGTTTCTGCATGAAAGCCACACCCGCCTTCTCGAAAGACTGCGGCGCGGCCCAAGCAATCGCGCCGCTCAACACCAGAACCATCGCTCCAATAAGTCGCATAAAATCGTCGGAACAACCGATACGCCCCGCGAACCTTTGGCGGCGCAAAAAGAAACGGAGCGGCCCATTGCTGAAGCCGCTCCGTTTCGAAAACAGAAACCGTGCGCCCGCCTACCGCGCCTCGCGCTTCGCGGACTCAAGGTCTGCATCGACCATAAGCTTGGTAAGCCCCTCGAACGTCGTCTTCGGCTCCCATCCGAGCTTGGCCTTCGCTTTCGCGTAATCGCCGATGAGCAGGTCCACCTCCGCGGGGCGCTCATAACGGGCGTCGTACTTCACGAAGTCCTCCCAATTGAGCCCCACGTGCGCAAACGCCACCTGGCAGAATTCGCGCACGCTGTGCGTTTCGTTCGTGGCGAGCACGTAGTCGTCGCCCTCGGGTTGCTGGAGCATGCGCCACATGCCCTCGACGTATTCCTTCGCGTAACCCCAGTCGCGCTTGGCATCGAG
>SXWH01000012.1 GCA_005791535.1 Verrucomicrobiaceae bacterium | reverse complement strand
TTCGTGCTCGATCACATCGCGAAGCCGGGAATCAAGGACGGCGCGATGTCGCCGTGGCGCGAGCAAATCCGCGAGCTTGCGCGGTCCGAGAACGTCCTCTGCAAAGTCAGCGGGATGGTCACGGAAGCCGACCACCGTGCGTGGAAGGCGGTGGATTTTCGTCCGTATCTCGACGTCATCTTCGAGGCCTTTGGCCCGTCGCGACTGATGTGGGGAAGCGACTGGCCCGTGTGCCTTTTCGCCGCCGGATACGAACAGTGCCTCGAATTCGTCAGCGACTACGCAGGCACGCTGTCTGCGGCGGACCGGGCGGCGCTGTTTGGCGGAAACTGCGCTCGCTTTTACGGAATCGGGCAGCCGGGCTAGCGGATGTAAATGAACTCCTTCGCGTTCACCAGCGCGTGAGCGAGATCGCGCAGACTCTCACCGGCGTAACCGGTCGCCGCGCGAAGTTCATCGGGCGATGGTTCCCGTCCGAACGCCGCAACAAACATCGTGGGAACGCGCTCCGCGGCAGGCAGGGCCTCGGCTTTTTTCGCCCAGATTTCGGCACACGAGATGACGAATGGATCGTTCATCATCGTGAGCGATTGCGCGGGGACATTCGTCGCATCGCGCCGCCCGAGCGTGCTGAAAGGCTTCGGAGCGTCGAATACGGCGAGGAAGGGATTCAGCGAATTGCGGCGGACACTTTGATAAACGCTGCGTCGGTTGCCATCACGCTCGGGTGGCCCGAACGCTGTGAAATCCAGCCGGCCCGCAACCGCGAGCAGTGAATCGCGGATACTTTCCGCGGGAAGCCGCCGGACGCGGGCATGGGAGAGCAACGCGTTGCCCGGATCCCGCGCAGTCGCCGCAGCCGAGGGTTCGCTCGCGAGCTGAAATGCGCGCGTGAGCATGAGGCTGCGCAGCATCTTTTTGAGCGACCAGCCATCGGCGGCAAACTGTGTTGCGAGATGGTCGAGAAGCTCCGGATGCGTGGGCAGTTCGCCCATTTTTCCAAAGCTGTCCGGCGTCGGCACGATGCCGCGGCCGAATACGTGAAGCCAGACACGGTTCGCCATGACGCGCGACGTCAGCGGGTTTTGCGGAGCGGTGATTGCGGCGGCGACTTCGAATCGACCGCTCGCCTTCCGCGCAGCGCCGCCGGGCGAAAGAATGGCGACATAACCGCGCGGAACCGGCGCAGCGGGCTTGAGGTGGTCGCCACGCGGAAGAAACGCCGTGTCGTAACTGTCCGCCTCGACCACGCCGGGAATCCTGACCGGCACCACGAGTTCCGCTTCCATTTTGCGGAAATCCGCGACGAGCGGCTGAACGGAGTCCGGCATCTGCGCGAGCAGGCCGCGGGCGTTCAAAGCATTCAGCAGTTCGCGCTGTTCGGGAGACAGGGTGCGATTCGCCCACGCGACAATCGCAGCCTTCACCGCATCGCGAAACGCCGCCGCCCGTGCGGCCGGCTCGCCGCTTCCAAACAAGCCCCCCCACGAAGGCGCGGGATCGCGAGGACCTTCGCCGTCATGCTCGTGGATGGCGTCGACAAAGAACCAGCTCCGTTCATCGCCGCGCTCGCGTCGAGGATTATCCAGCGCGGTGGAAAACTCGATGTAGGCCCACGAGCCGCGACGGTACTTCGTATCCATCCGAATCCAGCGGACGTCAGGCGAGTTGAGCTGCGCGCGCGGGAATATCGGATTCGTTCCAAGCGGATATCCATCCACGATGACACGACACTGCGCACCTGCACCGGCGGCGCGAATGGAAATGAAGTCCGTCTTGATCTGGAACCGCGCAGTCGAGGCGATGCCGCCGTGTTTCCGCGAAAGCAAACCCGTTCCCACGCCCGCGGGCAGAAGCTCCGAAATAGCCCGCGCTCCGTCATGGGGAATCACGAAATCGCCTTGCGCGACCGTCGCGACACCGGGTCCGTGCCGAAATGGCAGCAGCCCGGAATCCGCGGAAATCCCCCGCTCCGGAGCGACCGGTGCCGTGTTCGCCACCCAGCCGTGCAGCGGATTTGCAGGGTTTTTTTCCGCATCCGCGAGAGCCCCGGACCACGGATCCTTTCCAGCCGGACCGATGGCTTCGAGTTCGCGCTTCGCCTTCGTGAGACGCTCCGAAAGCTCCGTCGCACGCGCCCGCTCGGGAGGTGTCAGCGCTCCGGCGAGTTCCTCAGGTGTCACAATCACAAGTTCTGGCCCCGCTTGATATGAAGCCGCGATCTGCGCGGGCGAAAGCGCACGATCATAAATCCGGGCCTCGTCCACTTCGCCGTGGAAAAACGGATTTCCTCCGCCGGTATGCCGCAAACCGACCAGCGCACGGGCGTCCTTCGGGAAAGCGACGGGCGCATTCCCAATCTTCCACGACTTTCCGTATGGTGCGCCGTTTCGGAAGACCGCGATCGTGCCGTCGGACTCATAGGTGATTGCAAGGTGCACCAATTCGCCGGGCCGCGCGCTTTCATCCTCGCCACCGGCCGGCCGTGAACGCTGGCCGAAATTGCTCCCGGCCATCCAGCGCCGGTTCTCGTGCTCGGCAAACACCACGGTGTCGAATACGGAGCCGTTCGCAGTCTCGACTCCCACGACGCCACCGCCCCGCTGGTCGAGCGTGGCGGGCGAAACCCAAGCTTCGAGCGTCTTTGCGGACAGTTCCACACCCAGCGGTGCCGAGCGGAAATGACCGCGGCCATCGAGAATCAAACGTCCATTTTTCACCACCGCACCGCCCGCGAGTTCGCCGGACTCGGGCGCGGCATCGAAGCTCCAGCGGCGAATCGGCGCGGGAACTTCGGCGGCAGCGGCGGTTGTCTTGCCGCGCCGCTCGATGACACGCGTCCGAGCTATCGCGCGCAGTTCGGCCATCGGGCGCTCAATCGCGGCAATCTCCGCCGCGAGTTGCGCGGCCTTCTCGGCGCGTGCACGACCGCCGAGCAGCCGCTCGGGAATTGCATCGGCCTCGCGATTCCAGGCCGCGACCATCGCTTCCTTGATGCGCTGCTTTTGCGCAGCAAGCGCATCGGCTCCAGCCTTGAGCCGCGCAGGGGAATCGATCGTGATCATCGCGGGCCGCGAACTTTCCATCACACCAGCAATCGCGGTGTAGTCGCGCTGGCTCACAGCATCGAACTTGTGGTCGTGGCACCGCGCACAGGAAACCGTGAGCCCCTGAAACGCTTTGGTCAGGACGTCGATCTGCGAATCCACCGTCTTTACCTGCTCGTCACGCGTGTCCACCGGCTGGAAACCGTGCTCGACCAGCCGCAGGTGCGCGACGCCAAGTGCGGATTCATTCCAGCCGCCGTCCTTGTTCCACCGCGGCTGCGGCAGCAAGTCACCGGCGATGTGCTCGCGAATCAGGGCGTCCCACGGGACATCGTCATTCATCGCGCGAATCACGTAATCGCGGTAACGCCACATCTCGGGAATCTCCGGGTCGCCCTCACTTCCGTGGGTCTCCGCATACCGCATCAGGTCCAGCCAGTGGCGAGCCCAATGCTCTGCGAAGCGGGGCGACGCAAGCAATCGATCCACGAGCGCAGCAACCGCCGCCGGGCGATCGACGGCGGCGGCTTTTACAAATGCCGAAACGTCATCCGCGGACGGCGGGAGTCCGATGAGCACGAAGAAAATCCGGCGCACCAGTACCGCGGCATCGGCATCCGGAGCCGGCGCGAGTCCGGCAGCCTCCATGCGATTCAAGAGGAATCGATCCACGGCCTGCGCCGACCAGTTTGCATCTCGCACCGGCGGCACGGGAGGATTCGCAACCGGCTGAAGGCTCCACCATTTTGCGCGCTCCGCAGCGAGTCGCTCCCACGGCACGACAGGCCGCTCCTTTGACGGCTCATTGCGCGGATCCACGGCTCCCGCAGCGATCCACTGCTCGAAGTGCGCGATTGTAGCATCGGAAAGCTTGGGGCGCTTCGAGGGCATCTTCATGTCCAGTTCCTCATGGCGGATGGCGCGCATGAAAAGGCTTTTGCTAGGGTCACCAGGAATAATCACCGCGCCGCTCTCGCCGCCCTTCTTCCAGCCATCACGATAGTCCAGACGAAGATCGCCCTTTTGCTTTTCCGCGCCATGGCACTCGATGCATTCGGTCACGAGCACGGGACGGATATGGTTCTCGAAGAAAGCAGGATCCGATGCAGGTCCTGCAGCCGAGGCAACCGCCGGGAGCAGAGTGAGGATGGTTCGAAACTTCATGGGTTGCGTAAACAACCCTCCGCAGGCGCTTTCGATAGCCTCCGTATACGTCCGCGCTTTTCGCAATTTCCACGGCAATTTCAAAAACGTTACCGACGAGCCCGAATCCCTGTTGACGCCCCGCCGGACAGAGGGAATCAGTATCACCGACCACACCTCTCCCGCCTTTTCATGCTCAAACGCCTCTCCACGACCATCACGATCCTCGCCACTCTCCTCGTCTCCGCTCCCGCCGATATCATTATCAACGAAATCGTCCATGCGGCTTCGGAGCGTCAGTTTCGGTGGCCGACGGCGACGACTCCCAAACTCGGGACCGGCCCGGCATTCTACGAGACGGGCTTCGATGACAGCGCGACGAAGGGCTGGCAAAGCGGACCCGGTCCTTTCGGATTTGGAACGACGACCCCGGCGGCTCCGGCCTTTGGCACAAATACGCAGACCCAGATGCAGAACCTCACACCGACGCTCTATCTGCGGAATACGTTCACCGTAAGCGCGGGCGACGCGGCAAAGACCGACCCGCTCGAATTGGTGACCAGCTACAATGACGGCTTCATCGTGTATGTGAACGGAGTGGAAATCGCCCGGCGTTGGGCCGGACCGGCCGGACAGTTTCACTTCCACGACCAGCACGCCTACGACCCGGACCTGAACGCGACCACGCAGGACGTGAACCTTTATACCGAAACGGTGAATCTTGGCGCGGCGAACACGCGTCTCGTCGCGGGCACAAACGTGATCGCTGTCCACGCGCTGAATCTCGCATACACGAACGCAAACTTTGTCTTCAGCGGCAGCCTGCGAATCGGCGGCGCATCGCCCGTCACGCTGGTAAACGCGAACGACACGTGGAAATTCTTTCCGGGAGTCGTCGAGCCCGCGGGCGGCCTGTACGACCCGGCGATGCTTTTCAGCGGCAGGCTTTCGGTGCCGTGGGGGAAAGTCGCGTATGACGATTCGACGTGGACCGCCGGTGCAGGCCCTCACGGACAGGGCATCGCGGGAATGGGGACCACGGTTTCCGGAGTCGTGGGCGCCACCCCTTCGCTTTACACGCGGATCATTTTCAACGCGTCATCGACCGACGCAGCGGATGCGACCCCTCTACAACTGCTGGTGGACTACGACGACTCGTTTGTCGCCTACATCAACGGTGTCGAAGTCGCCCGGGCAAATGTCGGGACGGCAAACAATTTTGTACCGAGAACTGCGGTCGCGACCACCGCACGCAACTACGCGGGGACGCAGACAACATTCATCATCGACCCGGCCAAGAACGTTCTCGTTCCCGGTGCCAATGTTCTGGCCATCCAGACGCACAACGTCTCGATCGGCGACAGCGACGTGGCCGTGAAGGCCGATCTTCGAATCGGGGCGACCGGAACGCAGCTCGTGGTGAACAGCGCGGCGTCGTGGCGTTACAAAGTAGGAACAACGGAGCCCGTCGTGGATCTGGACGGCGCAATCGAGGACAACCCCGATGCTCCCGAATCGGTGAACGACTGGGTGGAACTTCACAACAACGGAGCCATCCCGGTGTCACTGAACGGATGGGCGCTCACAGACAGTGCTTCAACACCCCAGAAATGGCTTTTTCCAAATGTGAGCATCCCGGCAGGTGGATACTTGGTCGTGATCCTCGATGGGCAGAACGTCAAAAGCCCGGGAACCAACGGCTATCTACACGCCGACTTTGCGCTCGATTCAGACGGCGAGTATCTGGCGCTTCGGGACGGAGCCGGCGCAGTAGTGCACGAGTTCCTGACGCTTCCAGCAGGTTCACCGCATCATTCTTACGGTCGGAATGCGCTCGGGAGCTACGTGTATTTTGATCAGGCCACACCCGGCGCGGCAAACGCCGGAACGGAGTTCTTTGGAATCACAGCCGCGCCTGTGCCGTCGAACACCGGCGGTTTCTTCAATTCAGCCCAGTCGGTCAGTTTCACCACCGCAACGCCCGGAGCAACCATCCGCTACACGGACACCGCAAATGCAGCCGGTCCGACCGACGGTTCCGAACCGACTGCGACAACTGGGATCGTGTACGGTGCGCCGATCAATGTATCAACAACCCGGGTCATCCGCGCGCGAGCGTTCGCAGCGGGGATGCTTCCCTCGCCCGTCGCGTCCTTTACATACTTAATCGGCGAACCGACACCGCGACCCAATCTGCCTGCAGTTTCGATCATCGGAGACCAGTCCCGCTCACTTTACCGGCCGTATGGAACCATGGCGATCGTCAACAACGTGGCGGGCACGTCTGGAAACTTCCCGGCAGGTCCATGGTCTGCGCTGGGCGACAACCAGCAATATAACAACGCAAACTTCCGAGGCATCTGGGGCGAACGTCCGGTGACATGGCAATACATCGCCGCAAACGGCTCCCAACTTTTCAATTTCGACGTTGGTCTGCGCATGGCGGGCAGCCCTTTTACACGTCCGCGCTACATCCTGACCGGCCCCAACGGCGCAACGCCGAACACAACAGCATGGAGCACGACCAACGCGCTCGAAAAGCCGTCGATGAATTTTTACATGCGCGATGATCTCGGCGGCGACCCGCTGAATTTCCCGATCATCCCAAACTCACCCGTCACCAAGCACAGTGACTTCCGGTTCCGCGGCGGACACAACGACATGAATCCATTCATGATCGACGAAATGGCGCGCCGCCTTTTTGTCGACACCGGCAACCTCGGCGGCCTCGGGGTGAACACCACGCTCTATATCAACGGACAGTTCAAAGGCATTTTCAACCTCGTCCAGCACCTGCGACAGGAATGGATGCGGGAGGCGTTCAACAGCGATCTCGATTGGGATGTGCTGCAAGTCGGCGTGCCATCCGATGGCGATGGAATCGCATATCAGGAAATGTTCACATTCCTTCGCAACAATCCGCAGAACGTGCTCGCGAACTATCAGGGAATGCAGGCGCGGCTCGATATGACGGAGTTCATCGACTACCTGATCCAGAATATCTACACATGCACCGGCGACTGGCCGCACAACAACTGGATCGCTGCAAGGGAGCGCTCCACGACGGGAAAATTCCGCTTCTTTACCTGGGACGCGGAGGGTGCGTTCGGAAGCTTTGGGCTCACGGTGACGAGCAACAACTTCCTCTCTCAACCGCAGAACAATGGCACGCCCGGCACGCAAAGTTCGCTCCTTAGCACAGCACCACAGACCGAAGCCATCACCGCCGGGGCGCGCGTTCTTTACACGCTGCTGCGCGACAGCCCCGAATTCAAACTGCTCTTCGCCGACCGGATTCAAAAGCACTTCTTCAACGGCGGCGCCCTGACAAACGCTGCAATCACAGCCCGCTATACGGCGCTGGCAAACGAGTGCTCGCCATTCATCAGCGGTTTTAACACGACGCGAATTCCAAACTGGATCAACGGCGTCGGCGACTCGTCACGCTGGACCATTACGCAAGGTGGCACCGCACCAAACTACACCGTCGCCTCGACAACGAACGCGCCGAGTCGTCGCAACGTGCTGCTCGATGGCTTCACAAACGATCAGGCGCATCAATACCTTCCCGCCGGTTTCATCGCGGGATACTTTAAAACCGAGGGACTTTTCCCCGCGACTCTCGCGCCCACGCTCGGTCAATTCGGCGGCACAGTAACCCCGGGTTACAATCTCACCATCGCCAATCCCAATGCGGGAGGCGGCACGATTTACTACACCACCAATGGTATCGACCCGCGACTGCCCGGCGGCACAGCACAGGGCACGGTTTACACAGGCCCGATTCCGATCACTTCCGTAACCACGGTGAAAGCGCGCGTGGTGAGCCCCGGCGGGGATTGGAGCCCGCTGATCGAAGCGACTTTCCGAACCGGCACGCCGCCAACGATTCTAATCACGGAAATTATGTACAATCCCCCGCCCTTCACCCCGGTCGGCTCGCCGACGCCGGTGGACGGCGATGAGTTTGAATTCATCGAGCTCAAGAATACCGGTTCGGCGCCGGTAAATATGTTCAATGTCCGCTTCACGGCCGGCATCGATTTCACGTTCCCCGCAGGAACAACGATTCCCGCTGGCGGATTCGTGGTTCTGGCGAAGAACCCAACGCAATTCGCGCTAAAGTATCCCGGCGTCACGGTGGCCGGCCAATATGGCCCGGGCTCCAGCCTTTCAAATGGCGGAGAAACACTGACACTCGTGGACGCGGCGGGCGATACGATCATGAGTCTCACCTACGATGACGACCTTCCGTGGCCGACCGCGGCGGACGGCACCGGGCGCTCACTGGTGCCTACTTTACCCAATAGCAACCCATCGCCGAATCTTTCGAACTCGTGGCGGGCGAGCACAGCGATCAACGGTTCCCCGGGCACGGACGACGCTCCAAATGGAATCGTGGCGGTGACCATCAATGAAATCCTTGCAAATGGCGATGCGACGACTTCGGATTCCGTCGAGATTTACAATCCCAGCGCCACAGAAACTGCGGACCTTTCGGACTGGTGGTTGAGCGACAGCATCGGAAACCCGCAGAAATACAGAATCCCACCGGGCACCACGATCCCGCCCGGCGGATACCTCGTCCTGAACGAGAGTCAGTTCAACACAGGACCATCGGCATTTGCATTCAGCTCAAACGGCGAAGAGGTCATCCTTTCGTCGGGCAACAGCGCGGGCGAACTGACCGGCTATACAGTGTATGCACAATTCGGCACCACTGAAGCGGGCACCACAGTCGCGCGCTACACCAACACGGAAACCCCGCCGCGAACGTTCATGGTCCCGCAAATCTCACCCACGCTCGGAAGCCCAAACAGCGGACCGAAAATCGGCCCGGTGGTCATTTCCGAAATTCATTACCAGCCCTCTGGCACGGCGTCGGAGTTCATCGAGATCCGGAACAACGGCAATACACCCGTCCCTCTATTCGATCCTGCGAATCCCGCAAACACGTGGCGGATCGATGGCATCGAGTTCAACTTCCCGACCGGTCTCACTCTGCAACCGCGCGAATTCTTCATCGTCTCGGCAATCGCGCCAGCGACCTTCCGCACTGCATACAACGTCGCGGCATCCGTGGAGATCTTCGGTCCTTACGCGCCCGCCGAATTGCTGAACACCGGCGAGAGAATCGCGCTTCAAAAGCCGGGCACGCCTTTCATCAACGGCTCGGGGCAGACGGTGGTCCCCTACATTGATGTGGATTTTGTTACCTATTCCAATGTCGCTCCGTGGCCCACTTCGCCTGCGGGAGGCGGCCGTTCTCTCGAGCGCGCCAACCCGAATGCGTTTGGCGACGACAAAAACAGTTGGAAGGCATCAAGCACCAATTCGGGCAACGTCGGACGCTTCGGACCTGTGACCTTCGCCAACTGGCAGAGCCAGTGGTTCAGCGCTGCGGAGAATGCGATCAGCGGGATTAATCTGGACCCCGATGGCGATGGTCTATCGAACGGACTTGAGTATGCATTGGGAAGAAACCCGCGCCAACCCGACCGCGCCGATGTGTTCAGCAGCGCACTCGAAATGGACGGAGCGAGCGGACCATTCCTGACCCTTTCGTTCCGGCGAAGTCTTTCGATACAGAGCACAACGTTTACTCCAGAGGTCACAGCCGGACTGGGCGGAGCCTGGCTCTCGGGAAGCAGCAACGCAGTGCAGATCGGCTCCGCTGTAA
Organism: Verrucomicrobiaceae bacterium; assembly: GCA_005791535.1. Lineage (GTDB taxonomy): Bacteria > Verrucomicrobiota > Verrucomicrobiia > Chthoniobacterales > Chthoniobacteraceae > SXWH01. The sequence goes on along the minus strand of SXWH01000012.1, from coordinate 5,686 downwards.
ACAATGGCGACGGCAGCGAGACGCTCAAATTCCGCGACACCACGCCCGTTAGTGGAGCCACACAACGGAACATTCGGCTAAAGGTTACGTTACCATGATTCGCATTTAGACACTTGCCCCCACCGTCGGCATCCGGCAATTTACGGAAGTGGTGCGCGGGCAATCGGCGCACCGGCAATTCCGAGATTACAAAATCCCATGAAATCGAAATCCTCGTTCCACGCTCTGCTAGCAACGATTCTCGCGCTCTCACCTTTCGCGCATGCCCAGGGTCCGTCGACCCAGGCAAACGACGACTTGATCATCACCTCGGTCACCCGGGGGCCAATCCTGCTAAACAATATTCTCGGAAACGACACGGACCCCGAGAACGATCCACTGACAATCACGAACGTCAGCAATCCCCAGTTCGGAAAAATCGAGGTCCGGCGCGGGGCGACGGTGACCGTCGTTTATACCCCCAGTCGCCTTTTCCAAGGCACGGACTCGTTCGTCTACCGGATCAATGATCGCCCGAATGGCCTCGGCAATTCCTCGACGGCCACGGTGACGATTCGCAATCCGTTCCTACTCGGCCGCGGTATCTACGCGAGCAGTGTCTCGGGAGAAGGAGGCTCGCACGACGTCTCGGGCTACATTTCGGCCACTGTGACGGGCGGCGGCGACTTCACGGCGGTGTTCCGTTTCGCCGGCGCATCGTACCGGTTCCGTGGTCGCTTTGATCTCGGCGGCAATTTCTCGGGCGAGATCGCCCGTCCCGGTCTGCCGCCTCTCCAAATCGCCCTCCTTTACGCTATCAACGGCGACACCCGTCAGATTTCCGGCACGGTTTCCTTCGGCGCCGAGAATGTCCAGTTTTCCGCCCCGAAGATTCCTTGGAGTTACTTCGCCCCGGCACCGGGTACCGGCCGCTTCACGATCGTCCTCCCGCCACCGGATGCGGCAGCCACTACACCGCAGGGCAACGGATTTGCAGCAATGAATGTGAGCCGCAGCGGGTCCATCTCGGTAACGGGGCGCACCGGTGACAACCGTTCGTTCACTTCGTTCACCTATGTAACTCCCGATGGCGGCGATAAGCCCGTCTACGGAATCATCCGTGGCGCGGGCACTCTTTTCGGCAACCTTTCGTCCGAGGGCAGAGAGGTACGCGCCGTCCGGCTTCCGGGGCTCACCGGCAGCCTCCGCTGGTTCGCGCCCCGCAATCCGAAACGCCCGGAATTTCCGTTCGGGTTTGATTTAACCGTTGAAGCCCGCGGCTCCGCCTATTTCGAACCACCCGCCGGAAACACCGTGATTCGCGTTCCAAAGACACTCACTACAAACGGCTTCTTCACTGCGAAATTCGGCAATCTCCCTGCACCGAGAACCGAGCGTGCTACGTTGGGCAATCGCCCGATCGCGGGGCCATACTCGGTGTCGTTTGACAACTCAAAGCGCCTGGCCGCAAAGCTCTCTATCTCGCCTCGCACTGGCACTTTCACCGGTTCGTTCTATGACACCCGTTCACGGCGCACATTTCGCATGTCGGGCGTTTTCGTTCAGAGCGAAAACAAGGCTTTGGGCCTGTTCAAGGCCCCAAGAAAAACAGGCCAGGTGGAATTGGTCCCCGACGTCCTGACCGACTGAGCACCGACTGTGCGGTCCTCGCCGCGCGGCCCGGGACTCATCGCCACTCGTGCTTGGGATACTTCCGGGAAAGCTCCTGCTTGAGTTTCGGGTAACTGTCCTTCCAGAAATTGGCCAGCGAAGTGGTGACCTGCACCGGACGCCAGTTCGGCGCCAACACCTGAATGAGTAAAGGAACCTTGCCTCCTGCAATTCGTAGGTCGCTCGTGACGCCGTAAAGGTCCTGAATCCGCGCTCCGAGCGTCGGCTGCGCGTTTTCGGCATAAGTGATTTTTGCACGACGTCCGTTCGGCAGCTCAAAACGCTCCGGTACCATTCGTTCGAGCAAATCCAATTGCGGTGACGAAAGCCACGATTTCACGACGCGCCATACGTCGCGGTCCTTGATATCGCGGTAAGTGTTTGCTCCGAGGCACAACTGCTCGACCAGAGTGTGACGGTCTTCCACGCCAAGCTTCGGCAGTTCGTATTCCGGACACCAATCCGCAAGTTGATTCAACCGAAGAATCCACTGCTCTACGTCGTGGTTCCAGTTATCCAGTGTCAGTCGCCCTGCCTTCACCTCCCCCGCCAAAATCGCCGCCGCCTGCTCACTTGGGACATCGTCCGTGCGTTCCACCCGAATTTCGAGATCGTGGAACCGCGCCACTTTGCGCGCCATGACGCGGCGCTGCGTGGAGTCGTAAAAAACCTCCACCCGCTCGCTGAATGCCTCGGGGAAAAGTTCGCGCAACCACTCCTCGCGCACCGCTGTCGCCTGCGTGACAAGCGTCTGCACATCGTCCCGCGAATCCACTTCACGAATCTCGCCCGCCACCAACAGCGACGAATCCTGCACAACACTCTCGCGCGCCAGCACGCCGCGCCGACCGTGAACAAGTTGCACACGAAGCGTTCCGCGATCGAGACGCATTCCGACCTGGTCCGGAAATCCGGCAAGCACACAACGGGCAAGAGCCTCGGCCGAATTATCGCGCATCGTGCAATCAAGGCCCTCGTCCTTCGCGATTGCCAGGAACTGCTGCGCGAGTCCGCAAGCCTCACGTGACGCAATTCCATTGATCCCGGCGCCTCGCAACCGCTGCGGATTGAAGCCCGCATCCGCGGCGATTCGCATCGCCCGCATCATCATGAACAAATCGCTCTCCGCCCCGGTCCCGAGCAATCGCTCACGCTCCTCCTGCTGCTGCTTTCCATTCGCCCGCGGAAGCACGGGTTTACCCTGCGTCAGCGCCGCAATTTCACAAACCGCGGAAACACAGCCGGCCGCATCCGCGGCAAGAAGCATCCGTGCGTAGCGCGGATGCGCGGGAAACGCGAGCATCCGGCGTCCCATATCGGTGATTCCGCCGGTTCCAGCATCGATTGCACCGATGTCCTCCAGCAGCGTCAGCGCACGGGACAGCGACTTTGGGTCGGGCGGTTCGAGCCACCGGAATGACGATACGTCATCCACACCCGCCGCCTTCAAAGTAAGCACAACCTCGGCGAGATCCAGACGCCGCACCTCCGGGATTTCCTGAGCCGCGCGGTCGCGATGTTCCCGATCGGTCCACAGGCGCAAGCAGACACCCGGTGCCGTGCGTCCGGCACGGCCCGCACGCTGGTCGGCACTCGCGCGGGAGATTCGCTCGACTAGCAGCGTGTTGATTCCACGGTGCGGATCAAATTTCGCGATTCGCGCAAGCCCGGCATCGATCACCACGCGCACACCATCGATCGTCAACGACGTCTCGGCGACGTTGGTGCTCACGATCACCTTCCGCTTTTCATAGCGCGAAATCGCTGCGTCCTGCTCGCCTGGCGGAAGTTCTCCGTGAAGCGGCAACACGACAAATCCGGAACCGCCACGGGAGTTTCGAATCGCCTGAATCGTCCTCTGGATTTCATACGCACCGGGCATGAAGACCAGCACATCGCCCTCGGTGAGCGGAGCCAGTTGTTCGAGCACATTTGCGGCGGCATCCCACACGGCACATTCATCCGGATTGATCGCACGGTCGAGGTAGCGAATCTCAACTGGAAAGATCCGCCCCTCGCTCGTGAGAGTCTCGCACGGCGCGAGATACTTCCCGAGCGCGGCGGTTTCCAGCGTCGCCGACATGACAATAATCCGCAAGTCAGGCCGCCTGGCTTCCTGAAGTTTGAGAGCCTGGGCGAGCGTGATGTCGCCATAGAGATGACGCTCGTGAAACTCGTCGAAGACCAGCACCGACACTCCACGCAGCAGCGGGTCGGAAATCATTTGCCGCAGCAAAACACCCTCCGTCACGAACCGGATTCTCGTCGCCTTCGAGCAAACGCGGTCGAGCCGGATCTGGTAACCGACCTCCTCGCCAAGGGGGCACTTGCGCTCAAAGGCGACGCGTTGCGCGAGCATCCGTGTCGCGAGCCGGCGCGGCTGCAATACGACAATCTCCCCCTCACCCGCCAGACCATGATCGAGCACAATCTGAGGGACCTGCGTGCTCTTTCCCGAACCCGTTGGGGCCTGAAGAATGAGACGGTTATTCTGCCGCAGCACACCGGCGATGGCGGATTCGAGTTCGTAGATTGGAAGATCGGAATTGGACACGGACAAAAGATGGACGCGCTGGACTTACACGAGCTTAACAAAACTCCCGCATATTTTTTGCACCAAATGCCAGAGCGCGGCGTTTTACAGGATGAGCCGACCGGCTCGAACCGGCGGAAAACTCCACAGCATTCACTACATGAAAACACAAAATACGCTAATCGCCGCGGTGGCCATGGTCCTTTCCGGACTGCCCCTCGCGGCTCAGAATAATCCGCAGCCATTGCAAGCCCAGCACGCACCTGTGCAGCGGCCTGCTGCCGGCATGTTCGGCCTGCTCGACGCAAACCACGACGGCACCGTGGACGCCGCTGAAATCGATAAAGCCACCGAAGCGCTCCGCAAAATGGATCGCAACGGCGATGGAAAAATCGCACCGGATGAGTTCCACATACCTGGACGCCCGGATGCCGCTACCAATCCCGATCGCAACGCCGGTCCGCGGCCGCAAGGTGATCGCACCCACGGCCCTCGCGACGGCGATTTCCGCCGCGACGGTGGAGAGCAGCGCCGCGATTCTCGCCGCGCTGAAGCGCCGCGCAATTTTGGTGATCCACGCCATTTCCAGCGTGGCCCTCAACCGCAGGGCCCTTCGTTCGATGGACCCAAGCCTCCAATGGGACCTCAGCACGGCAATTTCCAAGAACGCCGCGGCATGCACCAAGGCCCGCGGCAATTCCAGCGTGGCCCTCAGCCGCAAGGCCCGTCGTTCGACGGCCCCAAGCCTCCGATGGGACCTCAACGCGGCAACTTCCGAGGCCCCCGCGGCATGCACCAAGGTCCTCAGCAATTCCAGCGTGGCCCTCAGCCTCAGGGCCCTTCGTTCGACGGCCCCAAGCCTCCGATGGGACCTCAGCACGGCAACTTCCAAGGACGCCGCGGCATGCACCAAGGCCCGCAGCAATTCCAGCGTGGCCCTCAGCCGCAAGGCCCTTCGTTCGACGGCCCCAAGCCTCCAGTGGGACCTCAGCACGGCAATTTCCAAGGACGCCACGGCGTGCACCAAGGCCCGCAGCAATTTCAGCGTGGCCCTCAGCCGCAAGGCCCTTCATTCGACGGACCCAAGCCTCCCATGGGACCTCAGCACGGCAATTTCCAAGGACGCCGCGGCATGCAGCAAGGTCCGCAACAATTCCAGCGTGGCCCCCAGCCTCAGGGCCCTTCCTTCGATGGCCCCAAGCCGCCCATGGGACCTCAGCACGGCAACTTCCAAGGACGCCGCGGCATGCACCAAGGCCCGCAACAATTCCAGCGTGGCCCTCAGCCGCAGGGCCCATCCTTTGATGGACCCAAGCCTCCGATGGGACCGCAGCCGGGTGCTCCTGGCGCTGAACCACACCGCGGGCCTCAGAATCCGGTGTAAACGGCTATAGTCAGTTCAAAACAAAAAAGCGGCCACACCTTCCGGGTGTGGCCGCTGCTTTTTTAGCTTACTGAAAACTACGCCTTACCGCAGCAGTCCTTGTATTTCCGTCCGCTGCC
>SXWH01000131.1 GCA_005791535.1 Verrucomicrobiaceae bacterium | reverse complement strand
GGCTGTGTCCTAGGCCTCTAGACGATAGCGCCGTTTAGAAGGGCGTGGAAATTATGGCGGCGTTTGCCTTTCGGCAATCGGAATCTTGTCTCGATTTGCGATTTGCGGTGCGGAGTCCGTGCGAATGTTCAAAGATGCGGGCTCAAGCAATCTTATCCGCACGATGAATACAACGACGCGCTTTCTGCTTCATGCTTCCATGGCTATCTTCGCTTCCGCTTCTGTAATGGCGAAGGAGCCGATCACGGAGATTCCAAAACCAAATCTCCCGACCGCGCACACCGTTCGCGAGATTGAAGGCTGGAAGGTGCGTGTCGATGATCGCCTCCTTTCCGGCGAGCAGGCGGAAATGGGGAAACGTGCGCTCAAGGCGTTGGAGGCGCACCTTGTTATGATCACGCTCGTGATGCCGGAAAAGCCACTGGCGGAGCTTCGGAAGGTCGTCATTCAGGTGGACCTCGATTACGGTGGGCTCAAGGCGATGCAGTATCATCCCGGGGCGGACTGGCTGCGCGCCAAGGGCTTCAGCGCCGACCTTGTAAAGTGCGTCCACGTTCCGGAAGCGAAGGATTTACTGTCCGCTTCCGAGACGCGGCGGATGCCGTGGGTCGCGTTGCACGAGCTGGCGCACGCTTACCACGATCAAGTGCTCGGTTTTGAGGAACCGCGAATCAAGGAGGTGTGGAAGAAGTTCCGCGACAGTGGAAAATACAAGTCGGTGCCGACCTCCACGGGCGGCGATCGGGAGCATTATGGGATGACGGATCAAAAGGAGTTCTTTGCCGAAATGACGGAGAGTTTCTTCGGCTCGAATGACTTTTATCCGTTTGTGCCGGGAGAATTGAAACGCGCCGAACCGGAGATTTACGCGCTGATGGAGACGATTTGGGGACTCAAGAAGTGAGTGGCGTGAAGCGAGTCGCGTTGCTTGCTCTGGTTGCGACGCCGCTTTTCGCGGAGCCGCAGATGAGCTTTCTCGACAATGGTCGGGTGAAGGTCGGGGTGGATCTCTCGCTCGGGGGCGCGATCACGTGGTTGTCGCGCGATGGCGGGGAGAACTTGGTAAACAGCTACGACTATGGCCGGCAGATTCAGATGTCGTATTACTCGGGCCCGGTTCCTTTTGAGTCCGGCGGACAAAAGCCCGCGGACCACTGGCGTCATCTCGGATGGAATCCGGTGCAGGCGGGCGATGAATTCAAGCATGGCTCGAAGACGCTCGAACATCGCAACGACGGACGGACACTTTACGTGAAATGCATCCCGCTGCAGTGGCCGCTGAACAATATTCCCGCGGAGTGTGTGTTCGAGTCGTGGCTGGAACTCGATGGCATCGCGCTGAAAGCACGTTCGCGACTCACAAACGCGCGGGCCGATAAGACGCGCTATCCGGCGCGGCATCAGGAAATGCCCGCGCTTTATGCAAACGCGCCGTTTCACCGCGTGGTGAGCTACACGGGCGCCAAACCGTTTTCCGGCGACGCGGTTCAGGTGATTCCGAAACCGCAGACAAAGCATCCGTGGGCGTTTTGGGATGCCACGGAACAATGGTCTGCGTTGCTCGACAAAGACGACCGTGGTGTGGGGCTCATCGCTCCGGGCGTGGTGCGGTTCACCGGCGGCTTCGCCGGGAAACCGGGTCCGAATGATCCCCGTGGTGCGAGCACCGGTTATCTGGCGCCACTAGGGACGGAGATTATCGATTTCAACATCGTTCATGAATACCGCTACGAGGTTGTGCCGGGATCGCTTTCGGAAATCCGTGAGCGCGCGGCAAAGACAGCCCGACGCGAGCCTCCTGCCTGGAGCTTCGAGAATTCGAGGATGGGATGGAATTACGCAAACGCGTCGGATTCCGGCTGGCCGGTGACAGGGATGCTCAATGTCAACTCGCTGGGAAATGATCCGCAACTCCTCAGCCCGCGCACATTCTGGAATGCGGAGGACGCGCCGGTGCTGACGATCGAAGCTGCATTCAAGACGGCCGATAAGAACGCGACGGTCTATTGGGTGCGCCATGGCCAATCGGCGCCGCGGGGTGAAGATGCGATTTCATTTCCAATCACCGGCGACGGGGAAATGCGCCCGGTTCGAGTGCGCCTCGCTGATTCAAAAAGCTACGCGGGCCCCATGGCGCAGTTGCGCTTCGATCCGGTTGCGAAAGGTGCGGAGGGAGATTGGGTAAAGGTGCGTTCAATCCGGCTGGCGAAGGAACAGTGAGACCAAGTGCTCCGTGGCGGCGTCGGTGAGTCGTCGGACTGCGTGACGGCTCGGAAAGCCGAGGCTACTTCGTGTGGCTTTCGATCAGGCGGCGCTCGATTTCCTCGAGGATTTGTCGCGATGGCTTGGTGTCGAACTTGTAGTCGTCCACGACGAATTCGCCATCCTTGCCTTCGAGTGAGTAGCGCACTTTCGCGATCCCCTTTTTTTCCCAGAGCTTTTTCCCCACGCCGGTGATTGCGCTGAATGGGACGCGAACGCCCGCTGCGGTAGTGATTGCGTCGTCGTCCATGCGGACCGTGCGTTTCAATTGCGAGAACCAGTAAGCCAGAATCCCGAGTCCGACCAATCCGGTGATTCCAGCGGCGACGAATTGCTCGATGACCTTTCCGGGGCCCAGAAACTTTTCCGGCACCCGTCCGATGTTGTGCTGCTTGGCCAGCGCCGGCCACTCGGATTTGTCCGCGCTGAGTTTCTCGAGCGCCCGGTAGCGTTCGTCGCTTTTCGGGTAGCCGATGAGGCCGTCGAAAAGAAACCATGCTCCAAATCCGAGCATCAAAAGTCCGAGCAGAAGTTTCTGCTTTTTCCAAATGGGAGTGATGCGCGCTTCTACGGTCATGCCGCGCGTTTTCGCGGGGATTAATCTGTGTGACGAGAGAAATCTCTACGCTTCGCCGAGCAGCCCGCGCATGTAGGCGGCAGGGGCGTAGTTCTCGATGAGGACAACGATCTCGCCATTGCGGTTCATGCGGACCTGAGGCACCCGGATGTCGGGTGTCTTGGTTGGTGAAAACAGGATGTCGTCGTGCGTGGCGTTTTTGCGATTCGCAAATCGGTCCGGAGTGAGTTTACCGCCGAGGTGATCGCTCCGGCCCGTGGCGACGTGCATTGTGCCGAGGATTTTCTCGTCCTGAATATCCTTACCGCTCACGGGCAGGCGCTGCGTGCCGAAACCGAGTTCGCCGAGTTCGCCGGTGACCGGGTCGCTTTGCAGCCGGGCGTTGTGTTCTTCGATCGTGGCGGGATTTCCGCGTAGCAGTTCAGCGCGGAAGACGCGGCCTTTCGTTACATGCTGGCGGCCTATCGTGCCGTCCTCGTATTTCATCGGGAACGAGCCTTCGACGCCCGTCGGAACGTAGTAGATTTCACCGGCCGGAAGATTCGCGATGTCCGGACCGCCGCGGCAGAGGCCGTGCGATTTCTGGGCGTCCTGACGACCAAGGTCGATGTGCAACGTGGAGCGCTGTCCTTCGAACTCGTGGTCGATCTCAATCCAGTCGGCGTTCGTCATTCCGAGGCGCAGCTTTTCTGCTTCGGCGCTGACGTCGTCGTAATTCACGGCGAGTCCAGTCGCGAGGATGATGGGGTTCATGCCGTGCATCGTGGCTCCGCGGAAACCGTACTTTTTCGCAAACGCAGTGAGCGGCGCAGTGGCTGAGTAGGTGGAAATGCAGAGGATGATGTCGTAGTTCGGATAGATGTCCTTTTCGAAGCTCAGTTGACGGCCATCCGGCGCGAAGACCTCGTCCGCCATATCAAGGTTGCTTCCGCCGGTAATCTCGTAGGCGTACAGCTCGCCTCCGCGGAGATTTAGTTCGGAGAGGACGCCGTTTTTCAGACCCTGGTAAAATACGTCATGTGCGTGGCGTTGAATGGTGAGCGTGAGGTCCTTTAAAAATCCCATGCCCTCGACTTCGCGGGGATTCTTCAGATCAATCAGAATGCACACGCGCTCGCCGCCTTTTGGTGCGAAAACCGTGCGAAGCAGCCGGCTGAGGCTGAATGCGGGGAATACTCGTTCGGTGAAGTTTGCTGGCAGTTTCATTTCCATGCCGGAACGTGCGCCGAAACAAAACGGAAGCGCAAGCGCGCGAAAAAAAACATTTTGTGATGCACCGGCAATTCGGCAGTTGATCGCGCCGATTCGGAACCCTACCGTTTCCGCTTTCAAAACCGTGGCCACAATAAAACGCGTCCTATTTGTCTGCACTGGAAACATCTGCCGGAGCCCGATCGCCGAAGGGCTTTTCCGGCATGCCGTGCGCGCCCGGAAGGATGTGGAGGTGGCCAGCGCCGGTGTGGCGACGGGCTACGGACAACGCCCGAGTGAGAACGGCGTAGAAGCTTGCAGGCAAATCGGCGTCGACATTCGCGACATCCGCTCACAGCCGCTCACGGACGAGCTCGTTCGCTGGGCCACGCACATCTACGGCATGACGCGCTCGCATCTCGATGCGATCCTCACGTTCTTCCCCGAGGCGGAGCAAAAGGCGTGGCTCGCCTGTGAATTCGAGCCTTCGCTGGCTGCGCGTCCGGAAGTGCCGGACCCGATCGGAATGGGCATCCACGCATACATCGCCACACGTGATCATCTTTCCAAAGCAATCCCAAGCATCATCAAGCACATCGACACCACCGAAATGACCCAAACGACCACAACCACGGCCCCATCCGGAACGCAGCAGACCACCCGCATCGCGCTTGGCGCCGACCACGGCGGCGTGGAACTGAAACGCGCAGTCGCCGACGCTCTCAAAGCGAAGGGACTTGTCGTGCACGACCTCGGAACTAACTCCGCGGATTCCGTCGATTATCCGGATTACGCCGGACTGGTGTGCAAGCAGGTGCTCGCGGGCGAAGCGGATTTTGGCGTTCTGTTCTGCAAGACCGGCATCGGGATGAGCATCGCGGCGAACCGCCACGCAGGAATCCGGGCGGCGCTCGTGACCAATGCCTCCGATGCCGCAACGACCCGCCGTCACAATAACGCCAACGTGCTTTGCATGGGCGCGTCAAATGTCGCGCCGAATCAGGCGGCGGCGATCGTGGAGGCATTCCTCACGACCGAGTTTGAAGGCGGACGCCACGAGGCGCGCGTGCAGAAGATTGAGGCGGGCGGCTCCTGTGCTGGTGGGCGCTCGCTGGCCGAGGTGGACAGCGCGGTGTTTCACTCGATTCAGGAAGAGCACAAGCGGCAGTTCGAAGGCATCGAATTGATTGCCTCGGAGAACTTCACGAGCCGCGCGGTGATGGAAGCGCAGGGCTCCTGCCTCACCAATAAATATGCCGAGGGTTATCCCGGTAAGCGCTGGTACGGCGGTTGCGAGAATGTGGACGTTACCGAGCAACTCGCGATCGACCGCGCGAAGGAGCTGTTTCCAGGAGCAGAACACGTGAATGTTCAACCGCATTCCGGATCGCAGGCGAACACGGCGGTTTATTTTTCCGTGCTTCAGCCGGGTGACCGCATTCTGACCATGAACCTCGCGCATGGCGGCCACCTCACGCACGGGCACAAAGCGAATTTCAGCGGACGGTTCTACACCGTGACGCACTACGGCGTCAGCGAGAAGGACGAGCGGATTGATTACGATGCGCTCGAAAAGATGGCGATCGAAGTTCAGCCGAAAATGATCACCGCGGGCGCAAGTGCTTATCCGCGAATCATCGATTTCGAGCGCATGCGCGCAATCGCGGACAAGGTGGGTGCATTGCTGTTTGTGGATATGGCTCACATCGCTGGCCTCGTCGCGGGCGGCGTGCATCCAAACCCGTGTGCGCTTGCGGATTTTACGACAACGACCACACACAAGAGCCTGCGGGGACCGCGTGGCGGCCTGATTATTTGCAAGGAGAAGTATGCAAAGGCAATCGACGGTCAGGTGTTTCCTGGCATTCAGGGCGGTCCGCTGGAGCACGTCATCGCGGCGAAAGCCGTCTGCTTCCACGAGGCTCTGCAACCTTCATTCAAGACCTACACGCAGCAAATCGTTTCGAATGCTAAAGCACTCAGCGCGCGCCTTGCGCACCACGGTTACCGGATTGTCAGCGGCGGCACGGATAATCACCTCATGCTGGTCGACCTGCGTCCGAAAGGCCTGAACGGCGCGCTCGCGAGCACGACACTCGACCACGCCGGAATCACGGTGACCAAGAACGGCATCCCGTTTGATACGGAACCGATTAGCAAGGGCGGCGGCATCCGCGTCGGCACACCGGCGGTGACGACACGGGGCATGAAGGAAGAAGAGATGATGGACATCGCCGACTTCATCCACCGCGCCCTCGAAGCTCGTGAGAATCCCGCTGAACTCGCAAAAATTCGCGATGAAGTGAAGGGCTTCACGAAGAAGTTCCCGCTGCCTTTTTAAGCTGCGACTTGCGGGTTGAGCGCGCTGCGTGGACCTGACAGGTTCGCGCCTGTATGCGCCTGCTCACGCTCTTCCAGATCCTCGCCTTCGCTTCCTTCGCTGCCGAGCCGGACTCCGCCTCGACGCTCGCGCGCTATTTTGAACTCCGCGTCGCCGATATCGAAAAGCGACCACAGCCCGTGCCGTCAAACGGCGCGGAATGGGAGCGGATGCGCGCTGCGGGAAAAGCGGAACTGGCAGAGATGCTCGGTCTGTCGCCGATGCCGGAGCGAACACCGCTGAACGTCGTGACGACTGGTGAAGTTGCCGGCGATGGTTTCGTCGTCGAAAAGCTGCACTTTCACACAAAGCCCGGGCTTTATGTGACGGCAAACCTTTACCGTCCCCCGCAGCCGCAGGGCAGATTGCCGGCGATCCTGTACGTCTGCGGTCATAGTAACATGAAGGCGAAGGACGGCGGCAGCCTTGGTAACAAAACGGGCTACGAGCACCACGGCGCCTGGTTTGCGCGGCATGGATACGTATGTCTGATTCTCGATACGGTCCAGCTCGGCGAAATCCGTGGCGAGCATCACGGGACATACAGCTTCGACCGCTGGTGGTGGGTGTCGCGTGGATACACGCCCGCGGGGCTGGAGGCATGGAGCGGGATTCGTGCTCTGGATTACCTCGAGACGCGGTCGGACGTGGATCCGGCGAAGTTTGGCGTCACGGGACGCAGCGGCGGCGGCGCGTATTCCTGGTGGATTGCCGCGCTCGATGATCGCATCAAAGTCGCGGCGCCGACGGCGGGTATCACGACGTTGCGGAACCATGTGATTGATGGTGCGGTGGAAGGGCACTGCGACTGCATGTTCATGGTGAATTATCGCCGATGGGATTACGATCGCGTCGCAGCGCTCGTGGCCCCGCGTCCGCTTCTGATTTCCAACACCGACAAGGATTCCATTTTTCCGCTGGATGGTGTCATTTCGCTGCACGCGCGTGTGCGGCAAGTCTATAAGGCGCTGGGCGCGGATGAAAAACTTGGCCTTCAGATCGCGGAGGGACCGCACAAGGATTTGCAGCCGCTGAATATCGGCGCGTTTGCTTGGTTTGAGCGTTTTCTAAAAGGCGCGGACGCCATGGCGTTGATCGATGAACCCGCAAAGAAGCGTTCCGAGCCGGAATCGCTGCGGGTCCTCGCAGAAAATCCAAAGGACCAGATCAACACCGTTGCCGATGAAACCTTCGTTCCGCGCGCGCTCGTGAAATCTCCGGAGAGCGCCGCCGCGTGGAATGAACAGCGCGCGACTTTCATGAAGGAACTCCAGCGAACCGTGTTTGCGGCCTGGCCGGCAAAACCGTGTGAATTGGTGACAGCACCGCGAAGTGGAGTGTCAGTCAACGGAGTGGCGGTCCAATTCTGGGATTTCACGCCGCAGGAACCGTGGAGACTTCGGATGTGGGTGCTTTGCGATGAGGCGGTGAAACCGGAGGATATTCGCGAAGTGACGCTGGAGGTCCTTGATGCGAAGCGGTGGGCGGAAATGAGCAGTCTGCTGCCGGAGGGGAATCCCGCGAACTTCAACGAACTCAAGGTTCCTCCGCTCGCTGTGTTCAACACTGTTTCCAAAGAACTGATTGGAACTGGAAAGGCGCTGGCATTTATCTGTCCGCGCGGCGTCGGATCTACCGAATGGAGCGGCGCAAAAAAGACGCAGACGCAGCGTTTGCGGCGTTTTTATCTGCTCGGTGAGACGCTCGATGGCATGCAAACTTACGACATCCGCCGCGCCATCGCGCTGCTCCGCGAGACTCCGTATACGAAGGCGAATTTGCGATTGCGGGGTGAAGGGCGGATGGGAATCAACGCGCTGTATGCCTCACAGTTCGAGGATGGGATTTCCGAAATCGAACTCAAAACGCCGCCGGAATCGCATGCCGACGGTCCGGTTTATCCCGGCATTCTTCGCTTTTTCGATGTGCCGCAAGCTGTAGCGATGGCCGCCGAACGAACGCGGGTGTTGATTCGCGGTGGCGAGAGTGTCGCATGGGATTTTCCGAAGAAGGTCGCGGCCATGTTGGGGCGGGGTGCTGCGCTGGAGTTCAGAAAGGATTGAGCCCGAAATAACTGCTTCCGCTACTGCGCGGTTTCGACGAAGAAGAATTCCATGAACCGTCGCACTGCAATCACCACTATCGCCACCGGAGTCGCAGCAACCGCTGTCGCGCAGGATGCGCCGTATAAAATCCAAAACGGTCGCATCAGGCAATCGGTCATCCCTTGGTGTTTCAATCCAATGCCCGTCGAGGAACTTGCGAAGCATGCCGCGGCGATGGGTCTGAAATCCGTGGAACTCTGCGACCCGAAGCACTGGCCGATGTTGAAGGAGCTCGGACTCACGTGTGCAATCGCAGGCAGTCACGGCTTTGCCAAAGGTTTCGCGCACCGCGACGAATGGGCCGAGTGCCACGCGAAACTGCGTCAAAACATCGAAGCCGCGTCGGCCGCGGGAGTCGAGAGAATCATCACATTCAGCGGGTTCCGCCGTGGGCTTTCCGACGACGAGGGAATCAAGAACATGGTCGCCGGGCTCAAGGAAATCGTGGGATTTGCCGAGGAGAAGAAAGTCACGCTTTGCGTGGAAATGCTCAACAGTCGTGTCGCGACCCAGATGAAAGGACACCCGGATTATTTCTGCGATTCGATGGAGCGGACCGTCGAGATTTGCAGACAAGTGGGCTCACCGCGATGCAAGGTGCTGTTCGATTTCTACCATGTGCAAATCATGCACGGCGACTGCATCTCGCGCGTGCATCAGTACAAGGATTTCATCGGCCACATCCACACCGCCGGCGTTCCGGGACGGAACGAAATTGACGGCACGCAGGAGCTGAACTACCCGGCATTGATGAGGGCGCTCATCGAAATCAAGTACGACGGCTTCGTCGGACAGGAGTTCATCCCGACCATCCCGGACAAAGTCGCATCGCTCGCGCAGGGCGTGCGGATTTGTGACGTGTAGCCCGATTCCTCAATGTGGTTTCACTCACGTGGGATTTCAAACGGCGTTCTTCCAGAAGTAAGCCCACAGTGCACCCGGAACAATCGCCGACGCCAGCATGAGTGAGATGCCGGCGGTCGTCCGTTCGTGGCGATAGAGTGCGATTCCGCCAAAGAATGCCAGCACCGCCCAAGGTGCCCAGAGCACTGCCGGCCACCGAGAGAGAAATAGTCCGCCGAGGGCGATACCGAGGCAGACCCAGCCGGACGACAAAGAGTTCTCATCGAGGCTGTAACGCAATCGGAGCCAGGCCCATTTTATCAGGGTTCGCCAAGTTGGTGCGTGTGCGCCTTTGAGATCCTCGGCACTTGCGGGTTTTAGAACCCAGCGGAGTGGCGACCACTCGGAATCACCGACTTCCTGGGCAAAGTCGTCGTATTCGATGCGGCCTTCCTTCACGAGATCCTCAAGTGACGAACGATGGAATGGACCAAGAATCTCTCCGCGTCGGAGGATGTAGTAGGATTTTCCGTCCGGCGAGTCATCGGGCGTCGGCGTGCGGTTTGGGCCATTCATAGCGTAAATGTACGGATTTGTGCGCCGCTTTGTCGAGTGGGCGCGAACGTGAATCCCGCAGATTTATGCGTAACGGGATGCCAACTCGCGAGCTGTGTCCGCGAGCGCCTTTTTCAGTTCGGCGGGCGCGACGACGGTCGCGTGTGTGCCCCAACTCAAAATCCAACGGGTGATTTCCTCAAGCGTTGCGATGGTCATTTTCAGTTCGAGCGATCCGTCTCCAAGCCATTCGATTTTCTGTGAAGGATGCCACTGGCGCTCGGCGATGAGCTGTGCGGCAAATGCATCGAATCGCACGCAGATGTTGTGACTGCCCGTGCCGGTAAAAACGCCGAAGCTCCCGCTGAGGTGGCTGTTGATCGAAAAGTCCGGGGGGCGCAGAAAGGGCTCGCGGGTGTCTCGGACGTTTCTCATGCGCGGTAGCGCGAAAGTGCGGAGCTGTTTGCGGGCGAGATCGAATGCGAAGAGATACCACTGATTCTCTACGCAGCCGAGGTGGTAGGGTTGGACTCGGCGCGACTCGTGGCGTGTGCCGCCGAGCTTTTTGTAATCCAATTCCAATTCGGTGGATTCCATGACCGCGCGGCTCACCGTGTCGAAAAGCTCCAAATCGGCGACGCTCGTCCCAATACCGCGAAATGAGATGGAGGAGTCCACTTCATTCCATTGGAAGCCGATCTGATCGCGGAGTCCGCTCGAAATCTTTTCAAACGCAGTTCGGAGCGGCTTCTCGAATGGTGTGCCGCGGTATTGTTCAAGGGCTTTTTGCGCGACGAACAGCGCGACGATTTCGCCTTCGGAAACTTCGACGCTCGGGAAGTGCGTCACCGGCTCCGTGTAGATGAAGCCGAAATGTAGCTGGTCGTATTCGATAGGGAGTCCAAGGCGGTCGCGCATGAAGTCGATGTCGCGCTGGATGGTTTTTGCGGAGACCTCGAGTTCTTCGGCGAGTTTACGACAATTTGGGAAACGCCCGGCCTGAATCTGCCGATGGAGTTGAAGCATGCGTTCGAGGGGAGGTCGTGAGCGGAGCGGGTCGCTTCCTTTCGGCGAATTGCGGACCGGTTGGGTGGGACGTGGCATGGCTTACAGAAAGCGTGTGGGGCGCAGTCGGGCAATCGGTAAGTGTTATTACTTTGAAGGCTCGGGGAAGATCCACTTTTCCCAGCCCGGCGTCGCGATGATTTCGACCTCCTGAGCAGGCTGGCGCTGCCATCGGGCGACGGCGTTGTATTTTGCCGCGAGCACGGAACCGTCCTTCGGGCCAAGCACACTCAGTGTTGTGGAGAGGGAGTCCGCCGTCATGCAATCCGGCGCGATTACAGAAACGAGACTATGGTCGGTGACAGGAACGCCGGTTCGGAGATCGAGTATATGCGAGTAGCGCTTTCCTTCGATTTCGAGTCGCTGAAAGCGGTCGCCGCTCGTGGCGATGCCGCAGTTCGCGATTTCGACGATGACAGTGTCAGGTTTCGCGATGCCGTCTGCGGTGTCCAGCGCGTCGATAGCGATTCGCCAGCCCTTGCGTCCGGGTGGTGGTTCGCCTGCCGCCATGTCGCCGGCGCCGGCCACCAGCGCGACGCCGTGGCCTTTCTCGCGAAGAAACCGGAGCGCTTCGTCGCACGCGTATCCTTTAGCGATTGCGCCGAGGTCGAGTCGCATGTCGGGCGATGCGAGAAGTGCGCTCTTTTCATCCGGTAAAAGGCGAAGCTTCCGCCATCCGCAGCGAGCCTTCATTTCTTCAACCAGCGCAGGCGAGGGGAGTTCGCCTTTTCGGCGTGCGCGTCGCCACGTGGCTGTGAGGGGGCCGCAGGTGGGATCGAAAGCGCCGCCGGATTCCTCCGCGAGGCGGATGCTGCGTTCGAGCACGTGCCAGAGCGGGGCGCTAAGCGGAACTTTCGCGTCGGTGCCAGATGTTCGGGAGAGCCGGGAGAGTTCGCTGTCGTCCTCGTAGTCGCTGAAGATTTTGTTCAGTTCCGCGATTCTTGCGAAGGCTCCGTCGGCCAGCCGTTTTGCCGTCTCCTCGTTTTCGGCGAAGAGGGTCACGGTAAAGCGGATGCCCATTTCCGCTTTCTCGTAGGCAAATTTCTGCGTCTCCGCGCGGAGCATGGCAGTGCAGGCAATCAGCAGAAGCAGTGCGCGCATCGCTCTCACAGTGCAGCGAGCGCAGCTTCGAGGCGCCTTTGTTTTTCACGCTCGGCGGCGTAAAGGCGCGTGCATTTTCCGGATGGTCGCACACCTTGGGTGAGTTTGGATTGCGGAATCGGGTAGCCGAGTTTTTCGAGTGCGTACACGGCACCGCCGCGGAGCGAAGCCTCGGGTTCGTCGTTGGGGTAGACCGTCTGCCCGAGAACGTTGGAAAGCCGCTGGAGTGCGCTCGCCGATTTCTGGATTCCTCCGCTCACGATGAGCTTCGGTGCTGATTTTTCACCCGCGGAGAGGAGCTCGGAGATGCCGGCGATCCGGTGGTAGGTTGCTTCGGTGATTGCCTGCAGCATATCGAGCGCGGTGGTGCTTTGACGGATTCCGTGGATCGCGCCCGTTGCATCTTCGTTCCATGTCGGCGCGCGCTCCGCGGTCCAAAACGGAAGCACAACGAGTCCGTGCGCCGGTTCTGGGCGTGCGGCGAGGGCTGCTTCGATTTCAGGGCCGTCTGTCAGCTTCAACTCGCGCATGCACCACGCGCGAAGGTTGCCCGCGTTGCTAACAGCGCCGCCGACGAGTATGCGTGATGCGTCCACGCGATAACAAAAAAGTCCGTATGGCGCGCGGGCTTCCTTGCCTTCGCGCATTACGCGAATTGCGGCGCTGGTGCCGACGTTAATCGCGGCGAGACCGGGTTTGGTAGCTCCGCAGCCAAGATTGCTCGCTGCGCCGTCACCGATTCCGGGGAACCACGGCACGCCTTTTAGTTCCGGATGTTCCACCGCGAGCACACCAGCGACAGCGATTGGCGCATCGTCGAGTGGGCGCAGGTGTTTTTCCGTGATGCCGACTGTCTTCAGCATCCCGGCGTCCCACGTGAGCGTCGTCGGGTTGAAAAGCCCCGTGCCGGTCGCCATGCCGATGGCGCAATTTGCACCGCCGGTGAGCTGGAATTGGAGCCACTCGGCTGGCGACATCCATTGCGCGACGCGCTGAAAGAGCCGCTCGTCCATCCGCTTGAGCCACTTCAATTTTGCCGGCCAGAAGCTCGCGCGAAGCATGCAGCCCGTGCGGGCGTGGGTTTCCTTTTCATCGAATTGCTTGCGCAATGCCGCCGCGTCCTCACGGCAGCGGGAGTCGGCCCACGTAATGACTCGCGTGATGGACTCTCCCTTCGCGGTGCACCCGATCATGCTGTGCCAGAAACACGATGTGCCGAAGCCGGCGATGGCGAGGTTCTTCAAAGATGGATCCGCACGGCGGAGGCGAAGGGACTCCGCGATGCACATTTTGACCGCGCCAAGCAGCGCGCCGGGCTCCAGTTCAGCTTTGCCGTCCGGCGAGGTGAGGAGCGGATAGGTCTGCTGCGCCGTTGTGTGCGCGAGGCGGCGGCCCTCGGTATCAAAGAATGCCGTCCGGGTGGACGATGTACCGAGGTCGATTGCAAGGACGAGTGGCAGTGCCATGGCTGTGTGTTTACCGAAGGTGATGCGTGAAAAACCAGCCGAAACAGGATTTGCGCAATTTCCTGATAAATAGCCTTGCCAAAGGCGTTTCCGCGCTCAGCCTCGCAATGCTATGAAAAAGCTCCTTCTTATTACACCGATCCTCTTCACCGTCATCTCCGCACGCGCGGACGTTGTCATCGTCCAGAAAATGGAAAGCCCGATCATCACCGGCGAGGTGACCATGAAGGTTAAAGGCGACAAGAGCCGCGTCGACATGCCTTCGGGACCGGCGGGCGCGATGTCGATGATCATCGATGGCACGACGGGCGAAATGTCGACCATCATGCACGGTCAGAAAATGGTGATGAAGGCCGATTCCAAGATGCTGAAGCAGGCAGCGGAGCAGGCGAAGAAAGTCGCCGGAGATACCGCGCAGGCAAAGCCAAAGGCCACCGGCAAGACGGAGAAGGTCGGTGACTGGAATACGGAAATCTTCGAAGTCACAATGGGTGGAATGACATCCAAGATCTGGGTCGCGAAAGACTTTCCGAATGCCGACAAAGTGAAAGCGGAGATGCTGAAATTGTCCAAGGCGATGGGCCAGAATCCCGCTGATGCTGCAGCAATGGATGTCCCCGGTTTCCCAGTGAAGACGGAAGCGACGCTGCCGGGCGGTCAGGGCAAAATGACCACGACGGTCACCAAGGCGGTTGAAGAGGCAGTCGACGCGAAGGAGTTTGAGGTTCCGAAGGATTATCAGACGATGAACCTTCCGACGCTTCCGAAATAGGCGTGGCGCAATCAGAGAATTTTAAGGAGGCCGGGCTCGATGCCCGGCCTCTTCTCGTTCTGGCATCCACCTCGCCGCGGCGGCGGGCATTGCTTCAGGAGCACGGCTACCGTTTTGAGGTCGTGGCCCCGGAAGGTGTGGAGGAAATCGCGCCGCCGGATCTTTCTCCTGCCGACACGGTGCTCGCCAATGCCTGCGCGAAAGCCCGTGCGGTGGCGCGTATGCGTCCCGATTCGCTGGTGCTGGGCGTGGATACCGAGGTTTTTTTTGAAGGCCGAGTCCTCGGTAAACCACGGGATATGGAGGACGCCTTCGCGATGATTTCGCGTCTGAACGGTCGGGTGCACGAGGTCTATTCCGGCTGCTGCTTGATTGAGCAGGGTAGGGAACGAACGTTCGTGGAGATTACGCGCGTCCATTTTCACCACCGCACCCCCGATGAACTCCGCGCCTACCACGCACGAATCGGCCCGCTCGATAAGGCCGGTGCGTATGCTGCACAGGACGACAACGGCGAAATGATCGCGCATTTCGAGGGGAGTTTTACCAACGTCATCGGTCTCCCGATGGAGGCACTCGAGCGGGAACTGGGGCAGGGGGAGAGACCGCAAGTAGCCGAAAGTGCCAGGGGGGAGAATTGAACTCCCGACCAAGGGCTTATGAGTCCCCTGCTCTACCTCTGAGCTACCCTGGCGTTTCCGGTTGCGGGCCGCGGACAATAGTAAACTCCGCAGAAGTGGCAAGCCGCTTTTGAGGGCTTTTTTATGCACGAGCCGGCGGCGGGCTCATTAACCGGACAAATGGCTTGCCGGAGCGGGCTGGTTTCGCGCCTATCTGCGCCGCCTCATGTTCACGTTCATAGTCAGGCGCATAATTTCGCTTTTTGTGGTGCTGCTTATCGCAGTCTCCGCGACTTTCTGCCTGCTCCGGCTTGCGCCGGGAAATCCGTTTGCACAGGGCGAGAAGGCCATCAGCAAAGAACAGTTCGCGGCCATGGAGCGGAAACACAACCTCGACGGCAGCATCGCGTCGCAGCTCGCGCGCTACCTCGGAATCATGCGCAATAACGAGGGCGAGTATTCCGGCATCCTCCAGTGGGACTTTCAATCGTGTCTGAAATACAAGGACCGCGATGTTCGCGAACTGATCGACCAGACCGTCCCGGTTTCAGCCACCATCGGAGCGGTCGCGCTGCTTCTTGCGACGACCATCGGCATTTTCCTCGGAAGCATGGCGGCTTTAAAAAAGGACAGCTTCATGGATGCGGGCACAATGTTCTTCGCGCTGTTCGCTGTTTCGCTTCCGACGTTTGTTGTGGGGCCGACGCTCATCCTCGTCTTCGCACTGTGGCTCGGCTGGCTGCCGGTCGGCGGGTGGAATGGTGCGTCTAGTCTGCTCCTGCCTGCACTGACTCTTGCAGGGCCATTTATCGCGTACATCAGCCGGCTCACGCGCACGAGCATGCTTGAAGTGCTCGGGCAGGATTTTGTCCGCACTGCGCGGGCGAAGGGGCTTGCCGAGCGCTCGGTCATATACCGGCACGCGTTGAAGGTCGGCATCCTTCCAGTTGTAAGTTTCATCGGACCACTCGCGGCGAATCTCGTCACCGGTTCACTGGTGATTGAGTCGGTTTTCAATCTGCCCGGAATGGGCGGATTCTTTGTGAATTCCGTGCTCAATCGCGATGTATTCCTGTGCTGCGGGACCGTTGTCATTTACTGCACACTGCTCGTGCTCCTGAATCTCGTCGTGGACGTGGCGTACAAGTTCCTCGATCCGCGGATCAAACTCGATGAGTAAAGCCGTAACCCATCCCGGCGCGTTTGCGCGATTGATGAAGAACCCGAAAGCCATCGTGGCGCTCGCGGTTCTCGGGTTCATCGTGTTCATGGCCGTCGCAGGGCCGTGGATTTTTCGTTACGCGCCCGAGGCTACATCGCCGGTGAAGCTGTCGGCACCGACCGCCGCAAACTGGTTCGGCACCGACATGAATGGGCGCGATGTCTTTTCGCGGGTGCTGCAGGGCGCGCGGGTTTCGCTGATTGTGGGACTCTGCGGAGCGCTCGTCAGTTTTATCGTCGGCACAGCCTACGGCCTGGTTTCGGGCTACGTGGGCGGACGGACGGACAACATCATGATGCGCCTTGTGGAAGTGCTGCACAGCGTGCCCCGATTGATTATCATCATCGTGGCGATCTTCACTTTTGCGCCGCGAATGGAAGCGCTCCTTCATCAAGTCTGGCCGGAAATGAAGGGCTACGCGAAGGTGGTGCTGATTATTCTCAGCCTCGGACTCATCGAGTGGCTGTCGATGGCGCGCATCGTGCGCGGTCAGGTGCTTGCATTGAAAGAGCAGCAATTCGTGCTTGCTGCGCGCGCTTTGGGACAGAGCCACGTGCGGATTCTCTTGCGGCATTTGCTGCCAAATCTCATCGGCGTGGTCGTCGTTTATCTCACGCTCACGATTCCCGCGGTGATTCTGGATGAATCTTTCCTGAGTTTCCTCGGTCTGGGAATCAGCGACCCGCAGGCGAGTTGGGGCAGTCTTTTGAGCGATGGAAAGAACGCCATCAATCCGGTCCGCAGCTACTGGTGGCTGCTTGTATTTCCAGCGGCCGCGATGTCGCTCACGCTCCTTTCGCTCAACTTTTTAGGCGACGCGCTGCGCGATGCGCTTGATCCGCGGGCGCGGCGTTAAACCATCCTTTCGCATATGCATCCCATCGTTATCGCACCATCCGTTCTCGCAGCCGACTGGGGCCGGCTTCATGATCAAATTCGCGCTGTGGAAGCCGCAGGAGCCGACTGGCTGCATCTCGACGTCATGGATGGTCGCTTGGTGGACAACATCAGCTTTGGCCCTGCATTCTGCGAGAGCGTGGCGAAGGTCGCAACAAAGCCGCTCGATTCGCACCTCATGATTTCCCGTCCCGACCATTACTGGTCGCGCTTTGCGAAGCTTTCGCGCAACATCACGATTCATGTGGAAGCTGAATGCGATGTGGCAGCCACGCTCCGCGACATCCGTGCGGCGGGCGTAGGCGCGGGCATCTCGCTCAAACCGGGAACACCGTTTTCCGCGATCGAGCCGTTCCTCGCGGATGTGGATTTGGTTCTCGTGATGACGGTGGAGCCGGGATTTGGCGGCCAGTCATTCATGGAATCGCAAATGGAGAAGGTGAGCATGGCGCGCGACATTCGTGCCGCGCGAAATCTCGCCTACCGCATCGAAGTCGATGGCGGAATCAACGCTGTAACCGGTGCAAAGAGCCGTGACGCAGGCGCTGATACGCTCGTTGCAGGCAGCAGCGTATTTGGAGCGGCGGACATGGCTTCGGCTATCCGAGCTTTACGCGGATAGCGTCAAGTGCCCGCGCCGATTACTTCGGCACCGTGGTCCGCTTTGGAAGAAGATAGGGATTCACGGGAGGTGCCGGCGGGCGGGCGACACTGGGAGTTGCAGCAGGAACTCCGGGGCGTGCGGTGACTGCCGGAGTGGGCGTGAGGACGCGGATTTTCAGATTCCGGTAGGCTACTTCCGTTCCTTGATCGAGAAGCGCGATACGGGTGAGCTTTTTGCCGCCCCAAGCGGGACCAACTCGCAGTCCTTCAGCAGCGGCGGCATTACGGAGGGTCGGCCCGAGTTCGAACTCCAGCACCATTTCGCCGTTCATCCAGTGCTGGACTTTGTTGCCTTGGACAAGAATCCGGCCCTCGTTCCATGGATCGCCGCGACGTTCAAGCGGGTCGGCGGTTCGGAGCTTAGCGTTGGCACCGGGCGGAAGGACGCCTTCGAGCGAGCTTGAGCGCATTTTTCCGCCCCCTTTGAGCCCGCGGGAATTGTGGACGTCATCGATAATCTGGTACTCAAGGCCCTCCGGCGATTTGCCGATTTGCTCGGTGACAAGATAGCGCACGCCACTTTCCGAGGAGGCGCTCGTCCTCCATTCGAAGCGGAAGTCGAAGTCGTAATACTGCTCGCTGGTAATCAGGTCGCCGCCGGTGATGCGGTCCATGTCCCTGATTTCCTTCGGCAAGTTCAGTTCGCCGGCCTGGATTTTCCAACCGGAGGACAGCGGGTCGGAGCGCTGCACGCCGCGCATGCCAATCAGTTTCATTCCGTCGAAAAGCAGCCGCCAGCCCTGAGCTTTTTCCTCAGCGCTCAAGGAATTGGGCGCGGAAATTCCGAGTTCAGCGGCGGGCGCGGCGGCGTCTGCGGGGGCGGCCGGAGTCAGCGATGGTGGCGGGGGAATGACGCCATTTTGTGCGAAAGCTGATGCTCCCAGAATCGATGCGGCAATGAGCGGACGGAGTGTGTGCATGAAGTGTCTGACGTAATACGTGCGGGATTGTTTAAAATTAGACGGATGGACGGAAAGGCCGCGAAACATGCCTTCGAAGCGCAAGCTAGTCCAGTGCCGGAAGCAGGCTTTTTTCGAGCGTGCTCCCGCGGCTCCGAATCAGGCGATAAGACCTTTTACGACCTTGGAGGGCTTGGTGACGTTGGTCACACGCTGGTCGAGTCCCTGGTTTGGGTAGGTGAGGCGCTTGTGGTCAAAGCCGAGCAGATGGAGCATCGTAGCCTTCAGGTCGTGGACACTGACCCGGTCGACTACGGCCTCGTAGCCGAGATCATCGCTTTCGCCGTAGGTTCCGGGCTTAACGCCACCGCCTGCCATCCACATTGTAAATGCGCCGGGATTGTGGTCGCGGCCGGCCCAGCGCATTTCGACGCCGCCCCGATTCTCGCGCATTGGCGTGCGGCCAAATTCGCCACCCCAAACAATGAGCGTATCCTCAAGCATACCTCGCTGTTTGAGGTCGTTGATCAAGGCTGTCATCGGTTGATCCACATCCTTGCACTGGCCGATGAATCCCGTTTCGAGAGCCTCCTTTTCGTTGGCGCCATGAGAGTCCCATCCCCAATGGAAAAGCTGGATGTATCGTACGCCGCGCTCGGCAAGACGGCGCGCGAGCAGGCAGTTGTTGGCGAATGATTCCTGCCCGGGTTTCACGCCGTAAGCCGTTCGCGTTTCCTCGGATTCCTTGCTGATGTCGAAAGCCTCGCTTGCGCTGACCTGCATGTTGAATGCCGTTTCGTACTGCACGATGCGCGTGAGTGTTTCCGGGTCGCCCGCGTCCGCGTGTGCACGGCGATTCATGTCATTCAGCGCGTCGAGCGACATGCGCCGAAGATCGCGGTTCACGCCCTCCGGATTTCCGAGATAAAGCACAGGCTCGCCTTTGCTGCGGCATTGCACGCCCTGATAAACGCTCGGCAGAAAGCCCGAGCCCCACGCGGACTTGCCGGCATCGGGCGTTTTTCCGCCGCTGAGGAGCACGATGAACCCGGGCAAATTCTCGTTCGTGGAGCCGAGTCCGTAAGTGACCCATGAGCCCATCGACGGATAGCCGAGCGTGGAATAACCGGTGTGCATCGCGAGTTGCGCGGGAGCGTGGTTGAACTGATCGGTATGCAGGCTCTTTATGAAGCACACGTTGTCCACGACTGTTGAAAAATGCGGGAGACGATCGCTCAACCATGCGCCGGTCGCTCCGTGTTGCTTGAACGGAAACCGTGGACCCAGAAGCTTTGGAATGCCTTGAATGAAGGCGAATCGCTTGCCTTCGAGGTATTTCTCCGGGCACGTCTGGCCATCGAATTTTGCGAGCTCCGGCTTGTAATCGAAAAGCTCCAGATGACTCGGCGCTCCAGCCATGTGGAGAAAAATGACGCGCTTTGCCTTCGCGGGAAAATGCGGCTGAAGCGGTGCCAGCGGGCGTGCCATGTCACGCTGGACTGAAGGTGCGGAGCCGAATGCGAGTCCTTGCGCGGCAAGCCACGCGGCACCGAGCCCGGTCGTGCAATTGCCGAGGAAATGCCGGCGTGTGATCTGCCGGAAGTGTTCGAGCCGCGCTTCATTCGAAAGATTCATGTGTGCAGGAGATGGGAGTCTCCGGCGCGTGGCGATATTTGAAATATTTTTCTACGTCCGACCTTGTCTTACGGCGCCACGACCTGGAGCCGGATGTAGCGGTTTCCATTTGCGGCCGGCACGGTGTCTCGAACGAGGAAGATGTTGATGCCATCGTTCCTGAGTGAGGGTCCGCCGAGCGTGATTACATTTCCCGCGCCGCTGAACCAATTGGTGAGGTTGCTCGAGACCTGCGGTGTGATCGTGGCATCGCTCGCGCCGGCATTCGTTCGGTATTGGTAGGTGAGGTAGTCTGTGCCGCCGCTGTTTGAAATGGTTGGCTGAAGCAGCAGTAACGCACGGTCGTTAAAGAGCGGATTTCCACCGAGCCCGTATTCGATGAGATTGGGGATGCCGTCGAGATCCGGATCCGCCGTGAGACCCGAAATTGAGTTGTCCGCTGCGTCGGCGGGATCAAAAGAGAGGTTCTTCCAGGACGTGTAGTTCAAAAGCCGGACTACGCCGCCCGGCAGTCCTCCAGGCTGTGCGCTCGCGGCCCAGTTCATCCCGAGGGCCGGATTTGGCGCGAACTCCGGATTCAAGAGCACGAGCGAGGGCCCGTAGCCGTCTGGAGTTGCCGGCCAGCTCGGATCGCCGTCGTCCTTGTAGGAGAAGAAAGCGATGTTGACGACGGATGGAGCGACAATATCGAGTCTCAACGACTCGCCGCTATTGCTAAGCCCGCCGCCATACTCGCCCGCGATGAGCGAGCTGAACGTAGTCCCGTATCTCGCCTCAAACGCCGCCTTCCGTTTTACGAGCAGAAGCTGGCCGCCGGCGGGAAGCGCGAGAATGTCGCCCGTGCCGAAGATAAACGTGATGCCGCCGGTGAACTCGGTTGTGCGAAGGTCAATCGGGTTTCCGCTGACGTTTGTCAGGCGGATGAATTCGAAGTCGTCTGCATCGGTAAACCCGAGGGCCGTTTCCGTGGCCGTCGGTGCCGGCGGGTGATAGTTGATTTCCGAAATGACAAGTGACGAAGGTGATGGGAGCACAGCGCCGGGTTGGAAATACGCTTCGGTGAGTGCGCTCCACTCTCCACCCGCGCTGCGCACGCGGACTTTCACGGTCGTCAGCGAGTTCAAATTGATCGCGCTCGTGTAAATCTGTGCCGTCGGTGAGACCGCGCCGCCGGTGAGGCGGGGGTCACTTCCATCGAGCGTAAAATAAACGGTTCCGCCGCTTGGCGACGTGATGGTCAGAGGGTAGTTCGCGGAGACGATTCCGCCGTGCTGGCTGAAGGTCGCGGGTTGCGTGGCGGGCCACAGGCCTTTATTCGAGAAACTTCCCGCGGCTGTCCCGAAAAGATAAGCGCGGCGTCCGGTGGTGGGATTCTGATGGCTGGTGTACCAGCCAAGGTCGGCGCTCTCATTTGGATTGTTGGTGACGAAGCGAATGAGCGGATCCACCTTCGCTTTGAAGAAGTTGATGTGCTTTGCAATCGGGCTGTTTACGGTATCGCGGTCGTCCAGCAGTCCGTTGTTGAAGAAGTGTTTGTTGATCCGATCCGCGACGAGGAGCTTGAACTCCGGATTTGGAAAGAGCAGCCGGAAGCAATTCGAACATTCTGTGTTTGCGAGGCATTTGTTGTCGATGGTGTTGTAATTCACCGCCTGTCCAAAACGCCCGAACGCGCCTTCCGCGTCCCACATCACCAAGCGATACCGGCCGGATGGACTGCGCTCACGCTGGGCAGCCCAGTTGTTGCCGGGCCAATCCTCGGTGTTGATGTAAATGTTTGTGAGGAAGTAGTCGGCGACGTTTACGGGATCGATGTAATTGAGGGCTGTTGCGTAGTTGGCCGCAGTGGGGCTGGTATTGTGTGTATTCAGGGCCGCGACCATCGCATTCCAGAACACGGTGTCGCCGTCCACCTGCTCGCCAATGTAGCGCACGTCGAAGTCATTGTCGGTCCGGTAATGTTGCTTGAACATCTTCGAGCGGACGCGCTCGGTGGGGTTGTACATCCCTTTGAATGAGCCGTTGAAATAGACGGTCCCGATAGTTCCGATGGGCGAGAACCAGCCCATGTCGCGGTAGAGTCGGCGGCTCACCTCGTCGATGATGAACGGATCGAGGATGTCGTTCTTTCCAGCGCGAATGCGGAGTTCGTTGTAGGTATTCGTGTCGTTGGCTGGAATGAGACTCGGGTCTGTGACTTCTGCGGAGCCGTAATCGTCGCGCCACTTGAGGTTGAAGGATGGCTTCTGCGTGTGATCGCTGACCCACGGAGAGGCTTCGCGATTGGTAAGACGGAGCAGTGGGCGCGAGTAGGGGCTGGAGGAAACGCGGATGCCGACGTCGTCCCTCCATCCGTCGCGACCATCGGGGTAATATAACTCTGCGGAAGTCACCCGCTCGTAAGCGTCGCCGCGATTGATTGGGATGTTGTAACTCTGCGGACCGTTTGGCGCCCACGAACCCGGATAGGTTCCGCCATTTATCGCCATGATGCCGTGCGGCGCGTAGAAGTTTCGTCCAGCATCGGCCGTGAACAGTAACGCGGGAACGCCGGAGAGGTTCGCATTCACGCTGATGAGATAGCTGTGAACCTTCGTGTCCGACGATACGAGGCCGGCCTTGAACGCTCTCGCACGGAAGCTCCGTGCGGATTTCCCATCGCCAGGCGCGGTAACGGAAATAGGGCCGGTATACACAGTACCGTTCGCCTCCGTTGGTTCGGTGCCATCGAGTGTATAGCGAATCGTGGCATCGAATGTCTCGGAGCGGAGAATCAGTGTTTGCGCGGCGGAGTAAAATCCGCCCGGCAACGGGGTAATCCCGTCGGCTGCGAAGTAGTCGGGAGTCTTCACCCGTGCCGAGTAGAACGAGCCAATATTCGCGATTCCGGGCGTCGCGGTATCGAGGAACCCGTAGGAGCCATCGCCGTTTGGATTCCGTCCCCAGGTGTGAAAAGAATCCTGCGTCGGAACATTCGTGACAGCGGATTGTAGAACACCGCCCGCATCATAGAGCCGGATCGCCTCGCCATTCGCGGAAAGCGAAAAGCCCGCGTGCAGATATGTGGATGACCCGTTCGCCTCCTCGCGACCGTCGCACATGACCACCAGATAGCCGCCGGCCGGAATTGTCGTGTTCGCCGGGAACGTCCATTTCATCGGTGTGTCTTTCTCGTCGCTGAGGCCCCAACCGCCGATGTTCACCGGACTGGCGCCGGTATTGTAGAGCTCGACCCAGTCGCGGAAATTTTGCGGGCTGTCGTACTCGTCCTCCTGTCCGGGTGGTGTCGGGAAGCCGGCTAGCAGGATCGGATCGAACAAGCCGCCGCTCGGCTCCGCGAGACCGACAAAGTATTTCCAGCCGGATTCACCGAGCCCTACGATCTGCTGCAACGCATTCGGGTCCGGGCCGAAGTAGGTGACCTGGAAGTTGTCGATCGACAACGTGCCGCCTGTCGCGGGAGCAACGGTGTTTTTGATGAACGTCGGGATGAATGAAATGAGCGAATTTGAATTGAGATAATCGACGAAGCGTTGCTGGTTAGCCGCCGTGCCGCCCGAAAGCGGCGTCGTGTAGAGTCGCCACGGTAGGATGCGAATATCGTCGATGGCCATTTGCTCGCCGACTGAGGGATTGGATGGAAACACAAAGGTCAGTTGAAACTGCGTGCTGTTCGCAGCGTTCATATCCGTCCGGAATGCTTCCACGTTCGTGGCTCCGGCAAATTCCTTGGTCACGCTCTGCCATGTGCCATTGCCAGTCAGTGTTCCAAGGTTCACGCGATTGCTCACCGAGCCGCCGATGCGCTCGCCGTAGAGCTGGACGGTCACGCCGTTCGGAATCTTCGTGCTCATCATGAGCGAGACCTCGCTGAGTTGCGCCACGGTGATGGCGCCCTTGGTCCAGTTGCGAATTGTCGGACCCGTGAGACTGAAGCCCCACGGCGCGCCGATATCAGGTGCGTCGGTCACTTCGCAGCGGAGGTAACCGGGAGTACCGTCGGAACCTGCGGCTGAGTCTTCGACCATCCGGAATGCCATGCCCGTGACGCCGGGATCGTTGAAAGCGGTGAGCACGTTCTGCAGCGTTCCGCTGGTCGCGTTGCTTCCCGCGCCGGCACCTGAAATGGTGCGAGTCAGGGTTCCTCCGGATGCGAGCGAGAAGGTGTTTGGAAGGTTTTCGTCCAGCGTTTGCCCGGCGATCTCCGTGTAAAGGCTGACGTCATCGAGATACACTTTCTCGCCGGTGACAAATGGCGTGCCGGTGTAGATCAACGACAGCTTCATCGTTGTGCTGAACGTCGTATTCAGCTTCGTCCGGAGTGCGGCGGAGTTGTTTAGGTCCGAAAGGCTTGCCGTGAATGCCTCCCAGTTTCCTGTACCATTCAGCACGCCAATGTTAGCGCGGTCCGCCGCGCCTGTTGCGGTCGTGGCAGTGTTGGGTTCGAGTGCGAAATGGAGTTGCCGGCCTACCGGAATCTTCCAGCGGAAAGCGAGGCGCGCATTTTGAAACTGAGCCGCGGAAATCGAGCCCGCTGTCCAATCCGTCTGCGCGATGTTTCTTACCGATAGACTCATCGATGTCACGCCGGTGGGCCAGGTCTCGAAGCGCCCGGTCATGATTCCGGTGCTGCCGCCCGGGCCGGCGGCTGCAGTATTGTCCTCAAGCATCGTGATGAGTCCATTGGTTGCGCCGCTGTTAACCATCACCTCGTAGTTGCCGATGTTGATACTCCCACCCAGCACCGAGCTTTGTACGCCGGCCGCGGAGATGGACTTTCCGCTATAGCCGCCCGCGGCGGTTGCCCAGTTGTAATCCGCCGCACCGCCAATCGGAAGGCCGATGACGGGAAATCCGTCCGCGCTGTTTGCTTCCTGTCCGATCGCGGGATCCATGCGCAGGCCGAATTGCAAATCTCCCGTCGTGCGGTAGCGGAAACTCACCGTGGTTTGTCCAAGTGAAGCGAGGCTCAGCGAATTCACCGCCCAAGCGTTCACCATATTTACCGAAGGCGCACGCAGCCACGCGGCCGTGCCGTTTGTCCCAGTTTGCGATATCGTATAGCGCAGGCCGCCCGAGCCGCCCAAGCCTGCGCCCGGGATTTCGCCGGTGACCATGTTGAGGCTTGTCCATGTTCCGGTGGTGGTCGGGTCCGTAGCCGATGCGAGCCAGCCGCCGGCGACCGGCGTGCCGCTGCTCGAATTTGTATCCGTTGTCCCGGTGCGCTGCCGTGTCCGGGTGGCGCCTGTTGCTGAATTGTGGTCGTAGAATGCCTTCGTCAATTCGACCGGCGTCGAAGAAGTAATAATCTTCAGCCCGGCGTTTAGGCGGAAGTTTGCCGAAGGCGCAAAGTTGTTTCCGGCGGGATTCACCAGCGCGTTCATCGCCTGAATCGACAGGATGTTTGTTCCGGGAACGAGCAGTGTGTTCGTGGTGGGAAGTGTGAATTCCACGACGCCAGCGCCCGTCACGTTGTTGTACGCGGGTTGCCCGGCATACATGAAGTGCTGGGGCGCACCCGCGTTTGCGCGTGCGACTTCCACGCCGTTGATGAACGCGATGAATCCGTCGTTGCAATCGACCTGAAGCGTAAGCGGTTGCGTCATCTCCGACTGCGCCTGCGAGACCGTGAATGTCTTCCGGAAGTAGCACGTCTGCGTCTTGTTCACCATCGCCGTCTGGAGATTCGTTGAGACGGTCGAACCGTATCCCGCGGGCAATGCGCCCGTCTGCCAGAACGAATCGGAGTACTGCAAATCGTACCATGGGATTCCCGTGCCCATTCGCGGCGTGCCATTCGCGGTCCATGTCAGGAGACGATCGCTTGACGCGGCCGCGAATTCATTGATGACGACCTGGCTGTGGACGACCGAGCAGGCGGCTAGAAATGAGAGGTAACGGAGTAGCATGTGGACGGGTGAGTCGCGGGAACATACAGCCAATTTGCGGTCCGGAAAGCGGCGAGTGTATTCAAAATGTAACAAAGTAATTATCCGTCCGCGTCCGTGTTTGCATTTTCCCGGCGTTGGAATACGCAGCGTGCTCCACCATGAAGAACGTCATCCTTTCCATGCTTATGTCCACACCACTCATCGCTGCAGACCTGTCCTTTTACGTCGGAACCTACACCAAGGGGGGCGCGAGTGAGGGCATCTACCACGGCACACTAAATACCGAGACTGGCGAGGCGAAGTTGCTCGGTCTGGCTGGCAAAGCGGAGAATCCTTCGTTTGTCGCGATTCATCCAAACCGGAAATTCCTGTACGCCGTAGTGGAAGACAACGGCGGAGCAGTCGGCGCGTTCGCGATCGAAAAGGACGGCACGCTCAGGAAGCTGAATACCGGGTCCACCAAGCATTCCGGTAACTGCCATGTGTGGGTCGACTCCACCGGAAAAAACGCCCTCGCTGCGAGCTATGGCAGCGGCACGATTGCATCGCTCCCGATTAAAGAGGACGGCTCGCTCGGCGAGGCGACAGCCATCATTCAGCATGTGGGAAGCGGTCCGGACAAGAGCCGGCAGGAGAAGCCGCATGCTCATGCGATTTATCAAAACGGCGCCTTCGTGTATGCCTGCGACCTCGGTACGGACGACGTGTTCATCTACAAGTTCGACGCGGACAAAGGCACGCTCACGCCGCACACGCCGAAGAGCGGTCGCGTTCCCGCGGGCGGTGGCCCCCGGCACCTCGCATTCCATCCGAAGGGCGGCTTCGCTTACGTGAACAGCGAGATGACGAGCGCGGTCACGACCTTTGTCCACGATGCGGAGAAGGGGACGCTCGACCCGGTGCAGACGCTCAGCACGCTTCCCGAGGACTACGCCACGCCGAAGAACAGCTCGACCGCGGAGATTCACTGCCGGCCCGACGGCAAGTTCGTTTACGTCTCGAATCGCGGCCACGACAGCATCGCGGTCTTTGCCGTTGGCGCGGACGGAAAGCTCACGAAAGTCGAGATCGCGGACGCGAAAGTGAAAGTGCCGCGTGGCTTCGGGATTTCGCCGGACGGCAAGTGGCTCATCGCGGCGGGGCAGTCGAGCAACGATCTCGCGTTGCACGCCATCGACGCTGCGAGGGGGAAGCTCACGTTCAAGAGCATCATCGGAAAGGTCGGCGCTCCGGTGAATGTAGAGTTCGTGAAGTAACTCGCGCCTTCACCAGTGCACAAAAAAAGGCTCCGCAGCGATGCGGAGCCTTTTTTGTAGAGCGATTGCCCGGCTGATTTACTCGGCCTTGCTCAGGCGCGGATCATCCTTTTCCACGCCGCTGTTCCAGTAGGCCTTCATCTCCTCGGCCGTTGGTGTTTTCAGCGTGCGGATGATGCGCATTCCGAGGAACTGCGCGTCCGTGTGATACCAGATGCTCTTCGGGAGCTGCGGGTCCTGGCGTTTCCACTCCGGCGCGCTCGCACGGCGCACTGCGCTGCGGAGCTTGGCTGGATTCTCATCATCCCACGATCCGCCGCGGACCGCGTGTGGATAAGGCGCCGACGCTTTGTTCCATGGATTCGCTGCCGGCATCTTTGCGTAGAAGCCGGCGTCGTATTGATCGAGCGTCCACTCCGCCACGTTGCCGAGGACGTCGTAAAGTCCCCACGGGTTCGGCTTCTTTTTGCCGACCTTCTGATACTTGAAGTCCGCATTTTTTCCCCACCATTCGTAGGTGCCGATTTGCGAAGCATCGTCGCCCCAGTAATAAGCCGTCGTGGTTCCCGCGCGGGCTGCGTATTCCCACTCCGCCTCGGTCGGCAGGCGGTAGAAATGCCCCGTCTTTGCGCTCAGCCACTGGCAGTACTTGTTCGCGGCGTGCTGCGTCATCGAGATCGCCGGGAAGCCGTCGGTGCCCATGCCGAAGCTCATCTCCACATACGGCTGCGTCGGGTGCGAAACCGAGTCCGTCAGCGCGTTCAAATCGGCAGGCAGATTCTTCGGAGCACGCGCCTTCTTTTCCTCCTCGGGATACATGAAGAGCTGGAACTCGTTCCACGTCACCTCGTGCTTGCCCATCCAGAATGGCTCCACGGTGATTTCCTTCTGCGGGCCTTCGTCCTTGTTGCGGCCGGCCTCATTCTCCGGCGAGCCCATCTTAAATTTCCCGCCCTTGATCGGCACCATGTCAAACGTCACGTCGGTGCCGATAATCGTCGCGGTGTACGGCTGCATGTCTGCCTCCGTCTTCTCCTTCGTGTTTGCCACGATGCGCTTGTGCACCGCTGCCGCCACGGCTGAGATGTCCTCCTTGCCGCCCTCCTGCTTGCGGGCGACAAGCTTAACGCCGTCGGGCCACTTCGCGCCTTCGTCGATCCACTTCTTCAGCGTTTCGCTCTCATCCTTCGTGAGGCGGCGGCTGCTCTTCTTTTCGATCTCCTTGAAAGGTGGCATCAGCTTGTCGTCGTCATCTGGCAGAATCGTCGTCTTGTACACCTTCGACTTCGCGCCGTCGCCGGGGATGACGCCCTTGTCGCGCATCGAATTCTCCCGGTTGTCCATCAGGTATTCCGTCTCGGCTTTCTCCACCGCCGTCGTGCCGGGAATATGGCAGCGCACGCAGTTGAGCTCGAGAATCGGCTGCACGTCCTTGACGAAATCAACAGCCGCCGAACCCGGCGACGTGGTGCAGATGAGAGTGGCCGCGCCCATGATGGACGCCGTGAGAATGGAGTGATGTATCATATCGTGAAATGCCCGCGTCAAACCGCGGGAGCGCGCTATTTGTGCGGCCCCGAGCCTTCCGTCAAGCACCGGAACAACCGCCGCGGCCCGGTTTTTATTTGGCTTTGTCCGAAACCAGCACCGGCACCGCCTCGCACATCTCCCGCCAGCCCGGGAAGTTCCACCCGTTCGGGAAAGCCCGGCACTGCCTCGGCTTCACCGACTGCAGCGCACAGTCGCGTCCATCCAGCCATGCGCACGAATGATCCTCCCGCTCCAGCAGCGACAGCCCCCTGCGGTCCGGCCTCAGCCGCGTGTGCTGCTCGATGAACTCCTCCTCCGCCATCCCCACAAACGCCGCAATTGCCGCGATCTCGTCCGGTTCCACCTTCACCACACCGGGCCACTTGCAGCAATTCGTGCAGCGCTGGCACACATATTCCACGGGCATGACTATTCCCTCGCGAAAAGAAAAAGCCCCGCCCTCGGTCAGAAGGCGGGGCTCTTCATGAAAGACGAATGCTTACTTGAGCTTCGACTTGAGCTCCTTGCCGGCACCAAACTTCACGGCCTTCGAAGCCTTGATCTTGATCTTCTCGCCGGTCTTCGGGTTCACACCCGTGCGGGCCTTGCGGGCGACGACCTTGAAGGTGCCGAAGCCGATGAGCTGCACGCTCTGGCCTTTCTTCAGCGCGCCGGCGATCGAGTCGATCGTGGCTGCCACTGCTTTTTCAGCGGCTGCTTTCGAGGTGTCTTTTCCGAGTGCCTTGGCGACGGATGCTACGAGTTCTGCTTTGTTCATAATGATGTTTTTCGTGTTCTGTTCTTGGGTTGGTTTCTGTTTGTTTTTGAGTGTGCTGTCATTGACCGCAACGGCACCCTAATTGTCAGCGGTCTTCGCCATAGTCAACGGACATTTTGAAAATTTTTTCGTCTCAAACCCTTTATTCGTCAGCCTTCGCGGTTGATGTCTCTTTTTCCACCGGGCACAATTTCCATCATGAACTTCAACTCACGTATTGACAACTTCCTCGAAAAAGTCCCGGCGCTCGCACCCTCCGCATTCGTTGCGAATAACGCCACACTCATCGGCGACGTCACCCTCGGCGACGAATCCAGCGTGTGGTATCAATGCGTCCTCCGTGCCGATATCCACAGCATCCGCGTCGGCCCGCGCTCCAATATTCAGGACGGCGCCGTCGTCCATCTCGCGGACGATTTCGGCGTGGAAATCGGCGAGCTCGTCACCGTCGGCCACAAAGCCATCCTCCACGCATGCACCGTCGGCAACGAAGTCCTCGTCGGCATGAATGCAGTGATCCTCGACGGCGCAGTCATCGGCGATCGCTGCATCGTCGGCGCCGGCGCCCTCGTCACCGGACACAAAAAATTCCCGCCCGGCTCGCTCATCCTCGGCTCCCCCGCAAAAGTCGTCCGCGAACTCACGCACGAAGAACAAGCCGGCATCAAAGTCTGGGCCGAGCGCTACGTGCAACTCTCCCGCGAATACCTCCGCCGCGGCATCAAATAGCGCATCCCCCGCACCGCCGGGCGCATCGGGAAAAGGCGTGCAGCCATCGGCGGAAAATGGCACACCATCCACCCGCATGAGCGATTCCCACAACCACCGCGCCGCCTCGCTTTTCGAAAAATGAGCGCGCCCGTTTCACCGCAGGGCATCCCGGACTCCGGCGAAAAGCGCATCGGCTTTCTCCATCGGTATCGAGTCGCATTCCAGATCCTACTCGTCGTCATCACCGCAGGCACGGTCAGCCTTGTCTGCGATTGGCGCGCGGAACGAAACGCCATCGCTGCTCGCGAAAAACAGCAGACGGATTTCCGCGACGCCGTCCGCTTTGCAAAGAGCATCCGCAATGATGCGTTCGCTTCGTTTGAGCCTGATGATGACCCAGACATCATCGAGCACCT
Organism: Verrucomicrobiaceae bacterium; assembly: GCA_005791535.1. Lineage (GTDB taxonomy): Bacteria > Verrucomicrobiota > Verrucomicrobiia > Chthoniobacterales > Chthoniobacteraceae > SXWH01. The sequence goes on along the minus strand of SXWH01000131.1, from coordinate 31,088 downwards.
TGAACGAGCCAGGCGCTTGCTCGCCGTCAGGTTTAAGATGGATGAAGACAAGCTTTTTCAAAAGTTCGCTGGCGCGCTCCGTGACGCTGTTTGTATCGATGGAGGACTCGCCGCCGTGCCTCACCTCCAATTTGCGCTCGGAAAATACCCCGTCATCCCGCCGCAAAAACACCCCATCGTAAGCGAGGATACAGAAGCCGCTGTCGAAATGCTCATCCTCATCGGCGATGCACAATACGTCAGCGAAAACCCTGCCGGCGCTCTGCCAGCATACATCGAAGCATGTGAAAAGATCGGCGAACGACGGGGCGACCTTTGGGAACAAGCACACGTTCGGCTCGCCATCGTGTACGACCGCGTCAGGCACCCCGAAAAATCCGCCAAAATCTGGCGGGAAATTGTAGCCTACCGCATTCAGGACACCCACTCCGAAAACCCCTATACCGTCAACGCGAAGCGCTGGCTCGCCACGATGCTATGGGAAGCCGGCCAATACGAGGAAGCCGAGCCCATCATGCGGCAGCCACCCGTTTTCGATAAACACAAATCCCTACTCGCCCGGCCCCGCAGTCTGAATGATCGCGTGCTGATCGTTTCCCTGCTCGAAGACAACGGATACGAAGAAGAGGCACTTCGCTACGCACACGACGCTTTGAAAAGATTCACGGACCGCCCCGAATCCAAGCCCGAGGACTTAGCCAGGCTGCTGGGAATCATTGGCCGTTTCAATTGGCGGAGAGCATGTCAGTTCCGGGACGATGATCGCCATGCTTGGGCTAACAAACACTTCATAGTCGCAAGAAACTATCTGGAAGACGCTCTTTCCTGCCTCAAAAACCAACCGTTGCCCGACACGAGCGTCCTCGCCGAGACGCTCGGTTCCCTCGGCGGGCTACTCGCGGAGATGGGCAATACCGAAGAGGCCGCCGCCCATTTCGCACGGGCCCGCGACATTCACCAAAACGCCCCCGGTGGTCCTCACCCGGATCTCGCCATCGATCTCTACCGTCTCGGCGACGTTCTCCGCGCTCCCGAGCGCCAGCAAGAAGCCGGCGACCTCATCCGCCAGGGAATCGAGGGCCTCAAAGATCGCAAAAAAAGCGACCGCTTCTACCTCGCCGAGGGGCACTGGTCCCTCGCCCGCTGGCACCAGCGCAACGGACGCATCGAAGACGCAAAAGACGAGGCACGCAAAGCCATCGAAATCTCCACCGATGCCGAAGGCGCCGAGCACGGACGCACCATGAAGTATCAGAAATACCTCGATGGCCTCGCTGATGGAGATTCGGACGCCGGCAAGAAATGAAGGTCTTTGGGCGGCGCTTTTGCAAAAGAGTTAGCGGCTTTAGCCGTCGCGATCACGTGCGGCGGGGCGGGTCCAAGGCGGCGAGCGGGCCAACGTAGGCGAGGTTTGTAACCTCGCTTTGGAGCGTCTGCCGGAGCGGGGGCGTTGTCGGGCTTCGGCGGGCGTCCAGAGCGAGATTGGAAATCTCGCCTACGTTGCGCTGTGCGGTGGATGTTTTTTTGGTTTCGGCATTGCGGTCTGTCGCGGGGTTTGCAGGATGCGCAGCCTTTTCCATCTTCATGCTCGAACAACACGTCCTCAAAATTGCCAAGGAACTCGCGATTCAACCCCGACAGGTGGCCGCTACGGCGGTGTTGCTGGAGGAGGGTGGGACGGTGCCTTTTATCGCGCGGTATCGCAAGGAGCGGACGGGGGAGCTGGATGAGGTGAAAATCACGAGCATCCGGGACCGGCTGGAGCAACTGGAGGAGCTGGATAAGCGGCGGGCGAGTATTTTGGAGTCGCTGACGGAGCGGAAGCTTCTCACGGAGATTCTGGCGCATAAGATCGAGGCGGCGGAGACGATGAATGCGCTGGAGGATATTTATGCGCCGTTCCGTCCGAAGAAGCGGACGCGTGCGACGACGGCGAAGGAGAAGGGGCTGGAGCCGCTGGCGGATTTGATTTGGGCGCAGGACCCGGCGACGGATGTGATGGCGGCGGCGAAGGAGTATGTGGGGCGGGAGTGGCAGATCGAGGACAAGAAGGATGTGTTCAAGAATGCCGAGGAGGCGCTGGCGGGGGCGCGGGATATTATTGCGGAGCGGATTTCGGAGGATGCGACGGCGCGGGCGAGGATGCGTGCTCTTTATATGGAGAAGGGGATGCTGCGCTCGAAGGTGCTGAGCGGGAAGGAGGCGGAGGCGGCGAAGTTTAAGGATTACTTCGACTGGAGCGAGCCGGCGGCGACGGCGCCATCGCACCGGGTGCTGGCGATGCGGCGCGGGGAGAGCGAGGGCTTTTTGATTTGCAGGCTGACCCCGGATGAGGACGAGGCGCTGGCGTTGCTGGACTCGATGTTTGTGAAGGGGAAATCGCCGGCGGCGATGCAGGTGCACGAGGCGGCGCAGGATTGCTACAAGCGGCTGCTGGGTTTTGCGATGGAGGGCGAGGCGCGCATCACTTTTAAGAAGAAGGCGGACGAGGAGGCGATCCGGGTGTTTGCGCAAAACATCCGCGAGGTGCTTCTGGCGGCGCCGCTGGGGCAGAAGGCGGTGCTGGGGATCGATCCGGGCTTTCGCACGGGGTGCAAGATTGTGCTGCTGGACAAGCAGGGGAAGCTGCTCGGCAACGATGTGATTTATCCCGAGCGCGACGAGGCGCTGGCGAAGCGGATGATCACGCTCGCAGTGGAGAAGTTCAAGGTGGAGGCGATCGCGATTGGGAATGGGACGGCGTCGAGGGAGACGGAGACGTTCATCCGCTCGCTGAAGCTGCCGTCGAACATCCCGGTGGTGGTGGTGAACGAGAGCGGTGCGTCGATTTACTCGGCGAGCGAGGCGGCGCGGGAGGAGTTCCCGAATCACGACATCACGGTGCGCGGCGCGGTGAGCATCGGGCGGCGCTTGATGGATCCGCTGGCGGAGCTGGTGAAGCTAGACCCGAAGAGCATCGGCGTCGGGCAGTATCAGCATGACGTGGATCAGACCGCGCTGAAGAAGCAACTGGATGACGTGGTGACTTCGTGTGTGAACAGTGTGGGCGTGGAGCTGAACACGGCGAGCAAGCACCTGCTCTCCTACGTGGCGGGCCTGAACAGCCGGGTGGCGGGGAACATTATCGCGCATCGCGATGAGAACGGTCCGTTTAAATCGCGCAAGGAACTGCTGAAGGTGGCGGCGCTGGGACCGAAGGCGTTTGAGCAGGCGGCGGGATTCCTGCGCATCCGGGGCGGCGAGCATCCGCTCGATGGCAGCGCAGTTCATCCCGAGCGCTACGAGCTGGTGGAGCGGATGGCGAAGGACGTGGGCTGCTCCGTGCCGGACCTCATCGCGGACGCCGGAAAGCGGGCGAAGATTGATTTGAAGAAATACGTGACGGAGGACGTGGGGCTGCCGACTTTAACGGACATCGTGAAGGAGCTGGCGAAGCCGGGACGCGATCCGCGTGCGCAGTTTGAGACGTTCTCGTTTGCGGATGTGCATACGATGAACGACCTGAAGCCCGGCCAGAAGCTGCCGGGGATCGTGACGAACGTGACGGCGTTCGGGTGCTTCGTGGACATCGGGGTGCATCAGGACGGGCTGGTGCACATCAGCGCGCTGTCGGATAATTTCGTGAAGGACCCGGCGGAGGTGGTGAAGCCGGGGCAGAAGGTGAACGTGACGGTGATGGAAGTGGACATCCCGCGGAAGCGCATCGCGCTGTCGATGAAGTCGAACGCGGTGGTGGAATCGCAACGCAAGCCCGGCGCGCCGAAGGAAGCAGGCAAGCGGGATACGGAGCGCCACACCGGAAAGCCCGGCGGCGGCGGAATGGGGAATCCGTTTGGCGGGCAGGATTGGTTCACGCTGGCGCAGCAGAAAAAATAGCACGATGCCCGGCACGTCATTTTACAAGCGGAGCAATTTCGTCACGCATCTGCCGGTGGACTGCCTGTACAGTCCGTCGCATTTCTGGCTGATGGATCTCGGCGGCGGGAAGTGGCGCGTGGGGTTCACGAAGTTCGCCACGCGAATGCTGGGCGAGATGGTGGAGGTGCGATTCGAGAAGGCCGCGGGCGACGCGCTGGCGAGCGGCGACATCGTCGGGAGCATCGAGGGCTTCAAGGCAATCAGCGACCTCTACTGCTGCGGCGACGGGGTGTTTGACACAGGCAATCCGGCGCTGGCGACGAATGTCGAGACCGTGGGCGAAGACCCGTACGGAGCGGGCTGGCTGTATGAATTCACGGGGAAGCCCGATGCGAAGTGCGTGTCGCTCGACGTGTATCGCGGGATGCTCGATGCGACGATTGATAAGATTTTGGAAAAGCAAGACGCGGAGGAACACTGAATGGCCAAGGCACGCTACATCATGATTGGCGGATTCCTCGGCGCGGGGAAGACGACGGCGGTCGCGGCGCTCGCCCAGCGGCTCGCGGGGCAGGGGATGCGCGTGGGTTTGATCACCAACGACCAGGGCAGCGAACTCGTGGATACGGCGATGCTGCGCGCGAAGGGATTCGAGACGGAGGAGATCACCGGCGGGTGTTTTTGCTGCCGCTTTAACACGCTCACCGATGCGGCAAAGCGGCTCACGGAGAGCACGCGTCCGGATGTGTTCATCGCCGAGCCGGTGGGGAGTTGCACGGATTTGGTAGCGACGGTGACGTATCCGCTGCGGAGGATTTACGGCGATTCGTTCGCCATCGCGCCGCTGAGCGTGCTGGTCGATCCGATTCGCGCCGAGCGTGTACTCGGGCTCGCGGAGGGCGGGCAGTTCTCCGCGAAGGTTACGTATATTTTCCGCAAGCAACTCGAGGAGGCGGATATTCTCGTGGTGACGAAATCTGACCTCGTGGATGCAGCGCGGATGGAGCGGTTGAAGGCGGCGCTGGCGAAGGAATTTCCGAAAGCCGAGGTGCTCGCGGTCAGCGTGAGAACCGGCGCGGGGCTCGACGAATGGTTCGCGAAGATGACCGGCGGCGAGCAGGTGGAGCGCGCGACGATGGAGGTGGACTACGGCATTTACGCGGAAGGCGAAGCGTTGCTCGGCTGGCTGAATGCTACTGTGCAGGTGAGCGCCGCGACGCCTTTCGACGCGGATACCGTGCTCAAGGGACTCGCGGCTGAAATGCAGCGCGTGCTGACCGGCGAGATCGCGCATTTGAAAATGACGCTGAGCCCCGACTCGGGCCTCGGCGACGTGGCGGCAATCAATCTCGTGAGGAGCGACTTCGTGCCGGAGCTCTCGCTGCGGCTGGAGGAGCCGGTGGAGAGCGCGCAGGTCATTCTCAATTGCCGCGCGGAAGCCTCGCCCGAGGCAATTCGCGATGCGCTGGAGAGCGCGGTGGCGACGATTCGAGCGACGGGAGTTTCCGCGACGGTCGAGCATCTGGAGTTTTTCCGCCCCGGCAAACCGCAGCCGACGCATCGCGACGAAGTGGTGCGAGTTTCACAGGCAACTTGCAGGGATTCTGAAGTAAGCAGTAGGACAGTAGGTCAGTAGATCAGACTGCCCACTGCCAACTGCCCACTGCCAACTCGAATGATACCTTAGCCCATGTCCGCACCACGCATCCTCTATTGCCATTGCCAGTACGCGCAGGTCGTCCCGAAGGAAACCAAAGCCGCCGTGCTTCAGGCGCTCTGCGACAGCGGCACCGCGTTTGACGCCGTGGCGGATCTTTGCGAAATGTCCGCGCGGAAGGATCCGGCATTGAAGGAACTCGCCGCCGGTTGCGTGAAGATTGCGGCGTGCTTTCCCCGCGCCGTGAAGGGCCTCTTTCACCAATGCGGCGCCGACCTCGACCCCGCGCAGGCGGAGATTCTGAACATGCGGACCCTTACAGCGGCGGAAGTCACCGCGCGACTCGCCGCGGAAGATGTGCAGCCGAATGTGCCGGTCAAAGGGAAGCCGGCGAGATAGTCGGCTCGGGACGCGTCCCATATTATGGGAGTGTCCGCTCTTGCTACCGACAGCGCTTCCAAAGTAGCGTCCGCGCGCCATGAGCCAACCAGACTGGAACCGAATCGCCGCAGACCCCGATTTTGCCGCACTGAAACGCGCGAAGAAGCGCTTCCTGATTCCCGCATCACTGTTCTTCCTCGCTTATTACATCGCACTACCGGTGCTTGTCGGCTTCATGCCCGCGACGATGAAGCAGGAGGTTTTTGGGAGGGTGAACTGGGCCTACTTATTTGCGCTTTCGCAATTCCTGATGTCCTGGATTCTCGCATGGCTCTACATCCGCGCGGCCGCGAAATGGGATAAAATGGAACACGCACTCCTCGCGAAACTCGGACACCGCTAAGTCATCATGTTACTCGCTGCTTTCACCTTTACGCCGGCCCTCGGCATGTTCGTTGCGTTCGTCGCGGTAACGCTCGTCATCACCTACTTCAGCGCGCAGAAGGCGACCGGAAGCGCGGCATACTTCGCCGCAGGCCGCTCAATCAAAGGCTGGCAGAATGGTCTCGCGGTTGCGGGCGATTACATGAGTGCAGCGAGCTTCCTCGGGATTTCCGGGATGATTTGCTTCAAGGGCTACGATGGCTTCATGTATTCGGTCGGCTTCCTCGTCGCTTACCTCACCGTGCTCTTCTTCGTGGCCGAGCCGCTCCGCAATGCTGGTAAATACACGATGGCGGACCTGCTGGCCTACCGGATGAGTCCGCGGCCGGTGCGGGCCATGGCCTCGTTGAGCACGCTCACGGTGTCCACATTTTACATGATCGCGCAGATGGTTGGCGCTGGTGGCATTATTAAGGGGCTCATCGGAATCGAGTTCGCGCCTGCCGTCATCGGAGTCGGCGTGCTGATGCTCGTTTACGTTGTGTTTGGCGGGATGCTCGCGACGACCTGGGTTCAAATCATCAAGGCCATCCTGCTCATGGCTGGTGCCATCACACTGAGTGTGCTCGTGCTGAAGCATCACGGCTATTCGTTCGGTGCATTCTTCGATGCCGTGTCTCATGCCGACTACGCCGGAACCGCACCTGCGAAGAACCTGCTCGAACCCGGAATGAAATACGGGACTGCCGCGGCGGGACCTTGGGGGCCGTTGGACCTCGTTTCCCTCGGCCTCGGCCTTGTTCTTGGAACGGCCGGACTCCCGCACATTCTGGTTCGGTTTTACACCGTCCCGGACGCGAAAACCGCCCGTGTCAGTGTAATCTGGGCGATGGCCATCATCGGGGTGTTTTACATTCTCACGACCTTCTTCGGCTTCGGGGCCGCGACGATCATGGCGAAGTCTGAGATTATGGCAGGTGCGAAGGAGAACACGAACATGGTCGCTCCGTTGCTCGCGCAGAAACTGGGGGGTGAACTGTTTTTCGCGTTCATCAGCGCCGTCGCGTTCGCGACGATTCTCGCCGTGGTCGCGGGGCTGACAATGAGCGCGAGCACGAGCTTTGCCCACGACTTTTATACGAACGTAATCCATCACGGAAAAGAGCAGTCGCCTGGCGAGGAAGTCCGTGTTGCACGAATCACGGCGGCCGTAGTGGGTGCCGCCAGTATAGGGCTTGCCATCTACCTTGGCCCCGGAGTGAACGCCGCTTTCCTCGTCGGTCTCGCATTTGCTGTTGCGGCGAGCGCGAACCTGCCGGTCATTTTGTTCAGCGTGTTCTGGAGTCGTTTCAACACTGCCGGCGCAGTGTCCGGGTTGGTGGGAGGTCTCGTCTCGTCCATTGGTCTGATTCTAATCAGTCCGGTTGGGATGTTCGGGAAGGAAGGTGCAATTTTCCCGCTCGAGAATCCGGGTATCGTCAGCATCCCGGTCGGCTTCCTGTCGGCATGGCTGGGTACATTGCTCACCGCGCGTGACCCTCAGGCGGAGGCGAAGTTTGCTGAACTGAGTGTCCGCGCTCAAACAGGTCTCGGTGCGGAGACTGGCGGAGGGCACTAGTCACCTCGGCTTCGGCGACTTGCCGGAAGCTCCCATTTCCCGAAAACCCTGCAGGATTGTTACGCGCTCTTCCCTTGACGTGGAGCGCTTTACTCATCTTGTGCTAATCGCCCTAAATGCATATTGCCCTATTCACCAAAAACCCGACCCTCGCAGCCGAATTGAAGCACGCTCTCCACGGCGCTGGATTCGGTATCACACTCACTGATAACTTTCAGTCTTTGTCCGGTGTAATTTCCGGTCAGGACTTGCTCGCTGTTGATCTTGCTTCGGTCGACGGCAAGCTCGATGCAATTCTTGAACTTGCAGACACATGCGGCGGAGGTGTGCCGACCTTCGGGATTGCGGAAGGGACTGTTGCGGCGGGACGAATCAACGCATTCCGTGCGGGGTTCGACGACTGCGTGACCGAAGATTTCCCAGCGGTCGAGATTGCACTCAGAGTCCAGGCGCTGCTCCGGCGCCGGCAGACCTCGGAACAGGCGATCGTAAGATTTGCCGATGTCGTCCTCGACCGCGTTGCGCGCTCAGTGACCCGGGCTGGGCGTTCCGTCCGGCTCACGGAGCGGGAGTTCCGCACGCTGGAGTATTTCATCCGCAATACCGGACGAGTCATCTCGCCTCTCGAACTGTGCGAACAGGTTTGGAAGTTTCACTTCGATCCGGATTCAAACGTTGTGCAGGTATTCATCATGCGGCTCAGAAAGAAGATAGACGATGAATTCGAAACGAAATTGATCCACACGGTTCCGCGCGCGGGCTACATCATGGAGCGCGAAGGAGAACGGACTATCCCTCGCGGACGCAGAACCACCCTCGTGCCCGCGGAAGCCGCATGACGCGTCCGTCGAGTCTTTCGGGCTGGCGTAAATTCGTGTTCGGTGTCAAAGGTAAGCCATGCGAATTCTCGTAGTTGAAGACGAAGAAAAGATCGCCGCGCTCGTCACGCGCGCCCTTCAAAAAGCCGGCCACCAGGCAGAGTCCCGTTCCGACGGGGCTCTCGCGCTTTCGGCGATTTCCAGCAACAATTTCGACCTCGTGATTCTCGACGTGAACCTTCCTGTGATGGACGGCTTCACGGTGCTTCAGAAACTACGGGAGGCTCACAACCACACCCGCGTGATGCTCCTTACAGCCCGCGATGCCATCGCAGATCGGGTAACAGGGCTTCGCGCCGGAGCGGATGATTATTTGACGAAGCCGTTCTCAATGGAGGAACTGCTGGCGCGCGTGGAAGTCATCGGCCGCCGGGCGCCATCGCCGACGCAGGGAGACATCATCGACGTCGGAGACATCCGCATGGATATTCGTCGGCATCGTGTGACCCGTGCGGGAGTTCCCATCAGTCTTTCGCCGCGCGAATTCGAACTGCTCCAGATCTTCATGCAGGAACCCGGGCGGACATTTTCACGGGAGGAGATTTGCGAGCGAATCTGGGAGCGGGAACACGAGTATGACACTCGGACCGTCGAGATATTCATCATGCGCCTACGCAAGAAACTCAGTGGCGAACGTGACGAGACGCTGATCGAAACCGTTCGCGGTGTCGGTTACGTGCTTCATCCGGCTGCGACAGCGTAGTAGGCCGCGGAATTCATGGGATTTCCGCTCAAGTTCAAGATCGGGCTTTATGCGGCCATCATCTCGGGTCTCGCCCTTGCCCTCACGCCGTCCATTATCCAGCCCTTCATTTACCACCGGCAGGTGCAGGAACTGGACACGGAGATGCGCCGGGATGCGGATGAGATCTTTGAAGTCCTGAGTGCCAGGATCGAACGCGGCGTCGATCCGAGAAAACCGCTTACACGTGAATCCATTCCCCAGTCTCTGCGCGCTCGCTTCATCCGAGTCGCGAATGCCGATGGCTCCGAGCTTTATCGCTCCGGGAACTGGAAGGATTTCGAGCCGCGAACACTCCAGCAAGGAGGCGCGACCATTCGGATTTCTGATCGGAACTCGCGCATCGTGACGGTGCAGAACGGCACTCATGTCGTCAATATGGGCACGCGGCTGGGAACCATCGAAGGCATGCAGCAGGACCTCCGATTCGCTTTCGCGGTCGCCCTGCCCGCGGTTTTCTTGCTCACGCTCGCTGGCGCGCTCTGGGTTGCGCGGCGGGCCCTGCGACCGGTTGCGGAGATGACCGCTGCCGCGGAACGGATCAATGTGAAGCGACCGGATGAACGTCTTCCCGTGCCGGATTCCGGTGACGAAATCGAGCGGCTTTCCCACGTTTTGAATGCGTCTTTTGACCGGCTGGAGAAGGCTTATGCTGCGGCGGAGCGCTTCTCTTCTGCTGCGTCGCATCAATTTAAAACGCCGCTGACGATCCTCCGGGCCGGGCTCGGTGAACTCCGCAGTTGCGACTACCTGAAGCCATCCGAGCGTGAAATGGTTGAATCGCTTTTGCAGCAGACGCGAAGGCTCACCACGCTTTGCGATGACCTGCTGCTCCTCGCGCAGGCTGATGCTGGGCGTCTGGACATCGCAGCAGAGCCGGTGGATGTGGTGCCGCTTTTGAGTGGGGCAATCGATGATGCGGAGGTTCTCGGAATGGAGCGGCGGATTGTCATCGAACAAAGCCTTCCCGGGGAGCTGCTCGTCCTCGCAGACTCGCGGCGGCTCGCGGTGATTCTGCAAAACATCTGCGAGAATGCTGTGAAGTACAACCGCCCTGACGGCTTCATCAAAATCTTCGCCAGTTCCGCGGGGGGCAAAGCAGTGATCTCGATTACAAACAGCGGCCAATGTGTTCCTCCTGCCGATGCGGAGCGGATATTCGAGCGCTTCAATCGCGGATTGGCCGAGGAAAATCACAAGGGCCATGGGTTGGGTTTGAGCATCGCTCGCGAACTCGCCCGAGCGCACAGCGGTGATCTCCGCCTGAAACGCTCGGATGCCGAAGGCACGGAGTTCGAGCTCGTGCTTCCCCTGGCGCCAGTCACAGCGTAATCCAAGTTTCAGTCATGCCAAAAACACTGCTCAAACTTTCGTGCCCGGATCGGGTCGGCCTCCTATCCCGAATCACGGCATTCATCGCCGAAAACGGCGGAAACCTCGATGAGGTTCACCAATTCACCGACTCGCAGGCTGGGTGGTTTTTCACCCGGATGGCGATTGAGGCCGAGACGCTGAGACTTCCGCTTGCGGATTTGCGGGCCGAGTTCGCTCCGCTTGCCGCCGACCTTCAGGCGCAGTGGAGCATCCGGCGTGAATCAGATCGCATGCGTGTCGTGCTGATGGTTTCCCGACTCGGCCATTGCCTTGCGGATTTGCTTTGGCGTTGGCGCGCCGGTGAACTCGGCTGCGATGTGGCCTGCGTCATCGGCAATCACGAAGACTTCCGCTCCACCGTGGAGCGCGAGGGACTGCCCTTTCACTACATTCCGGTCGATGCAACAAACAAGGACGCCGCGTTTGCGGAAATGGAGCGAATATGGGGTGACGCCGGCGCTGATTTGATAGTGCTCGCCCGCTACATGCAGGTCGTGCCGGCCGCTGTCTGTGAGCGGTGGGAGGGGCGTATCATGAATATCCACCATTCGTTTCTGCCGTCGTTTGTCGGTGCAAACCCGTATCAACGTGCTTGGGAGCGTGGTGTGAAACTCATTGGTGCCACGTGTCATTATGTGACGGCGGATCTCGATCAGGGACCCATCGTCGAGCAGGAGGTGATTCGAGCCGAGCACTTCCACGAACCTGCGGACCTGTTGCGGCTCGGTCGCGATTGCGAACGCCAGGCTCTCGCCCGCGGCGTGCGCTGGCATTTGTCCGACCGCGTTCTCCTTCATGGAAAACGGACGGTCGTTTTCCGCGACTAGTTTTTTGCGCGTTCCAGCGTACGCGCGACCGCGGCCCGGACGCGAAGCGCATCGCGGAGCATCCGTACCGAATCGCGGACGATGTGAACCTTGCTTCCATCCGCGTTTCGCCATTCTACGGGGCGATCTTCGACGCGAAATCCGAGTTGCGTCGCAAGCAGCAGGAGCTCGACGTCGAATGCGAAGCCGCTGATGGTTTGAAGCGGAAAAATCGTTTCGCGTGCGCGGCGACGGAACGCCTTGAAGCCGCATTGCGTGTCTCTCACCCGGATGCCGGTGAGCCGTCTCAACACAAAGTTAAAGCACTGACCAAGGCCTTGCCGCAGCGCGCTCTGCCGTCTGACAATCGCACTGTCTGGATGCTGCCGATTTCCGATGATAATATCGACCTCGGGAACTGATTCGAATCGCGCAAGGAATGGCGTGATTTCCTTCAGCGGCGTGGAAAGGTCGGCGTCCATGAAAAACGCAATGTCTCCGCGGGCGGCCAGCATTCCTGTGCGAACGGCGTGTCCCTTGCCCCGATGGTCCCGATTGCCGATCACTTTGAACGATCCGTGCCCGGTCGTCATGCGTTCGGCGATCGCGAGGGTGTCGTCCGAGCTTTTTTCCACGACGATTATCACCTCGTGCCGGTAGCTAGAAAGTTCGCTGCAGTTCTGAAACGCGGCGATGCAGGCCCCGATGCGACTCGCTTCGTTATACGCAGGGATAACGATCGATATGAATGGCGGTTCGTCGTCTGTTGTGTTGGGATTCAGATTCCGCGAGCCTACCAGTTTCGCGGTGTTCCGGTCAAAAGACATGAATGCAATTCCGCACCGCATCCATGACGATGCACATTCTGACGCCCTCTCGGCGGAGCCATGAAACACGCGTGGTGGATCCCTGCGGTTGTGGTGGTCTTGTTCGCGCTGGTTGTGCGGTTGTGGATGCTCGACTGGAAACCACCGCATTTCGATGAGGGGGTGAACGGAGCGTTTGTGGATGCCATGCGCAGTGACCCTGCCTATCGCTACAACCCGGAGAACTTTCACGGGCCGCTGCATTTCTACGCGATGTTTGCGTCGGAGCAGATTTTCGGACGCGGAGTTTGGGCGTTGCGTTTACCGACTGCGATTGTCGGTGCGGCGACTGTCGCGTTACTTTTCGCCTTTCGCCGGTTCTTCTCAGCGTGGGTGGTTTGGGTGGCGGCGATTGCGTGTGCGATATCCCCGGCGATGACCTTCTACTCGCGCTACGCCATTCACGAGGCGTGGCTGCCATTCTTCAGCATGCTCGCAATATACGGCGCCTTTGGAATAGCACGCAGCGAGCGGCGGACGGGGGACCTGTGGGCCGTGGGAGCGGGCCTCGCTGGAATGGTGCTTACGAAGGAAACCTACGTCCTGCATTTCGTGGCGGCGTTCTTCGCTTGGCTGTTCATGCGCACGAGTGGCGATGAGCAAACCGGCGCGCAGTCGGCATTCTCCCGCGCAGAAATCGTCCGGGTTGCCGCGGTTTGCGGGGCGGTGCTGATCGCGTTTTATTCCGGTTTGTTCTATTACTGGCCCGGCGTGGTGGGAATTTTCAAGACGTTCGGCGCGATGGCTGCGAAGGGATGGTCGCCGAGCGAGGAGGGGCATCACAAGGAGTTGCTCTATTTCGTGAAATTGCTGTGGCGCTATGAGTGGCCTGCGCTCGCCGGGCTCGCGGTGGTTCCGGTGCTGGCGTTGCGTCGGTCGGTAATCGTCGGGGCGTTTTCGATTGGCCTCGGAGTGATTCTGGCGATTGCGGGGTGGTTGTTCACAGCGGCACTTCCGCCGTCGGAGCGGCCGATTCAGGCAGTGGAGCCGGTTCTGCAAACAGCCGGGATTCCATGGAACACAGCATTCTCGGCAGGCGTGTGTTTCGTTTTCGTCGGTGTTTGCGCCGTGTTCGCGAGTCCTGTGAAGTGCCGGCTCATGCGCTTTTTGGCGCTCTACGCGCTCGCATCGGTTTCGGCGTATTCGCTCGTGTCATATAAGACGCCATGGTGTGTGATCGGTTTTCTGCCGCCTCTCTTTCTCGTGCTCGGGCACTGCTTCGAGCGTCTGGTTCGCTACAGCCATTGGAGCGTCGTTGCCTTGCTCGGTTTTGCGCTGGCTGCTGCTCCGGTAATGGATTCATGGCGAATCAATTTCGTGAATCCCACTTCTCCTCGCGAGCCGTACATCTATGTGCAGCAACTGCCCGATTTGATGAAGCTCACGGGGCCGGTGGAGCGCTTGATTGAGCGCGAGCCTTTGATGCGAAAGATGACCGGCTTGATCATTTACGAATCGCCGCAGCCGCTTCCGTGGGCGTTGCCTGACCTTCCAAACGTCGCGCTGGTCAGCCATCGAAGCCAGTTCGATATCACCGATGCGGACTTTTTGCTCGTTCACGAATCCAGGGTGAATGAGGTCGAATCGGTGCTTCTCGATATCTATTATCGCAGCCGGTTCCGCTTTTTTTCCGTTGATGAAGAGCATCGGCTTTATTTCCGGGCGTCAGTGTTCGCGCCGGTGAAGGACACCGGTCGAACGCCGGAGTTTCATCGCCGTGTGCGGCTGGAGGAACTCGAGCCATGATTCAGTGCGCGGCGGCTTTTCTTTATGCGATGAGCAGTTCGGTGCTGCTCGCGATCGTGCTCGGCTTTGCGTGCGGGGGACTGAATACGGCCGCCGCATTGGTGTCTCTCAGTGGCGGTGCGTGTGTCGGTCTTTTCTCGCTTCTGCGTCGCCGGCCTTGTGCGCCGGGCCGCGGTCCGCGCGGGTGGGAATGGTGCGCGGTTGCGCTGTTCGCATGGTTTACCGTTCGGGCGTTTCTGTGGCTCGTCACGGTGGAGGGCGACGAGATCAAGACGGTCGTCTGGAACAACGTCGGCGACCTTTCGCTGCACCTTGGCTTCATCCGTTACCTCGCGAATGGCGCGCCGTTCTGGCCGGAAAGCCCGATATTCGCAGGCGGGAAACTCACGTATGCGCTTGGCTCCGATCTGTTCAACAGCCTGCTCGTCCTTGCGGGAATCGACGTTTACCGCGGGCTCGTTGTCGTTGGAATCATCTGTTGCGCAATTTCGGGCGTCGCGCTGTGGCGATGGGGACGCGCATTCACGATGGCCGGCTTTTTGTGCAACGGCGGATTCGTCGCGCTCGTCTTGTTCCTGCCGCATTCTATTGCTGAGGCGGTCACGGGTTCGCCGGTGGGTTTCCCGGCAGCTGAGGGTTGGCCGACGGTGGTGGATTTGCAGGGCGCGATCGCGTGGAAGAGCATCCCGGTTTCCATGTTCATCACGCAGCGCGGATTTCTTTTCGCGCTCCCCGCGGGGCTCCTGCTGCTGTGCTCGTGGCGGGCGCGGTTTTTTGGCGGGCAGGGCGCGGATGAATGGCGGATGCCGTTTTGGGGCGAGTATCTGCTATACGTCGCGATGCCCATTTTTCACGTCCACAGCTTCATCGCTCTCTCGTTGATGCTCGGCGCTTTCTTCCTCGCGCGTCCCGATCTTCGGAATCCGCTCTTTCGCTTTGTCGGTCTAGCGCTTTTGCCGGCTACGGCGCTCGTGTGGCTTCCGATGGGGATGCTCCAATCGTCGCCGCCGCCAATGGTGTACGATATGTCCGAGGTGGATAACCCGCCGCCGAGTCCGGCCTCGAACGTGATGGGATGGAAGCCCGGATGGATGATCGATGACGAGGTCACACGGAGTGGGGTTACCGCATTGGGCGGTGACCCAGCCGTGCCCACTGCGGGGGCGTGGGTCGCCAGATTCGCCTACTTCTGGCTGCTTAATTTCGGTGTGCTTCCGTTCCTCGTCGTGGCGCTGATTGTGATGATGCTCCGCATGGTTTTGCGGCGAAACATCCGCATTCGCCGGGCATTTTTATGGTGCGGCGGCACCTTATTACTCTGCTCGTTTTTGAATGGATGGGAGCACTACCGGACTGGGGAGTTGTTTGGTGATCCTCGCGCGGTGGACGGAATTTCCATGACGCCCCTGCTTGCGGCCGTGCTCGCGGCGATCGCGGGGGCGATGCAGCCGAAGGATCGCAATTCCCGAATGATGCGCGGCTGGCTTTTCGCGGTTGCCGCGCTGTTTGCCGTTGGCGCGAGTCTGCCGCCCGCGTTTGCCGCGTTGCGCAGTGTCCCGGTGAATGCGCTTCCGCTGCTTGCCGCGATGGTTGTTACGGTCTGGCTCCTGCTTCGCGTGGGCAGCGACTGGCATGCGCCGCTCTGGCCCGCTGTCTTTGTGCTGCCCGCTGTGTATATCTTTTTCCTGTGCTGTTTCGTGAAGTTTGCACCGTGGGAGTGGGATAACACCAAAGTGATGATTTGGCCGTATCTCATCGTTCTTCCTTTCGTGTGGGACTTTGTGATTTCGAGGTTTCGCTTCTGGTCGCGGGTCGTTGTTTGTGAACTGCTTTTCTTTTCCGGTTTCATCACGCTCACGGGCGCACTCCGGCCCGAAATGCCCTACCGCACCGTGGCTTCGCGCTCTGAACTCGAGACAGTCGAGCGGGCCGTTCGCGGCATTCCGATTACGGAGCCGATTCTGGCGCACCCCACGCACGATCATCCGCTGATTCTCATCGGGCGGCGGGTTGCGCTGGGCTACCCCGGCCACATTGCGAGCCACGGGATGAGTCCGACGCGGCACCAAAATCACATCACGGCGATCATGCGAGGCGCGTGGGATTGGCGGATCCTCGCCGCCGAACTCGGTGCGCACCATCTTTTTTGGGGCCGCCGCGAGCAGAGCGAATATGGAGCAGGGGAGCAGGATTGGCGCGAATCGCAACTCGTCGGAAGTGGACCCGATTTCGAGGTGTTCGATATCACAACGCCGTCGCTCCCGGTGGAAGCGGCGGGCAACTAGGCCAGCCGGACTTCCTCTTGAGACGATAGTTGTTAAATCCGTGGTCGACCTCGCGTTTTCCGAGGCTTCGATGCTGGCCGGTAAGTCGGACGGCTACTGGATGAGCGGAAGCAGCTTCGCGGCGAGGTCGGCGATTTTCACGCGTTCCTGACTGCCGTCATCTCGATGGCGGAGGGTGACGGTGTCGAGCAACTCCGGGTTTTCTCCGAGCGTGTCGAAATCGACGGTGACGCAGAAAGGCGTGCCGGCTTCGTCCTGACGCGCATAGCGTCGGCCGATGGCTCCGGTTTCGTCGTAGAAGCAGTTCATGAGGCCTTTGAGCGAGCTGTAGATCTCGCGGGCCTTGGCGACGAGCTCCGGCTTGTTT
This sequence comes from Verrucomicrobiaceae bacterium, assembly GCA_005791535.1. Lineage (GTDB taxonomy): Bacteria > Verrucomicrobiota > Verrucomicrobiia > Chthoniobacterales > Chthoniobacteraceae > SXWH01. The sequence goes on along the minus strand of SXWH01000131.1, from coordinate 14,126 downwards.
TTCAGCAGCGGGAAAATGCCCACTTTCACCGGCGCGATGCGCGGGTGGAACTTCATCACGGTGAATGTCTCCACTTTGCCCTTCGGGTCGGTCTTCTCCACCTCCGTGTAGGCGAGCGCGAGAACTGCGAGTGCGAGACGGTCCAGACCGGCGGAAGGCTCGATGACATGCGGGACGTAGTTGCCTTTGAAAAGGCGCTCGCACCAAGCCACGACGTCGGCCTCCGGCTTTTGGCAGGCGGACGCGGCGTTCTCCTGTTTCTTGCGTTCGACCAGTGCGGCGCGTTGTTCGTCGCTCCATTTCGCGAATGCCTGTCGCACTTCGTCGTCGAAGACCTCCTGTGATTTCCCGGAGTGCTTCTGATGCTGCGAAAGATCGAAATCTCCCCGCGCTGCGATGCCTTCGAGCTCCTCGGTGCCGAATGGGAATTTGCAAAGGATGTCCACGCAAGCGCGGGCGTAGTGCGCGAGTTCCTCGGGCTTTTGCCAGTAGTAATCGAGCACGTCCGTGCCGAGTCCGATGCCGGCGTAATATGCCGTGCGCTGCGCGACCCAGTAACGGTGCCACATTTCCCAGCCCCAGTTTGGCTGCGGTGTGGAAAGGTCCGCGCTCTCGCTCCATTTCGCGACGGTGCCGCAGACGGCTTCGATGGCTTCATCGGGCTTGATGAAAAACTCGAGCTCCATCTGCTCGAACTCACGGGAGCGGAAGGTGAAATTGCGAGGCGTGACTTCGTTGCGAAATGCTTTTCCGATCTGGCAGATGCCAAACGGCACAGCCTGACGCGAGGAATCCACGACATTCTTGAATTGCGCGAAGATGGCCTGCGCAGTCTCGGGGCGGAGATACGCCTTGTCCTCGGCCTTCGCGGTCGCGCCGACGAAGGTATGGAACATCAGATTGAACGGAACCGGTTCGGTGAGCTGTGCGCCGTTCTCGGGATTGAATGCGCGGGAGTTCTCGACCTTCGAGGTCGTCTCGCCCTGAAGGACGGGATTTACGAGTCCGCGGTTGGTGTAGAACTGCATGCCGACTTTGCGCGCGCTCTCCGGCGGTTTGCCGGGCGGGAGCAGGACGCTGAATGAGTCGGAATTCGAAGCGCCGCCATCGCCCGTGGCACCGGTCCACTTATACACGACGCCGCTCTGCGGTTCGACATGGTCGGAGCGGAAGCGCTTCTGCGTGACGAGGCAGTCGCTCATCGGGTCGCTGAATGTATCCACGTGTCCCGAGGCCTTCCAGATCGCGGGGTGCATGATGATCGTGGCATCGAGGCCCGCGACGTCCTCGCGTTCGCGGGTCATCGCACGCCACCACGTGTCGCGGAGATTGCGTTTCAGTTCCGCGCCAAGCGGGCCGTAGTCCCAGAACCCGTTGATCCCGCCGTAGATCTCGGACGATTGAAATATGAAGCCCCGGCGTTTGCAGAGGCTCACGATTTTTTCCATCAACGGCGTTTCTTTGGTCTGGCTCATAAAAATTAAGGGGGCGGAAGATGCTGAGGCGTGCGCTCGTTCGCAAGCAGGAAGGTTTGCGGGATAAAGGGAACGAACCGCTTGCCATGGAGGGCGACACCGGATTTACAGAAGGCCGATGACTTCGCCTGTAAAACATCCAACGATTACCGTGGGGGAGTTTTTTACCCGTCACTCGGAGGCGTTGCAGTTGAAGCCGCTGACCGAGACGGGTGTCGGATTCGGGCGCACGATTCTGGAGCCGACGATCAACCGGCCGGGTCTCGCACTGTGCGGATTCTTCGCATATTTCGCCGACAAGCGCATTCAGGTTCTCGGTTCTGCGGAGCTGGCCTACCTCAACAGTATCACTGTGGAGGAGGTATCCAGGCGCGTGGCGGAACTCTGTTCGCACCCGATTCCGTGCATCGTCGTCGCGCGCGAACTGCAGGTGCCGCCGGCGCTCCTTGAGGCTGCGCGAATGCACGAAATTGCGGTGTTTTTGTCACCGATGGTCACGATGCGGTTCATCAACGCGGCCACGCTTGCGCTCGAGTTCGACTTCGCTCCGAGAAAGAGCGAGTACGGCAGCATGGTCGATATTCAGGGAATGGGAGTGCTCATTCGCGGAAGCAGCGGCATTGGCAAAAGCGAAGTGGGCCTCGGTTTGATCGAGCGTGGCTGCTCGCTGGTCGCGGACGACATTACGCATTTCCGCGTTCTTGATGGGCGCGAACTCATGGGCACCGCTTCGGAACTCGGCCGCGGGCACATGGAGATTCGCGGGCTGGGCGTTATCAATGTCACGGCGGTTTTCGGAGTCAGCGCGCTGCGAATTGAAAAGAGGCTCGATCTGGTTGTCACACTAAAGGATTGGCAGGAGATTGAATCCATCGATAGAACGGGCTTGGAACAGGAGTATTACGAGATTCTCGGGTTTTACATTCCGCACGTTACGATTCCCGTCCGGCCGGGGCGCGATCTGGCCCGGTTGGTGGAGGTCGCAGCGATGGATCAGAAGCTCAAAAGCCTTGGATACAATAGTGCCGTGGAGTTCAACGACCGACTGATGTCTGCGATGCAGAAAAAGAAGGACCGCTGAACCCGATCGAAAAGTATTTAAAAGAACTACCGCATGGGACTCTGGAACAAGCCGGACACGACAGTTACAAAAGTGATGGAAGTCACCAACAAGATGGGACTTCATGCTCGTCCGTGCTCAAAATTCGTGAAGCTGGCGGCGATGTTCAAATCCGAGGTTTGGGTGGAGAAGGACGGGGAGCAGGTGAACGGCAAAAGCATCATGGGCCTCATGATGCTCGCAGCCGGAAACGGATCGAAATTGAAGATCACGTGCGAAGGCCCGGATGCGGCGGAGTCGCTCGCGGCCCTCGAGAAACTCATCGTCTCCAAGTTTGATGAAGAGTGAGCTTCGATTTCAGGGCGTAGCTGTTTCGCCGGGAATCGTTCGAGGAACCGCCTATGTTTACCGCCCCGATGAGGATTTGCCTCCGCGGACGACGATTCGCGACGATCAGGTCGCGGGGGAGATCGCGAGATTGCAGGAAGCGCTCGCGCTGACCCGGAGGCAGATAATCGAGCTGCACGACCGCGTCCGTGAGTCCCTCGGAGCAAACGATGCCGAAATCTTCGAGGCGCATCTCATGGTCGTCGAGGACGGTGTGCTTATCGATGAAGTGCAGAAGACGCTGAAGCGTGAACTGTGCAATGCGGAGCATGCATTTCACACGGTTGCACATCGCTACGCAAAAAGTCTCGCGGCGCTTGAGGATCCGTATTTTCGCGAGAGGGCTGCGGATATTCACGACATTTCCCGCCGCATCGTCCGCAATCTTCTCGGTCGCACGACGGGCGGGCTTTCGGAACTGAAGACGCCGCATGTGGTCATCGCGCACAATCTCACGCCGAGTGATACGGCGCAGATCGACCGCGACATCGTTATCGGCTTCTGCACCGAGGCTGGCGGAAAAACTTCGCACACGGCCATCATGGCCCGGTCGCTGAACATTCCGGCGATTGTTGGACTTCATGAGCTTCTCGCTTCCGTCGAAAACGGCGCCGATGTGCTTGTTGACGGCTACAGTGGCGTGCTGATCGTGCATCCCTCCGAGGAGACCCTCTCGCAGTACGGGGCGCTGCAAGCCAGCAAGGCTGCGATGGAAATGCGCCTGACCGAGCTCCGCGAGACGGCTTCGACCACGCAGGACGGAAGGCACATCATCCTCTCCGCAAACATCGAACAGCCCGAGGACATCGAGCAGGCACAGTCCAGCGGTGCGGAGGGTGTCGGGCTTTTCCGGACGGAGTTTCTGTATCTGGGGCGCGAGGATTTGCCTTCGGAGGAAGAGCAAACCGCCGCTTACATCAGCGTCGCCGCCGCGGCCCGGCCTCACGCGGTCATCATTCGCACGCTCGATCTGGGAGGAGACAAGCTGCACGACACGCTGCACACGGAAACCGAGGAAAACCCCTTTCTCGGCTGGCGTGCGATTCGGGTGTGTCTGGAGCGGACGGATATTTTCAAAACGCAGCTTCGGGCAATTCTTCGCGCCAGCGTGCATGGCAGCATCAAGATTATGTTCCCAATGATCTCGGGAATGCCCGAACTCCGCCAGGCGAAGGCAATTCTCGAAGAGTGCCGCGGGGAACTTGAGCGGGAAGGAGTCCCGTTTGACCGCGAAATGGAGATCGGGATGATGATTGAAATCCCGAGCGCCGCGATGATCGCGGATATCTTCGCAAAGGAGGTGGATTTCTTCAGCCTCGGGACGAACGACCTCGTGCAGTACACCGTCGCGGCGGATCGCGGAAATGAACACATTGCCCACCTCTACGAGCCCACTCATCCAGCCGTTCTCAGGCTCATCCGGAAGACGGTGGAGGCCGCGAATGCCGCCGGAATCTGGGTCGGCGTGTGCGGCGAAATGGGCGGCGACATCGTGCTCACACCGCTGCTCGTGGGGCTTGGAATCGATGAGCTCAGTTGTGGTAGCGCTGTGCTTCCCCGTGTGAAGCGCGCTGTTCGCAGCCTCGATGCTGCCGCTTGCCGCAAGCTTGCCGCCGAAGCGCTGGAATGCGCCGATGGCTCGGAGATCCTTGCGCGGTGCGAGGCGGTTGCGAGAACGCACTACGGCGATCTTTTGTAGCGTGCGAATCGCCGCTTGCGCTTCCCCTCCATGCCCGCTTTCCATCGCGTTGTGAGCCTTGGAACGAACTCCGTGATTGAACTTCGCCATGTCTCGTGCGCGCGCACAGAGACCGGTATTTCGTCGTCGGTTCACGATGTCTCCGTGGAGTTGCGACCTTCCACTGTTACCCTCTTTGCAGGTGACCGTGGTTGCGGGAAGAATCTTATCCTTCGAATCCTCGGCCTGCTCGAGGTGCCCGATGTTGGGGAGGTGATTTTTGAAGGCTCCCCTGTTTCCGGGATGACGCCGGAGGAAGTGCTCGATCTCCGCGCTGCGGCTTGCGGGTATCTCTTCGCGCCGCCGTTCCTACTTCCCGGATTCACGGTGCTCGAGAATATCGCGATGCCGCTTTTCAAGGTTCTGGAAATGCGTCCGATCGATGCTCAGGAGCGGACGGAGAAGCTGTTGGATTTTGTCGGGCTTTCTCCATTTTCAACGGTGAAGATCGAGCGATTGAGTCCGGGTCTTCAATTGCGTGTCGGTCTGGCCCGCGCGCTCGGTTCCATGCCGCCATTGGTGATTGTGGAGGAGCCGGATCGCATTCTTCACGGTGCAGAACTGAACTCTTTTCGGAAATTGCTGGCCGGTGCGGCATCCGAGTTCGGTTGCGCAATTGCCGTCAGCATCGGCGCGGAGATTCCGAGTTTTCACGGTGAGCGAAGAATCGAGTGTGCCGGAGGTCGCATCGTTTGCGACGTGATGCTGTGAGCACGGAAGCGCAGCAAATCACGAAGGCGAGCCGCTCAAATCTTGCCCTCGCATTTATCGCACTACCGCGGCAGCGCAGGGAGGATATCAGTGTGTTTTACGCGTTTTGCCGCGTCGTGGATGATATTGCCGATGACCCCGGGAGAACGCGCGAGGAGCGGCAGGCCGGCTTGGAACAGTGGAAACGCGCGGTCGAGTCGCCGGTTGAGTCGGAATCATCTCTCGCCCCGCCGGTTCGCGAGATCATCGCGCGCTATGCGCTGAATGTTGAGGATTTTCGCGAGATTATCGCGGGTGTCGAAATGGACCTCGATGGTGCGCGGTATGGAACTTGGGAAGGACTGCGTCTGTACTGCCATCGCGTTGCAAGTGTGGTGGGGCTTGTGAGCCTCGGTATTTTTGGCGCGCGCGAGCCGGCTGCGCGTGATTATGCGCTGAATCTCGGACTTGCATTGCAACTCACGAATATCCTCCGCGACGTGGGGCAGGACTTCGCCAATGGCGGGCGCATTTACCTGCCGGAGGAGGAACTGGCGCGGTTCGGGGTCTCGCGGGCAGACATCGCCGCCGGGCGGCGGACCGATGGGTTTCTCGCGCTCATGGACTTTCAGGCGGAGCGGGCGAGGGAATTTTACCACGAGGCTATGCGAAGGCTGCCCGCGGCGGACAGGAAGTCACTAATCGCCGCCGAGATCATGCGTGCCGTTTACAGCCGTCTGCTGGAGAAGATGGCGAAGGATCGTTGGCGTGTGTTCGACCGTCGATATTCGCTCCATCGGCTCACAAAGCTATGGCTCGTGATACGCGGCGTATTTTTTGAATGAATCCGGCGGCATTTTGGTCACATTCAGGACATGAAGAAAATCATTCCGATTATTGCTGTAAGCCTATCAATCGCGACGTTGCTCACTTCGTGCGAGAGTGTGGCTGGTAACACGATGCTTGGAACCGCTGCTGGTGCGGCGATTGGCGGATTGCGTCACGGTCGAGGCGAGGATGCGCTCAAAGGTGCTGCGATTGGCGCAGGTGCCGGCTTCCTCGCTGGACACGCACTTCAAGCGGAAAGAAATGCCGCAGCGGAGCGGCGTTTTCGCGAGCAGCAGGTTTACGGCGGGGAACCGCGCTATTCCGGACTGCCTTACGCGCGCCCAACAGACCAGCAGGACTTGGTGAGGAGTCCATATCCGCCGCACAATCTGATCGATGTCAGAGGAATCCCTTCCGGCGCGGAAGTCATGGATCCATCCTGCCGGCGGAGTTTCATTAATCCGTAGCGAGAGACGCGCCGCTGCGCTATTCCGTGCCGCTCATTTCGAGAAGGGTTTCGAATTCCGCTTCGGTGAGCGGCATTACGGAAAGGCGGCTTTGTTTGATGAGCGCGATGTCTTTGAGTTTCGGGTGCGCTTTGATCGCTTCCAGAATAACCGGATTCTTAAGGGCCTTGTGTGGTGCAAGGTCTACGCAACTCCAGTCTCCTTCCTCGGCCGTCGAGTCGGGATATGCTTCACGGGCGACTTTTGCGATTCCGACGATCTCCTTCCCCTCGACCGAGTGGTAATAAAGAACGAGGTCGCCCTTCTTCATCGCACGGAGATTGTTTCGCGCCTGAAAATTGCGGACGCCGGTCCACGCGGCGATTTTATCGGCAACAAATTGCGACCATGGGTAAGATGTGGGTTCCTGTTTGACCATCCAGTATTTGCGCATGGTGCCGAGGTCGCACGCCGGGGCATGCGAAAGCAAGCGCGCATTCGCTCCCGAGGGACCTTACGCTCCGGCGGGCAGTGCGCGGAGGATTTGCGCTGCGGCGTAGGCCGCGCCGAATCCGTTATCGATATTCACCACTGTGACTCCACTGCCGCAGGAGTTCAGCATTCCCAGAAGCGCAGCGAGCCCGCCGAAACTTGCGCCGTAGCCGATGCTGGTGGGCACGGCGATGACGGGGCTGTCAACAAGTCCAGCCACTGCGCTCGGCAACGCGCCTTCCATTCCGGCGACGACGATGATGACGGTGGCGGCGTCTAGTTGTGGTCGCGCAGCGAGAAGGCGGTGGATTCCCGCGACACCCACATCGGTAATGCGCTGCACTTTCGCGCCGAATATTTGAAGCGTCACGGCCGCCTCGTCGGCAACCGGAAGGTCACTCGTGCCGGCGCAGACGACGGCAACGCTGCCGGGGAGCGCGGGCAGTTTCTGTCGTTCGACCGTGATGCAACGCGCCTCAGGGTGCCAGTTGGCGTCAGGGATATCCGCGACCACTGCGGCGAACTGTTCCGCTGTTGCGCGGCTGACGAGGAGGACGGGTTCCTTTTCAAGAATCACCCGCGCAATCGCCGTCACTTGAGCGGGCGTCTTGCCATGGCCAAATATCACCTCAGCGAACCCGCAGCGACGCCGGCGGTCGGTGTCGATGCGGGCGAACCCGATGTCGGTAAAGCCGTCCGGCATCGGTCAGGCTTTCGGCAGGGTGGCCGCTTCTTTTGTGAGCGGCAGGCGGAGCGGGATCATTTTCGAAACGAAGAAACCGTGCCGCAGGAAAAACTCCTGTCCCTCGGCGTTCACGCGGTCTGCAAGCAGCGTGAGACGGAGAAAATCCTTCTTTTTCGCGTACTCGATGGCGTGGTTGAGAAGTTGGGTGCCGACTCCGCGTCCGCGGTGGTTGTGATGAACGATGACGTCTTCAAGCAGGACGACAAATCCGCCCTCTGCGGTGCTGATGGTGAAAAGCAGATTGATCATGCCGAGGATCTCACCATTCCAGCGGTATACAAAAATTCTTCCGCGGCTTGGCTGCTCTAGGATGAGTTCGAGTCCGCGAAGATTCTTCTGGCGATCGGGGACGAAGTCACCCTCGTGGCTGAAAAGGTCGTAGAGAAGGTCCGCCATTTGCGGCAGATCCTCCATCGTGGCTTGCTCGATGATGGCTTCGTTCATGTCACTCATGGCGCTGGAATAAATGCGGAGTCGGCGGGACGGAAGGCGGAATTTACTTCTGCAGGAAAAAGCCGCGCTGTTTTTCGCTGATGGGCCTGCCGAGACGCTCCAGGACGGCGAGCATGTCTTCCCAGATATTGCGTTTCTCAGAGAGCGCCTGATTCCGCAGAAGATAGGACGGGTGATACGTCGGCATGACAGGGATGCCGTGGAACTCGCGCCAGTTCCCACGGAGTTTGGTGATGAAGACTTTGTCCTCATCCAGAAGGCCCTCAACCGCAGTCGCGCCGAGTGCGACGATCACGCGTGGCTGAATGATTTCGATTTGTTGCAATAGGTACGGTTTGCACGTGGCCATTTCCGCGGGAGTCGGTTTTCGGTTTCCCGCTTCCCCCGGCGGCATGTTCGGGCGGCATTTCAATACGTTGGCGATGAAGACATCGCTACGACGCAGGCCCATGGTTTCGATGATTTTTGTGAGGAGCTGACCGGCTTTCCCCACAAACGGCTCGCCGACCATGTCCTCATCCGCGCCCGGAGCTTCGCCGACGAACATGAGGTCGGCGTCCGGATTTCCGACACCGAAGACGACTTGCTCGCGGGACTTCACCAGGTGCTCGCATTTCATGCACGCGAGGATCGGGCCGCGCAGTGCTTCGAGCCGCGATGCTTTGCCGGAGCCCGCCGAGGGCGATGTTCGGGTTGCAGGCGTGGTAGCCTGCGGCGGTTGTGTAATGGCGGGAGACCTTGCTGCCGGCGGCTCAACCTTCCGCGAGGGCGACGGCGATGGAGTTGGAGCAGGGGATTTCGCTGTTTCCGTTCCGGCGGTTTTCGCGAGTCGGGCGAGCGCAGCCGCAGAGGCTTGCACGCCGGCTTTTCTTTGGTCGAGCGACTGGACTGCGCGATGGACGATGTCGAGAGCGGGATCACTCATGATGATGATTGGTGTTTTGGAGTGCGGGAAATTACAACCCCAGACCCGATTGTGAGCGAGATTTAACGCGAATTTTGCGTTCAGCGGAGTTTTGAGCCGTGGCAAATCTCCGGTTTTCCAGCTTGACCCCCCCTCATACTCCCCGCTTCTATCCGCCCCTCGTTCGCCGGAACTGGCTGCAACGGACATTTATTATGCCCGAAAACTTGGGAAACATCGTTTGGACGCTCTGTTATGCAGCGGTGCTAGTCGGCCTGTCACTTTACGGCCTGCATCGCTACGTCATCGTCTATCTATATCTGAAGAACAAAAAGAACGTGCCGGTGCCCGCCAGCAAGTTTGAGAAGCTTCCGCGGATCACCGTTCAGCTGCCCATGTTCAATGAGCTTTACGTCGTTGAACGGTTGCTGGAGTCCGTTGCAAAACTCGAGTATCCGCGCGAACTTCTGGATGTGCAGGTTCTCGATGATTCCATCGATGAAACGCGCGATCTTGCTGAGAAGCGCGTGAAGGAACTGCAGGCGACCGGGCTCGACATCGTGCATATCCACCGGACGGACCGAACCGGGTTCAAAGCGGGCGCACTCGAAAATGGACTGAAGATCGCAAAGGGCGAATACATTCTCATTCTCGATGCCGACTTCGTGCCTGAGCCGGATGTGCTGATGAAGACGGTGCATTATTTCACCGACCCGCGCGTCGGCATGATTCAGACGCGGTGGGGGCATCTCAACCGCACGCACTCGCTTTTGACCCGAGTGCAGGCCATGTTCCTCGACGGGCACCTCCTTCTGGAGCAAACCGGGCGCAATCGCAGTGGGCGCTTCATCAATTTCAACGGCACTGCCGGAGTGTGGAGGAAGTCGTGCATCGTCGATGCCGGCGGATGGCACCACGATACGCTTACTGAGGATCTCGACTTGAGCTATCGGGCGCAGCTGAAAGGCTGGAATTTTGTGTTCCTGCCGAACCTTGTCACGCCAGCCGAACTCCCGGTCGATATGAACGGCTTCAAGAGCCAGCAGCATCGTTGGACCAAGGGTAGCATTCAGACTTGCCGGAAACTATTGCCTGCGGTCTGGAACTCGGACCTTCCTCTCAAGATTAAACTCGAAGGCACCGTTCACCTGACGTCGAATTACGCTTTTCTCCTGCTCTTTTGCATCTGCGTGCTGATGCACCCGAGCACTGGCGGCATGGCTGGCGGGCTCGTGGGTGAGGATGGTACCCATTCGTGGGTGCGCACGATTTTCATCAACATCCCGATTTTCATCACGGGGTCGTTCCCGGCTATCGTTTTCTACATCGTTTCTCAGCGGGAGCTTTATCCGCGTTCATGGTGGCGCGAAGTGCTCTATCTCCCTGCGCTCCTCGCCCTCACCATCGGACTGGCGGTCAACAACGCGTGGGCGGTAATTCAAGGAATGGTTGGAAAGACGGGTGAATTCACCCGTACTCCGAAGTACGGCGTCCACAGCCAGTCAAATAGCTGGAAGAAGACAAAGTATTCTCCGATGAAGACGATTTTGCCATTTATTGAGATTGGCTTCGCGGCGTATTTCAATTATTTCCTCATCAACGAAATCCGATTCGGGAACTGGTTCGCCGTTCCGTTTCTGGTGCTTTTCGCCGTCGGATTCACCTATGTCGCCTTTTGCTCGCTCGTGCAGTGGTTCCCAGGACTGCGCGCTCCGTGGAAAAGCGCGGGTGATACGATTTCGGCCTAACGCCTCCGGATGTTGAGGGTTTCGTTTCCAACAAAATGAGCCCAACCAACAAGCCATCGATTGCGAGGTGCGCGATTTGAGGACAATCCTCCTCGCTGCCGCCTCTCTCCTCAGTATCACCATCTCCTCGTCGGCTCTCGCCGCGGAGGACATTCAAATCAAAGTCAGCGTGCCGGAACAGAAACTCTACGTTTTTGACGGCACCAAAAAGCTGGCATCCTACCGGGTCTCCACGTCCGCATTTGGGATCGGAGACGGTCGTGGTACCTACGCGACACCGCTCGGACATCTCGAAGTTGCATCAAAAGTGGGTTCCGGCGCGCCTGTCGGCACTGTTTTTAAGGGACGTTCGCGTACTGGTGAAATCTGCCCTGTGAATGCGAAAGGCCGCGATCCGATCGTCACGCGAATTCTCCATTTGCGTGGTTTGGAGAAGCAGAATGAGCGCGCCTATGGACGCGGCATCTACATCCACGGCACGCCCGACGAGCGAAACATCGGCCATCCGGCCAGCTACGGTTGCGTGCGGATGAAGAGCCGCGACATTGTGCGGCTGTTCGACATGGTGCCCGTGGGTGCCTCGGTGGAGATTACCGACAAGCGGATTGGCGGTATTTTCGGCATCGTTTCCCGGACTGCGGTGACAAAGCCAGTCATCGCCGCGAAGGTAAAATAGCCGTTACCCGGAGATTATCCTGACGATCAGTTGATTCAGGACAACCTCCTTCTCGGTGGGGGAAGTCACCAGCGCTACGTTCGCCTCAAGGCAGGCCGTGAGGGCATTCCGAAGTTCAGGAATCGTGTAACGGTGCGCATTACCGGCAGCGATGCCGAGCGGGTAGGCATTCAGTTTGCCTTCCTTCGTTCGCGGTAAATGGGAAATCGCATCCGCGGGAAGTCGTTCCAGTTGTTTTCCAAACATGAACGGCTGGCTGGGTTTCGCGAGCTTGTGTCGGACCATGAGGTCTTTCACCAGCAAAAGGTTTCGCACCGTCGGAATGATCGCGACGAGGATGATGCCCATCTCGTTCTCCCCTTGGAAAAGCAACTGCTTCAGCAGTTCCAGAGCATGAGGAAGCTGACGCGCCGAAATTGCGTTTCCGAGTTCGAAAATCACCCCCGCGCGCGAAAGCGGGGTTATCGTCCGCACGTCCTCGTTCGTCACGTTGCGGCGCGATTTTCCGAGGTAAAGATCCAGCTTCTCGAGCTCGCTCATGATGATGCGCCGGTCGCCGCCTGTGTAGAGGGTGAATAGCTCCGCGGCGTCGCCGTCCATGGAAAGCCCGAGCTTTCTCCCCATGTCTTGAACGAGCATCGATGCATCCATTTCCCAGCCGGATTTTGAGTTGTCGAGTCCGTCGAAAGTTTGCGTCTCCGCGATCTTGATGAGCGATTTGTAAAAGGTGCGTCGTTTGTCCACATCCGTGGCACTGAGCAAAAAGCGCGTGCCTTCCGGTAGTCCCGATTGCAGCACTCCGAGGAGTTTTTCGAGTCCGCCGAGAATGTTCTCCGAGCGACCCACCACTGAGTCGGCGAGGAAATTCACGTTCTTCATCCACACCAGTTTCTCGCCGCCAAACATCCCGAACGTTTGCAGGGCGTCGAGCGCGCTGTTGATCGCGCGCACGGCCTGCTCGACGTTGTCTGCCGCGCAATCGACCGTTTCGAGTCCGAAATCCCCGCCGGGATTCAGCTCGCGGGAAAGCTCCAGAGCGACGCGCTTCACCTCGAACTCGTCGGTTCCGAGGACTGCGTGGATTGCTGCTTTCTGTGTTGCGGATTTTGCTGCTGGCATGATGCGGCCCGGCAGCGCTGAGCGTCAGGGGTTCGACGGCACGACGCTGCTGGTCGCAAATGGCTTAAACTCCCGCTCCAGCGCGTCCAAGTTCATAAATCGGTTCCCGTACGCTTTGGCGAGTGCGGTCTCGAAGCGGTTACCCTTCGCCAGAGCGTCCATCAGCGCGCCAAACGCCTTGCGATTCACCGACATCAGGAAGCGCGTCAGTTTCTCCGATTCATCGTAAAACGTAAGCATCTTCAGCGAATCTCCCGGGTATCGTGCGAGGGTCGTAAGTTCCGCGAGCGGAATGTAGGACTCCGCCGAGACCGCCCGGTAGCGCGGCTTCGAATCAAATCCGCGCGCCCTGTAAAATGCGGCCCTGCAACGGATGGCCGAGTTTTCCGCAAATCCTTCGCTCAGCCACAGCGGCACCCCTCCGCCGAAGAAACGGCCCACGACGAGGTGGGCAATTTCATGCGCAAGAGTCTCGTCATTCAAGACGCCTGCCCCGTGCCGCTTTAAAAAAAGTGCGCCCGCGGAATGGATGCCGCCGGTGCGTGGATCAATTTCCCCTGCGCGCTGAAAGGCCTTCCAGGATTCATCGGTATCAAACAGAAAGATGTGCGCCTTTCGTTCCCACTGGCTTGTGTCGCGCTCGAGTTCCTTCGCGATGACGCGGTAGAAAAACTCCGCCTCCGTGGATACCGCCGCGGCGGTGACGGGGTCAGTGAAATGAAAGACGAAGTTGGTGCTTTCGGCGTGTGACCATTTTTGCGCGGGATGATCCAGTGCGATGATCTCCAGCGGTGTCATCGCGGCGCGGTTGAGCTTTTCTGCTTCGATTGGCTTGAATGCTGATTCCGGCGACTGTGCGAACGCGCAGCTCGTAAACAAAACTCCCGCGGCGATACTCCGCAAGCGGGCGGGAAAGAGCTTAAAGCTTGGCGCGTGAAATCTCATGGTATCGCACCCGTAAAAGAAAGAACCCTGCCATCGGAGCGGCTGATTTGGAAGCCGGCCGGCACTTTGACTTTGCGTCCTGCGGTGTGGAGGCTAGGTTTCGCGCCCTTTTACGAATGAGCGCGAATTTCAAAGATACACTGTTGTTGCCAAAGACGGACTTCCCGATGAAGGCCGACCTCGTGAAGCGCGAGCCGGAGCGGCTTGCGAAATGGGAGGCCGCGGGGCTCTACCAGCAGATTCTCGATGCGCGCATCGGTGCGCCGCTTTTCGTCCTGCACGACGGGCCGCCGTTCGCGAATGGCGATGTCCACATGGGCACGGCGCTGAACAAAATCCTGAAAGACCTCATCGTGAAGTCGCGCTCGATGCTCGGCTTTCGCGCGCCGTTCGTGCCGGGCTGGGACTGCCACGGGCTGC
>SXWH01000130.1 GCA_005791535.1 Verrucomicrobiaceae bacterium | reverse complement strand
TGCGCGCGCCACCATTGGCCGGCGTCGTCGTGCCACTCGTATTCAAAGCGCACGGCGATGCGATTTTCCGTGAAGGCCCAGAGCGTTTTGCGCAGGCGATAGTCGTGTTCCTTCGCCCATTTGCGGCGGAGAAAGGCGACCACTTCCTCACGGCCGTGCAGGAACTCGGCGCGATTGCGCCACTCGGTGTCGGGCGTGTAGGCGAGCGAGACGCGCTCCGGGTCGCGCGAATTCCACGCGTCCTCGGCGAGCTGCACTTTTTGCCGTGCGGTTTCCTCGGTGAAAGGCGGGAGCGGTGGGCGTTGCATGCTCATGATTGTAAAAAATTACGCCGCGCCTCCGAAGCTCACGTGGTCGTCGGCATCGAGGTAGTCCATGATGGTCTGGAGGTCGGTGCGCGCAGGATTGATGCGCCTCGCTTGCGCGGCGAACCATTCCAGGTCCTCGGCCTCGCCGACGGGCATCGTTTCGAGCCACGCGGACCATGCGCGAATTTCGTGCGGCGCGCGTTTTGGCAAAGCGTTCGCATTCACCCAGAGCATCAGCGCCCAGTCGCCTGCGCCCGTTTTCACCTGCTCGAGTAGCGCGTCCTGCGCGATGCCGGTGAAGGCGAAAAAGTGCTGGTCCATCGGGTTGCCATATTTGTAATCGCCGGCTTTGCCGATGAGCGAGGCGCGGGCTTTGTCGATGACGCGGGCGAGCATGGCGTATCCGCCAAGGCGGACGCGCGGGCTGCGCGGCGGACGTTGAGTGAGGTCGGGGGCGTGGTTCGATTCGGTGTTTGTCATAGTGATTTAGTGCAAAAGAAATGCGAACGCCCCGGTGAGCGCGGCGACGTGAGCCCAGACGACGAATGCCTGCATTTTGCCGTAAGCCCGTCCGCTGCTGGTCTCGCTCGGCGCATCGGGATCCGCCCCGAACAGTCGCTCCGAGTTGATAAGGAGGTAAGCTCCTGCGGCGAGTGTTCCGATGAACAGCAGGGCAAAGATGAATTGGATGAAGTGAGTCGCGTCGGTTGTCATTGGAGTCGAAAGTGCAAGTCGTTCACCCTGCTTACACAGGACGCGTGCCATCCAGCATTCGGGCGGAAGGATTGGCGTTTTACAGAGAAAAAGTCGCACGATACTGTGTGCTCAGAAAATGACGAAAGTTCGTAACTACGAATAAAAGTCGTAAAGTATTACGACTTATCGTAGATATTCACCGTGAACTGCGTCGATTTTCCAAAGGTCATGGTTTCCATGGCGCAAAACCGCTCTCTGCCTGAAGTGCTGCGGGCCATAGTCAGCGGCATCGCTGCATGCAGAAACGTGGCGCTTGCGCGCATCTGGCTCATCGACATGGGCGACCTTTGCGAAACGTGCCGCTTCCGCGAGGAGTGCCCCGAGCAGACGCGCTGCCTGCACCTCGTCGCAAGCGCGGGCAATTCCGAAACGGCCGATACCGATCTCACGCGCACCGACGGCGCGTTCCGGCGGTTCCCGCTCGGCGGGCGGAAAATCGGTACCATCGCCAAGACCGGCCAGCCGATGTTGCTGCCGGGCGTGCGCGGCGACGAGGCGTGGATTGCCGACCGCGAATGGTTCGACCGCGAGCGCATCCAGACCTTCGCTGGGCACCCGCTGGTCTTTCGCGGCGAAGTGCTCGGTGTGCTCGCGATTTTCGATCGGCTCATCCTCGACTCGACCGATTTCGAATGGCTGCGCGTCTTCGCCGACCACGCTGCGGTGAGCATCGCCAACGCGCGCGCTTTCGAGGAAATCGAATACCTCAAAGAGCGGCTCGAAGAGGAAAACAGCTACCTGCGCGAAGAGGCGACCGCCGCGCGCGGCAGCGGCGACCTCGTGGGTGAAAGCGCCGCGTTGCGGAAAGTGCAGCAGCAAATCGAACGCGTCGGCGACACGCGCCCGCGCAAGGTGAATGTGCGCATCATCGCCGCGACCAATCGCGACCTCAAAGCCGAGGTCGAAGCTGGCCGTTTCCGTCAGGATCTCTTCTACCGGCTCAGCGTCTTCCCCATCGAAAACCCGCCTCTGCGCGACCGCCGCGAGGACATCCCGCGTCTCGCCGGGCATTTCATTGAAACGGCCGCGAAACGGATGAATCGGCGGCCCCCAAAATTCACAAACACCGCCGCCCGCCAGCTTACCGCGCACGACTGGCCCGGCAACGTCCGCGAACTGCAAAACGCCGTCGAACGCGCGGTCATCATCGCACAGGGCGGCCCGCTGCAATTTGATCTGCCATCGACATCACGCCCGGCACCGACCGTGCAAATCCCCGATGGCTCGCCAGTCTTCACACGTGCCGAACTGAAACAGCGCGAACGCGAGAGCATCGCCGCAGCGCTCGCGCAGACGAAAGGTAAAATCTTCGGCCCCGACGGAGCTGCCGCCCTGCTCGGCATGAGACCGACGACGCTTGCCTCGCGGATCAAAGCGCTGGGCTTGCGGCGGAAGTAGCGGCGACCGCCTTGTTGAAACGGAGCCGCGCGCGACTCACCGGTTCATGTGCCGCCTTGAGTTTGTTCAGTAGTTCGGATTTGGAGCGAAGCGCGGCGGCTGGTGCGTCACTTGACTTCGACTTCGCCGACGGAGAGCGCAAATCCTTTGAAAGTCGTGGCCCCGAGCGGGTCCTGAATTAGCAGCAGGGCATTGTATTTCCCGGGCGGAAAGCCGGGCTTGCGGACCGTCCAGACCTCTGCGAATTGGCCGCTTGCCACGCCCGGAAGTGCGGGGCCTTTCGTGACGAAGAATGTTTCGCCGCCTGCGCCACGCAGCGCGAGTTTTACCCACGGGAAAAACTCACGCGCGGCGCCGAATTCCCAGATGAGCTTCCATTTCAGGACGTCGCCATCGGCGGGTTTCACGGGCTCGACGGAGACGAGCTGTGTTTTGTCATCCACGCGTTTCGCCGTCGTGGTTGCGAGGTTTGTTCGCTCTGGCTCGGAGCGGACGAAATGCGCGCAAGAATTGCGCACAGTGACCGGCCAGAGGCTGTTCTCCACGAGCCAGCGGTGCATGAGTTCATCGGACGAAGGAACGATTTCCCCCGTGATGGTGCGCATTTTGGGATGAAAGGATGCGGCTTCGCGGCTGAAGGTGAAGTCGTCCGAGTAATCCACAAGCACGTGCTCAGTCGGGCGCGGTATATAGCGGCTGCCGCCAAGGGTTTTGAGGCCCATGGAGACCAACTGGAGCGATTGGAGGTCTTCGCGTTTGGCTAGGTGCGAGAGGAAGCCGAGGCTGGCCGTCACGCTCTCGCTGGGTGAAATGGTGGCGAGGAGGTCCGCGTGGACGCGGCTCTTCTGCCAATCGGGTCCTGCAGCGGCGATCGTGCGGCCGATGGCGCGCACGGGGCCGAACCAGATTTGCACGGCGACGCAGGCCGCGAGGATGTAAGTGGCGACAGCATCGCGCCAGAAAAGTCGCGCGGCGGCCTCGGTGGCTGCGATCCACACGATGGGCAAAAGAGGCAGGCCGTAGTGCCAGTAAATCTGCCACTCGGAGGATCGCCACGAGAGGAGATGCTGGAGGAAGAGCGGCGCGGCGATGATCATCCAGCGCAGCCGGAGCACTGGCAGGAGGATAAAGGGGAGCAGCAATCCCCAGACAAGATTTCCGCTGGTCAGGCCCTGCCAGAATGCGGTGAAAAAGAGCCCCGGTTTGGTGAAGGCATTCTTCAGCATTCCGCCATCCACGGTCAGGTGCGAGTAGAGTCCACCATAATCAACGCGTCCGCCGTTCCATTTCGGCCCAAGCCAGAATGCGTAGGCGAGGACCCATCCAAAGGCGACGATAGCAGGGATGATGTTCATTGTCGTCTGCCATTCGCGCCCCTTGCGTTTTTCGAGGACGAAATGGACGACGCCCATCCAGCCGAGCATCAGCGCGACGTTCTCCTTGCAGGCGAGCGCGAGCAGGAACCACAGAAAATGGAGCCCGCCCATGCCCTTGATACGCGCCTCGATCATGAGCAGGATGAACGGGGCCGCGAGGGTCTCCGGATGAAATTCGTGCAGCGCTCCAAAGCCCGCCGCGGGTGCGAGCAGGGTCGCAATCGCAAGGCCGGTGGCTGCACGCGGGCCGAATTCCATGAAAGTCGCGATGCGGTTTGCCGTGAAAGGCATGGTTGCGAGCAGCGCGGCCTGGATGACGACGAGCGTCATCGGGTGCTTCCAAATCCAGAAAAACGGAAGCAGCAGAAACACGATCGGCTCGGCGTGATTCCCCATGATGGGCATCTCGAGCAACGAGACATTTCCCTGCCCGCGCAACGCCTGCCACAGACCCTGCACATAAAATGCGAGGTCAAACGTCTGATATTGAAACGTCTTCCAGCGGAACCACGAGTCCGCGACCGTGACGAAGAAAAACAGGATGGCCGCCCACCACAAGGCGCGCGACGTTCGTTGAATCGGATCAAACATGCCGCCTGCTTCTACGGCGGGACCGCAGGAATGCCAACGTCGGGGTTGCGGTTTTTGCGGGAATGGTGTGAATCACCGCCCAGTGATTCCAATCGCCAAAGCTTCAGACAATTTGCTCATTCCCGAGCAGCACGCCGCGTTGATTTACGTGGTGCTTGTCGCTGCGACGATTGCGGGGCTGTATACATATACCCGCGTGGTTGCACGTGTGGGTGGCGACAGCAGTCGCATCCGCTCGGATTTGTTCAGTTTCGCGGACGTTCCAGTCGTGGGGCTGATCATCGCATTCTTCGGGCTGACCGCGATTTCCGCTTGGTTTCTGAATGCACCGAAAGCTGAACCGGCGACGCTCAAGCTCGAGCAGATTATCCCCGGCGCGTTGCAGTTCGCGGTTTTCCCGATTGGGATCATGGTTTTTCTCCACGCGAGAAATGTCAGCATCACCGAGGCATTCGGGCTGTCAAAGGTCCGCCTTGGAAAAGCTGCTACTCTGGCGCTTGGTTTGTTACTGGCGTTGCTCCCGTCCTTCTTTCTTATCACCGATATCGCCGCGAGGAAGCTTGGCGAAGGCGCGGAGCTTCAACCACTCGTGGAGCTCTACCGTTCGGGCGTTCGCGAGCGTGACTACAAGGTGATTCTGCACACGTTTGTCGCTGCGGCGGTAATTGCTCCCTTGGCTGAGGAGTTTCTTTTTCGCGGATATCTCTACGCGACGCTGAAGCGGGCAATCGGCGCGCTGCCATCTGCGGTTTTCGGCGCAGTGCTGTTCGCCGCAATTCACAATAACGCGGTGAGTCTGCCGGGGCTCTTTATTCTCGCACTGGCGCTGACCGTGGCATACGAGTGGTCGGGCTCGCTTTGGGTGCCGGTTTTCATGCACGCGTTTTTCAACAGCCTCAGTCTGATCATCGCCGCGGCCACCGCGCATCAGCAGCCATGAAGTTGTCCGACATTGGCGAAGACGCCGTCGTCGAGGCGCTCACGCGGGAGTTGCCTGTCGGAAAGGATGTCATCGTCGGCCCGGGAGATGACTGCGCGGTGCTCGGGAAAAAGTCCGATGCGTCGTGGCTGCTCCTGAAAACCGACGCCGTGATCGAGGGCGTACATTTTCTTGCGGATGATGAGCCGGAACGCGTGGGCTGGAAGGCGCTCTGCCGTGCGATCAGCGATATCGCTGCGATGGGCGGCGTTCCCGGCCATGCGGTCATCACGCTCGGCGTGCCGGGCAGCACCGAACTGGAATGGGCGCGCGGATTGTATGCGGGGCTGCGGCGTGCTGCGAAGCGATTCGGCGTTGGGATTGTAGGCGGCGAGACCTGCCGTTCGCCGGCGGCGAAATTCGTCAATGTCTCGCTCACCGGGAGTGTGGTTCCGTCCCGCTGTGTGCTTCGGTCCGGCGGCAAGGCGGGCGATTTCATTTATGTGACCGGCCGTCTTGGCGGGTCGCTGCGCGGAAAGCATCTCGATTTTACGCCGCGGCTCGTCGAAGCGCGCTGGCTCGCGGAAAACCACAAGCCTGCTGCGATGATGGATTTGAGCGACGGTCTGGGCGCGGATCTACCACGACTTGCCGCCGCAAGCGGTTGCGGGCATGAAATCTGGCCAATGTCACTGCCATGCACGCCCGGCAGCACGCCGCTGAATGCGATGAACGATGGCGAGGATTTCGAGCTTCTCCTTGCCATTCGACCTGACCGTGCCGAAGCGTTGGAGCGCGACTGGAAGCGCGGGTTTCCGGAGCTGGAACTCACTCGAATCGGTCAGCTTACAAAGCCGGCGAGGCGGTCCACCCGCAGGAGCGCGGGTGGTTTCGATCACTTCCGCCAGGACTGATTCGCCTCAGCCGCGCGGGTGAAACTTGCGATGTATCGACTTTAGCCGCGCGTGTTCGACGTGCGTGTAGATTTGTGTTGTGGAAATGTCGGCGTGACCGAGGAGTTCCTGGATAATCCGCAGGTCGGCGCCGCCGCCGAGAAGGTGAGTCGCAAAGCTGTGCCGCATGAGATGCGGGTAAACGCTCTGTTCCAGCCCGGCGCGCGCGGCGTGGGTTTTCACGATCTGCCACAGTCGGGTGGACGTCATGCCCTTTCCGTGATGTGTGAGAAAAATGTGGCTGCCGGTGCGCTTCGTCACCAACCCGGGCCGCTCGCTGGCCAGATATTGTGCGATGGCGTCGAGCGCCTTTTGCCCTACGGGCACGAGGCGCGTCTTGTTTCCCTTCCCTGTGACGCGGATGATTCGGTGCTCGGCGTCGAAATTCTCGAGACGTGCGCCGGTGAGTTCGCTGGCGCGGAGTCCGCTGGCGTAAAGGAGCTCGAGCATCGCCTTGTCCCGGAGCCCGAGTGGCTGCGTGGTGTCGGGGGCGGCGAGAAGGCGCTCAATGTCGCGTTCGTTGAGCGTTTCGGGCAGGAAGCGCTCGATGCGGGGAAGCGGCAGGACTTCGGCGGGATCGTGCGGGATGCGCGTACGGGCCGCGAGCCAGCGGAAGAAAATCTTCAATGCCACGACCTCCAGTTTGATGCTCGCCGCGGCGAGCCCGGCGCGTTTGCGATGCGCGAGAAATTCCTGAAGGTCCGCGAGCACCACGGCGCGTGGATCGACGAGCTGGCGGGTCTTTTCGGCCCAGCCGCAGAAGTTCTCGAGCGAGCGGCGCGTGGAGAGCTGGTAGTTGTCGGACAGACCGCGCTCGGTCGCGAGATGCATGATGAAGTCTTCGATGTCGGCGCGCACGGCCGAAGAGTTACCGCTTTCGCACGGCGACGCCAAGCGCAACGAGGCGCGACGTTCTCGCTGGCGCGAATTGCGTTCAGCATTCAGAAAGGCGTGCAAATGCAACAAACGCCCGCTGATTCCCGCGCCCGCTTTTTGGAAAAGCTGCGCACGAGCCTCGACGATGAAACTTTCGTGAAGCTGACGCTGAGCCGGCGCCGTGGCGCGGGTTCGCTGCGGAATGTGTACGGCAGGATTGTGGAGTTGAAGGCGGGCAGGGCGCTTTCTTTCACGCTGCGCGAAGCGACGCGCGATGTGACGCGCAACGAGTCCTTTGCCAATGCTCCAAAGCTTGTGGAAGGCTGGATGGCGGATGACTTCGAGGAGGCGCATCTTTTTACCACGACAGGCGACTGGCGCTGGAAGGAGGGAGCGGCTCTGAAGGCTTCGCGCCCGACGTTTGCGGCGGCGCTTTCCACTGCTCACGACCGGCCAAAGGTGCGCGCCGTGGCGAATGCGCCATTTCTCGAGAAGCTCGGCGTGACCGGTCCGGATGGCTCGGCGCGCCCCGGCATGGCGGACAAGTTGCGGCAGGTGGAGCGATTTGTGGAACTCCTCGGGCATCTCGTGGATGGCTCGTCGCTCGCAAAGGCGGAATCGATCGAAGCGTGCGACATGGGTGCCGGAAAAGGATACCTTACTTTCGCGACACACGATTTTTTCCAGCGGCGCGGTGCGCGGACCAATGTGACGGGTGTGGAGTTACGCGAGGGGCTGGTTCAGCGCTCGAATGAAGTGGCGCGGTCGCTCGGCTTCGACGGGCTGCAATTTGCATGCGGGGAGATTGGCAGCTTCGCGCTTCCGGCGAAGCTGGATTTGCTGATTGCGCTGCATGCGTGTGACACTGCGACAGACGATGCGCTGGCCGCGGGAATCCGAGCGGGAGCCGGATTGATTGTCGTCGCCCCGTGTTGTCACAAGGAGGTGCGGCGGGAATTTACGCCGCCCACGGTGCTCGCGGAGGTGCTGCGGCACGGCATCCTTGCGGAGCGTCAGGCCGAGTTACTCACGGACGGGTTGCGGGCGATGCTGCTGGAAATCTCAGGTTACGAAGCGAAGGTGTTCGAATTCATTTCGAGCGAGCACACGGCGAAGAATCTCATGCTGGCGGCGGTGAAGCGGGTGCAGCCCTGCGATACGGCTGCGTTGCGCGCACAGTTTGCGGAGACGATGTCGTTCTTTGGCCTGCGTACGCAGCGGCTCGCATCGCTGCTGGGTTTGTAAATGAGCACGGGTTTTTCCAATCGCGAGATCGCCGTGCTCAATCGGATTCGCTCGCGGTTTCTGGATGGCTCCAACGCAGGCGGCGGATACTGGCAGAACGACGAGGAGCTTGCGCTGTACGACACGACTTTTGCCGAACGCATCGGCTGGAAATGGGATGCGGTCCTACGCGAACTCGTCGCCCGGAGTTGGGCGCCGCGAAGCACACGGGTGTTCGATTTCGGCTGCGGGAGCGGGGTTGCATCGAGGAGGGTTGTGGAGGCATATCCGGGCATGCGCGAGGTAGTTCTCGCGGACGTTTCGGCACGGGCAATGTCGTTTGCGGAGCGGCGAATGAGGACTGATTTTCCGGCGGTGACGGTAAGTTTCGCCGAGTCCACTCCGAGCCTTCCTCCGGACACGCTGCTCGTGGTGAGCCATGTGCTGAACGAGCTGCCGGCGGAGGCGCACGCGCGACTGATGATACTCGCCTCGCAGGCGTCCGAAATTCTTTGGGTGGAAGCCGGGACGCATGCGGACAGCCGGATGCTTTCCGGCGTGCGCGAGGCATTACGCGGGCAGTTCTCGATTGTTGCGCCGTGTCCGCATTCGGAGGCGTGCGGAATTCTTGCGCTGGAGAATGAGCGGCATTGGTGTCATTTCTTCACGTCGTTCCCGTCCCACGCGGCGCAGGACGCGCGATGGTCGCAACTGGGCCGCGAGCTGGGAATCGACCTCCGCGCGCTGCCTTACAGCTTTCTCGCGATGCAAAAGGCGGAACTCCCGCCGCGTGATGGTGCGCGGTTTATCGGCACGCCGGTGGAGAAGAATGGGCACTTCGAGGTGCTCGCGTGCGAGGCTTGCGGCGTCTGCGAGTTGTGTGCGCAGAAGCGTGACGTGCCGGAACTGTTCAAGTCGCTGCGGAAGCGAACCCACGCGCCGGCCTATCGAATCGCGAGCGAAGGGGGAAAAATCACCACCGCAGCCGAGTTGTAAGCCTTGCCGTGATGCGTGGCATCTGGCACATGGCAGCCCATGCGCGACGTATCGAGAATCAAGGCTGCCGTGCGGGATGTCCCCGATTTCCCAAAACCCGGTATTGTTTTCAAAGACATCACCCCCGTGCTTGGCGACGGCGCGCTTTTCCGCGAAGTGATCGAAATTTTCGCTGATTCGTTGGCGGGTTCCGGCGTCACGAAAATTGTGGGAATCGACGCGCGTGGTTTCATTTTTGCGAGTGCCGTGGCGTTCAAGCTCGGCGTTGGCTTTATCCCGGTGCGAAAGAAAGGAAAACTGCCGTGGACGACCCGCGCCGAGGAATACGAACTCGAATACGGGAGCGCGATTGTCGAGATTCACACCGATGCGGTGGCTCCGGGTGAGAAGGTTGCGCTGATTGACGATGTGCTGGCCACTGGCGGCACTGCGGCGGCGGCACTGCGGCTCCTGCAATGTTGCGGTGCGGAGGTGGTTAAGGCGCAGTTTCTCATGGAACTTGGGTTTCTGGATGGACGGAAGAATTTGGGTGCGGTGGCGGTTGATTCGATTCTGATTTACTAGAAAATCCATAAAAACCGTAAAAGTGGCACGCAGTGGGCTACTCGTAAGCCTGCAATGCTTCAGACCACTTTTCAGTCCATCGTGACCCGTGCGGCTTTCGGCTTCGGGTTCACTGCAACGTCGGCGCTCGCCGGGCTGCCGGATGTCGCGATCGCCGCGCCAGGACCGGATCCCACGCTGCTGGGAGTAATTGCTGCCCTGGGGGTGGTTGCCGGCGTTACGCTCGGAATCGTATACCGGAATATGAGTTCGGCCCGCGATGTCCTGACAAAACGTGCGGAAGCTGCGGATGCAGAGCTGCGAGCGGTCCTCACGATGACCGATGAAGCGATCGTGATCCTTGATGCAAACGGGGCAATTCGCGGCGCTAATCCCGCGACGGAGGAGATTTTCGGCAAGTCCACCGACGAACTAATTGGCGAGGAGCTAGGAAGCATGATCGCCCATCCCATGGACCTCGCGGAACTAAGCAAGCAGGGGCCTGCGCTTTTCACGAGCACGAAGGCGGGCGCGGGAATCGGCGAGCGGCTTGAGATTGTGCTCTCGGAAGTGCACCTCTCGCGCGGCAATACTTACCTCGCGATTATTCGAAATACGAAAGCCGGCGAATCAGCGGATTTCCAGATCGCCGCCGCGCCGAGTTTTCCAGACCTCACGGGACCGGTCGGCAAGTTCTCGCACGACCTCAACAACATTCTCACGGGCATCACGGGAAATCTTTCTCTCATCCTGATGACGTCGTCGCCCGACCCGGTGACGATGGAGCGAATCACCGGAGCCAAACGTGCCGCATTGAAAGCGCAGGAGCTCAATCGCAAGCTTCTCGCTCTTGCGAAGGGCGAAGATGAAGAGCCTTCGCCCTCGACGATTTTGCAGATGCCCCAGACAGTTTCCCCTGCTCAGGAAGCGCAAGCGCCGAAGCCCAATCGCCGTGTGCTGATTCTCGACGATGAAATCGAAATCTGTGCGCTCGTGACTTTGGTGCTTGGTCCGATGGGATACGACGTTACCGAAGCGTATGACGCGCCGCAGGCACTCGCCGCATGCGAAGAAGCAAAGAAAGCGGGCAGACCGTATGATCTCGTCATTTCCGACCTCAGTCTTCCCGGCGGTGTTTCGGGCAGGGACGTCGTCCGGCGAATGCAGGAAATGGTTCCCGGCCTGAAGGCGATCGTCTCCAGCGGCCACGATGCGGATCCTGTGATGAGTGATTGCCGCCAGCACGGCTTCTGTGCCGCCATTCCAAAGCCCTACGACATTTCAAAACTCGGCTGTGTCGTGAGCAAGGCCCTTGATGAGCATTCATCGCGAAAGACTGCATAGCTCGCACTTAAGACCACTGGGATTCTCCGCGCGGTAGAGGCCGGCAGTCGGAGGCCGGGGCTTGCGCGGTGACTGGTCATGGGCTGACGGTCAAAGTGAAGTTCCGCCTCCGACTCCCGGCCTCGATGGTTTTAGAAATGCGTCAACTCGCTATCAGCCCGCGCAGATCCTCAACGCTGGCGACCCCAGTGGTGCCAAGCTGATGAATGACAATTGATGCCGCTGCGTTGGCGAGTTCCAGTGCTTCGTGCGCTTCGGCCCCGGCGGCAAGTGCGGCGCATAGATTCGCGCTCACGGCGTCGCCGGCTCCGACGATATCGATCTCGCCGCGAATCGGGAGTGCGGCGGCGCGGTGCGTAGCGCTGTCGGGGGTGGCACCGACCATTCCGTGCTCTGCGAGCGTGATGAAAACGGGCCGGCCGGTTTGTGTCGCGAGGCTCGCTGCGGCATCAGGAACCGTGCTCAAATCGCTCAGGTCGCGCTCCAGCAAAACGCCGAGTTCGCGGCCGTTCATCTTCATCGTCACAGGCGGCCAGTCGCGCAGGCTCCTTCGCGAGTCTGCAAGAATCGGAAGCGTTGGATGCGAACGCGCAACCTCGCCTAGGGCTTCGCGTGCGGCTGCGGTCACAACGCCGGTTCCGGCGACATCGACCTGGTCCATGACGACAAAAGCATCGACGTCTGATACAAGCGCGTGGATTGCGCCCGCGATCTTCTTCTCCACCTCGGCTGGCGTGGGTGTCCAGTTTTTCAAATCCAGCCTGCTCAATTCGCGGCCATCGAGCATCGGCTTTGTGTAGGTGAAGGTGCGGCGGTGCGGCGTCTCGAGAAAGTGTTCGAGATGCACGCCATGCATCTTCCGCAAAGCGTGCATGAGCTCGAAACCTTCGCCATCCTTTCCGGCGAAACCGACGACGGAGATTCGCTGAATACCGAGCGCGACGAGATTGTTCACGATGGTTCCCGCGGCGCCGGGTTGGGAGCGGACGTTTGTGACGTTGTGCACCGGCAGACCAGTCTCGATGGATGTCTCGCCGCGTGAGGAATCGATCTCGAGATAACGGTCGAGGCAGACGTCGCCAATGACGGCGATGCGCAATTTGGAAAAGCGTGCGGTGATTTGCTCGAAGCGTGCGCGGTTCATGCGGAAGAAAGTAAGCGCTCGTTTAGGGCGACGGCCGGGCAAGTGGGAGTGAATTCGTGAGGCGAATAGCTGGCAAAGCTTTGGAGGATCGTGGGATTTGTGTTACAAACTGTTCATCTTATTCCAAATCATGCTCCGCTCCCTGATTTTCATCGCCGTCCTTCTCGCCCAGATCGCCCTCGCCGCTCCGCTGGTAAACTTCAACGACACGTGGCGCTATCGCAAGGGCACGAGTGCTCCACAGACCGACTGGAAGACCGCCGATGATTCCTCTCTCGATGCCTCGTGGCTTTCCGGTCCGGGGTGGATTGGTTATGGCGATGGCTCGGGCGCAAACGCAGCAGGAACAACGCTGACGGATATGGTAAACACCTATCGGACATTCCTCGTTCGCAAGACTTTCACTGTTCCGCCGGGGACGCCGGCGACAGATGAAATCGTAATCCAAGTGGACTACGACGATGGGTTTATCGCGTGGATCAACGGAACTCGCGTAGACAATCAGCCGGCAGCGCTGACGAGTGAGTTGGCATTCAATGATACCACAACGACCGTTGCGAGCCACGAGGCGTCGTTTGGCAACAGTTCGCCGCAGTCGGTCCGCACGACTGTCCTTGGAACGGTCGGTGCCGTAGCTCCGGCCGGTGGCACCTACGTTCTCGCGGTGCAACTTGCCAACCAGAACCTGACCTCCAGCGATGCTGTTCTGAAGGTGAATCTCTTCACTCAGACGCCGCCGCCGCCGCCCGATTTGCGTTGGGAACTTGCCGAAAGCCCGATCATTCTCACTGGCACGTTCAACGTCGCCGCAGGCCAGGAACTAATCATCGAACCCGGAGTGGAAGTGCGTTGTCACTCGGGTAGCGACGCGATCACCTGTTCGGGCAAAATCACCGCTATCGGCACGCAAGCGCAGCCCATTCGATTCGTGCGGGCAAATGCAGCGAATGCGTGGCAGCGGATCGTCATTTCCGGTACGCAGGAAAGCAAATTTGTGTGGTGTGATTTCGACGGTGCGAACACCTCCGGGACGATCCGCGGCAGCGGCACGAGTAGCGCCAGCCCGGCGGTGCGGCTGGAGAACTGCCGGTTCCTGA
This sequence comes from Verrucomicrobiaceae bacterium, assembly GCA_005791535.1. Taxonomy (GTDB): domain Bacteria; phylum Verrucomicrobiota; class Verrucomicrobiia; order Chthoniobacterales; family Chthoniobacteraceae; genus SXWH01. The sequence goes on along the minus strand of SXWH01000130.1, from coordinate 25,002 downwards.
ATACGGACGTGCAGATGGTGGACCTCGTCTACACCTCGTGCAATTTGATCAACTGCGAATTCGATTCGATTGGGGCGCAGGAACTCATTCACTTTTCAAACATGCCGGCTGGCGGGTATGCGCTGATCAAAGGCTGCCGCTTCGGCACGCCGGGCGTCCCGCCGACGAGCGGATACAACGACATCGTCGACTTCACCGGCGGCAACCGCCCGGGACCAATTCCGCGGTTTATCGACAATATCTTTCTGGCGAGCGTGGACGACTGCTTCGACATGGATGCCACCGACGCACACATCGAGGGCAACCTGTTCCTGAATGTCCGTCAGGGTTCGCAGCGGGATTCCAGCAGCAACCCGATCACCACGGGCGAGGGCTCCGCGATTTCCGAACTCGTGATCGCGCGCAACTTTTTCTATGATTGCGAGCATCTGCTCCTGCTCAAGGATGCAGGTGCCGCCGTGCTTCAGAACAACACGTTTCTCAAGATGGTGCCAAACCCGGTCGCGCTGACGGCCGCAGGAAATCCTATTCCACCGGGCATTATCCTGTTTGGCGAACCGTGGCGCGGGCGTCCGCTTGGTGCCGGTGCGATTTACAACGGGAACATCGCTTGGGACCTCGCACCGGTTATTCAGGCGACTCCGTTTCCGCTTTTTAGCAGCACGACTTCGTATCTCGATGTTCGGCATTCGCTCATTCAGGGCAACCAGTGGCCCGGCACCGGGAACATCACTGCCGATCCGATGTTCGTGAGCACGGCCGGCATTGATTACACGACCATTCGCACTGCACTTCAGCTCCAGGCCGGATCGCCTGCAATCGGTACCGGACCGAATGGAATCGATATGGGGGCCTCGGTGCCGGCCGGTGCGAGTGTCAGTGGTGCTCCGATTGGAACGACTGCGAGCCGCTACGCGACGCTTCAGGTCGCAGGCCCGGGCATCTGGGTTTACAAGTGGCGGATCAATGGCGGAGCTTGGAGCGCCAATGTGCCGCTCGTTCCCGCTTCGGTTCTCAATGGTGGTCCATTCAGCGCCACGATGTACGACAACCCGACTCCGATCATGCTCACGAACCTCGCGGACGGCTCGCAGACGATTGAAGTGCTCGGTCAAAACAGCGGCGGCGATTGGCAGGAAACGCCCGTGACGCGGACGTGGACCGTGCTCGGCGACGCTGACAGCGACGGGCTGCCGGATGCGTTTGAAATCGCCAACGGCCTCAACCCAAACGATCCAGCCGACGCCGTTCTCGATGTGGACAATGATGGTCAGACCAATGCGCAGGAATATGCCGCCGGCACCAATCCGCAGGATGCGAACAGCCGGTTCACCGCATCCACCACGACCACCGGCAACGCAGGTGAATATGCGATCTCATTCACAGCAGTGGCCGGGAAAAGTTACACCGTGCGCTACAAGGACGACATCACCGCGGCCCTGTGGACGGTGCTTCAGCACTTCCCGGTGCAAGCCGCAGGCGGGCCGCTGACGACAATTGATACGCCGCCGGCGAACACGCCGCGGCGGTTTTATCAAGTTGTCACGCCGCAGCAGCCATAAGACTGCCGCCTATTTCAGTGGCTTCAAATCCGCGTCGTAACTCACGACCTTTCCGATCTTTTCCAGATCGGCTTTGATCGCTTCGGCTTTTCCTACCACGACGATGCCGACGTTTTCGGTGCTCAGGTATTTTTGGGCGAGCTTCTGCGCGGTCTCCGGTGTGACAGCGCCCATGCGCGCAGCGTAGGTTTTGTAGAAATCAGCGGGCAGTCCGTAGAGTTCGATGTCCTGCACCCGGCTCGCGATGCGGCTCGCGCTTTCGAGGCTCAGGAGGTAGTTGCCGACGTTATATTGGCGCTGAAGTTCGAGCTCGTCCGCGGGAATTGCCTCGGAGCGTATGCGGCCGATTTCGTTTAGGATTTCCTTAATGGCCGGCACGGTGACTTCGGTGCGCGCCTCGGCGGTGGCTTGGAAGTAGCCGCCGTGCATGTAGTAATTGAACGCGCACGAACTGCCGTATGTGTAGCCGTGCTTTTCACGAAGATTTTGGAACAGGCGTCCGCTGAATCCTCCGCCGAGCGTGGAGTTCACCACGTTCAGTTCGGGAAGGTCCGGGAAATTCCGGCCGGGCGCGGTGTGGCAGACGATGATGTTGCTTTGCACGCTCTCGGGACGATCGACGAGATGCACCGTCACGCCGCTCAGGCTCGCCGGCGGTGCGGCTTGCTTGACCAGCGGGAAGTCCTTCTTTTTCCAATCTGCGAAAGCTTTGCCGACTTTTGCAACGATGGCATCCGGGTCCACGTCGCCGACGATTACGAGGCTGGAGTTGTTCGGCACCATCCATTTGGTGTGGAAGTTTACGAGCGCGTCGCGTGTCACCGCCTTGACGGATTCCTCGGTCGGGAAGCTTCCGTACGGGTGATCGCCGAAGATGACTTTGCCCATCAAGTTGGAAGCGAGCGAAGAGGGCTGCTTTTTCGCCGCGGCGATGCCTGAGAGAGCGCGGCGTTGTTCCTTCATCAATTCCTCTGCCGGGAAGACGGGATTCACCAGCGCGTCTGCAAACAGCTCGAGCAGCCGGTCGGTGAATTTCGTTAGGCCGCTCGTGCTGACGCTCAACGAATCAGCGCTCGCGTTCCCTTCGAGTTTTGCGCCGATGGAGTCGATGGCGTTTGCAAATGCCGCCGCGTCGAGTGTCTTGGTGCCGCGGTTCAGAAGGCCGGCGGTGAATCCGCTGATACCGCTGCCGCCGTCCATCGTGGAACCCGCTTTGACCACAAGACGAAGCGTGATGGTCGGCGAGCGGTCATCGGGGATGACCACGACGCGCAGCCCGTTTTCCAGAGTGCGCACTTTGAAGTCAGGAAATGCAGCCGCCGGCGCGGGCCCGGGAGTCGGCGGCTTCGTGCGGTCAATCGCGTCGGAAGTGAAAGGTAGCAACGCGACTGCGGAGGTTAGGAGAATGCGGGAAATGGTGTTCATTTTAAAAACTGAGTGAATTGTTTACTTGGCGGCTCCTTCGGGTTGCTTCGGTGCATCCGGCACGGGGTAGTGCAGGCGGTAGGTCTGTTCCTTCACGAAATACTTTTTTGCCACGCGCTGGAGGTCTTCGCGTTTCACTGCGAGGTAGCGGTCGAGTTCCTTGTTTACCTCCGCAGTGTTTCCCCACGTGAGTCGCGCGCGCGCAAGGTTGCGGGCCCGGGCGCTCATTTGTGAATTGTCGCGAGCGAGTTCATCCTCCTTGCCATTCAGGGCCTTTGTGAACTCCTCGGCTGTCACGCCTTCGGCTTTCACTTTCTGGACTTCCTCGTCGATCAGCGCGTCGAGTTTCTCGAGCGTCACGCCGCGATTTCCCGTGGCGAAAACGCCGACGAGCCCTGCTTTCTCAAACAACACCGGGAACGCCTGCGCGGCGACGGCGGCTTGTTCCTTGTCCACGAGCCGGCGGTAAAGACGGGAGCTGCGTCCCGATGCCATGATGTCCGCGAGAAGGTCGAGCGCGACGGCGTCGGGGTGCGTCTCCGGGCACGCCACCCAGGCGTGGAGCGAAGCGGGCAGGGGAGTTTTTGCCTCCTTCACCTCGACGAGAACGGGCTTTTCCGGCGGTTTCACGTTCACCACGGGACGCGGCGGCAGCGTTCCTTTTTTGATCTCACCGAAGTAGGCCTCGACGAGCTTCTTCGCTTCTTCCGGCTTGAACGAGCCCGCGATAACGAGCGTTGCGTTGTTCGGCATGTAGTAGGTTTTCCAGAACTCGCGGAACTCCTCGATCTTCGCTTGATCGATGTATTGCGTGCTGCCGATGGGCGTCCACTCGTAAGTGGTCCCGGCGAAGACCATTTTGCAGAGCTGCTCAAACAACGAGCCATACGGCTGGTTGTCGTAGCGCATGCGGCGTTCCTCTTTCACGACCTGCCGCTGGGTTTCCACACCGGTCTCGTCGATGCGATTGTGCAGCATCCGCTCGCTCTCGATCCACAGCGCGAGTTCGAGCTGATTCGACGGAAGATTGAAAAAGTAATCGGTTACATCGAACGACGTGCTCGCATTCAGATTTCCGCCTGCGCCGGAGATATACTTGTCGATTTTCTGGCGCGGGATGTTCACCGAGCCTTCAAACATCAGGTGCTCGAAAAAGTGCGCGAAACCGGTGCGGTCTGAGCGCTCGTTTTTCGAGCCGACGTGGTAAAGCACATACGTCGAAACCACGGGCGCGGCGTGATTTTCATGGAGGATCACGTGCAGGCCGTTTGGCAGCGTGTATTCGGTGAAGGCGAGCGGCTTGATTGCCGACTTTGCGGGTTCAGCAGCCGGAGCTTTGGAGTCCTGGGCGACGGCTCCCGTCGCGAGAACGAGCGAGCACGAAAGGATGAGTGACTTGAGCATGGTGTGTGTTGGTAAAGCGGGAATGTCTTAGCGCGTAAACACAAGAGCGGAGCGAATTCGCGTTCTTGTTTCTGCGTCGTGTGTGAAAACTTCGTGAGATCCTCGAATTCCGGTGGACTAGAGCGCTTGTATGGACAATGTATTTGCCAGATGCACACGACACCTCCATGGAACCAAACTGAACGAATGCTCGACAACGCGCCCGATTTCCGGAACGTCGGGCATCACTCCGAGCTCGCACGCACTATGAAAACGAACACTTCCCGCAACGCATTTTCGCTCGTCGAATTGCTGATCGTCATTCTGATTATCGGTATCGTCGCCGGTTTCGCTGTGCCTGCCGTGCAGGGCATGCTGCGCGGTTCGCAGCTCAATCAGGCAGCGGCTATGCTCACCGACCAGATGGCGCTCGCGCGGCAGACGGCAATCAGCAAGAACCGGATGGTCGAGGTGCGCTTCTACCGGTTTGCGGACAATGAAATCCCCGGAGAAAAGCCCGAGGACCCTGCAACCGGCCATTTCCGTGCGTTCCAGTCTTTCGAAGTCAGCGAAGCGGGCGGCTTTGTCGCGCTTTCGAAAATCATCCGCTTTCCGGATACGATCATCATGAATCCCGGCGTTCCCGGCGGAGGCGCTTTGTCCACGATTCTCGGCGAGGATCGCGTGATTCCGCCGCAGGACCCGCCGTCGATGATCGTGACCAAGAGCGAACTCGACCCGCGATTTGACCCCGAATTGCCGCGCGGTGTGGGGCGCAACTACGAGTATGTGCCGATGCGCTTTATGCCCGATGGAAGCACGAACCTGCCGCCTTATGGCGCATCCGGCCAGTCGGCCGGCTCCACGAGTCCGTCTGCGGGCGGGCTCTGGTTCATCACGGTGCATTCGTTCTCGGACTGGGAACGTTTGAAAGCGAATGGCAACACGAAGGCACCGCCGAACTATTTCACGTGGATGATTGATCCCACCACCGGAACGGCGAAGACGTTCCGCCCGGGTGTAAAGTAGGGCTCGCTACAGTGCGCGGCGGGTGTCCGGTCGCGTTGGCGCGACAAGCGCAACGGTCTTTCCCGGGGCCGGGAGACGCTCAGTATTTAGCAAAGCGTGCTGCATATCCGCGACGCGGAACTGCGCACCGTAGATCGCGAAGAGCGCGGCAACGAGCTTCCGCACTTCGATGCCGTCGATGCTTGATTCCATCTCGCGCCCAACCCGGCGCACGATGAGCTGAAACGGAATTGGAACTGGCCCACCCGAGGCGTCGATATCCGACGGGGTGCGAAAATCCGGCTGGTGGTAATCCACTTCACCCGGGTCGATCTTGCGATAGCCGGCTTTTTCATACGCAGCGAGGCGGATTGCCCTGCGCGGGTCGCTGCCGTCGTCGTACTCCATTTCGCCGACCAGCGTGATGTCCGCTTTTGCGTCGCCGCAGTCCGCGGCAAGCTCGCGGGCGGTGACAATCGGTGCCGCACGCAGCCAGCCCGCGAGCCCGGTGCGCCTTTGTTCCGGCACCACGTAGACGTGCGACAAGTGCACGACGACTGAGCCATCCATCCATACCGCTGTATGGTCGCGCACCGCACAAACGGCACCGTCTTTTTCGACCAGCAGCATTTCGTACCGGAATCGCGATCCCAGCCGGAAACGTTCCGCCAGCACCTCGCGCGTTTCCATCTCGTGCGCTTCACCAAACTCCGCCCACAGCACGGCATAAGCACGTTCAAAGGCAGGGTCGTCCGTGCCGCGAATCCGCGTCCAGACGAAGTCGGACACCGACAGCGTTGCGCTCCGTCCGTCGCCCGGCGCGAGAAGATCCGATGTGAGATTTTTCACTGGGATCTAAACTACACGCGGCGCGTGATTCCGCGAGCATTCGATTGCGCCGTGGCCAAACGCACGGTCTTGGGCTATGGTAAAGCCATGAGCCTCTCACCGCTTCAACAACTGGATGCAGCGCATCACCTGCATCCGTTCACGAATCACCGCGATATGCACGCCGCCGGTACGCACATCATTACCGAGGGTTCCGGCGTTTGGCTGAAGGACGCCGAAGGCCGCCGCCTGCTGGATGCGCTGGCCGGACTTTGGGCCGTGAATATCGGGTATGGCCGCCGCGAAGTCGTCGATGCCGTCGCTGCACAAATGTCGCAGCTTTCGTATTACCCGTCGTTTTTCAACAGCACCACCGAACCCGCCATCCGCCTTGCTGCCAAGCTCGCCGAACTCGCTCCGGCGCGGCTGAAGCACGCGATGTTTTGCAACAGCGGTAGCGAGGCAAACGAAACAGCACTCAAGCTCATCCGGGGCTACTGGAAGCTCAGAGGCCAGCCGGCGCGCACGAAGATCATCACGCGTGAATTCGCATACCACGGCGTCACGCTCGCGACGACGAGCATGACCGGACTGCCGAGCTGCACCGTGCCTTTTGATCTCCCGCTGCCCGGTTTCGTGCACGTCCCGGGGCCGAATGCGTGGGCCGCAAATCGCGAGTCCGATCCGGTTGCCTACGGCCAGTGGTGCGTTGAGGAAACCGAGCGCGTCATCCAGCGCGAGGGGCCGGAGACCATCGGCGCGATTTTTGCCGAGCCTGTGCAAGGCGCGGGCGGCGTCATCCCTCCGCCCGCCGGCTACCTGCGTGCGCTGCGCGAACTCGCCCGCAAATACGGCATCCTGTTTGTCGCGGATGAAGTCATCACGGGCTTCGGTCGTCTGGGCGCGTGGTTTGCAAGCGGATTGTGGGATCTCGACCCGGACTTGATGTGCCTCGCGAAAGGACTCACCAGCGGCTACATTCCGCTGGGTGCTACGATGGTTTCCGATGAAATCGCCGGAGTCCTTATCAACGGCGGCTACCTGGCGCACGGCTTTACCTACAGCGGCCATCCCGTCGCTTGCGCTGCCGCGCTCGCCAGCATCGGCGTCATTGAAAATGAGAAGCTCGTCGAGCGTGTTCGCGACGACGTTGGTCCATACTTCCGCAGCAAACTCGCCGAGCTCGCAACGCATCGCGCAGTTGGCCAGATTCGCAGCGAAGGACTCATCGGCGCAATTGAACTCATCCCGCGTGAAGGAAAGGCTGCGCTTTCACCCACAACCATGCTCGGCATCAAAGCTTCGAACCTCGTGCGAAAGGAAGGCGTCATCGTCCGCGGTATCCGCGACCTCATCGCCGCCGCGCCGCCGCTCACGATTACGCGCGAAGAAATCGACATCCTCTTCGCCGCAATCCGCACCGGCCTTGACCGGCTTTGGGATTAAAGACGAGTGCGGCTTCTGCTGGCTTGCTGGTGCTGGAGTGGGTGCGTGATTTGAGATTGTCGATGTCCGCTGTGGGTTAGAAGGTCGATGCTGTGAGCGATGAAGCACCAGTGCCGATGTGGTTGCGGGTTTTTGCCTGCGCATCCTTCGCGGTCGTGTTTGGCGCGATCGTGTGGATGTTCGTTTCCACACCGCGGCCGCGTGGGGTGGTCAATGTGACTCCTGCGCCCGACGTGGCAAAACCCGAGGTGACACATCCTCCAATTGCGGCGGCGAGCACGCCGGAGCCTCTTGCGACTCCTGTTCCCGCGCCAACTCCGATTCGCCCGACGCCGCTTCCGGTCATTCCCTCGACGCCTGTGCCGGTTCCTATTTTGGCAGCCACGCCTGCGCCGGTGATGAGTATTCCGACTGCGGTGATTGCGAGCTGGCAGCAGCCGGAAGGCCCGGAGATAGCGGCGGATTTCGTGCGAAAATGGGCTGCGTTATCACCGCAAGCCGCGGGAAAATGGCTCGCTGCGCAGCCGGACAGTCCCGCGCGCCACGCCGCGGCGGAAGCGCTGGCTGTCGATTGGAGCGCAAAGGATTTGAGCGCTGCGACAGAATGGGCGGTGGCGCTGCCGGAGGACGGGATTCTCAAATCCGTGGTAATGGAGCGGCTTGCGGATTCGTGGGCGGAAAAGGACCCCGTGCGCGGTGCCGGGGCTTATGCGCGGGTGAGCGATGTGGAAATTCGCAAGCTGGCGGCGGGAGCGCTCTTTGATGCATGGGGAAAGCGCGATCCCGGCGGCATGTATTCGGCGCTGCCAAAAATCCCCGCGGTGCTCGCGAATGAAGCGCGGATGCACCTTGCGCCGGTTCTGTTTCCGCGCAATGCGACGGCAGCTATGAATATTCTGTGCGAAGTGAAGGACGCATCGCAGCGAGTGGATGCAGTCGCGCAATTGTTCGATTACTGGCGCAGGCGTAATCGTTCCGCAGCGTCGGCGTGGCTCTCGCAGTCCGCGCTGAGCGAGCAGGAGCGCCAGCGGATTTCCGGTGGGCAGTAATGCAGGGAATTACGCGTCGAAGAATTTTCGCGCCGCGCGGAGAATCTCGCCCATCCGTTCCACTTCGGCGGAGGTGTTGTAGAAATAGAAGCTGGCGCGCGTCGTCCCCGGGAGTTTGAGCTTTCGCATCAGCGGCTGGTTGCAGTGATGGCCGCCGCGCAGTGCGAGGCCGTGCTCGTTCGCGTACGTCGTCAGATCGTGCGGATGCACCCACTCGGCGTGAAACGAAGCCAGCGCGCCGCGTGCGCCGTCGGGCCCCAGCACGCGGATGCCGGGAATCTCGCGGAGAACGGCGATGGCCTGTTCCGCAAGTGCGGAGTCGTGTGAGAAGATCGCGTCGCGCCCCAGTGATTCGATGTAATCCACCGCGGCGCCGAGTCCAGCTGCTCCGGCGATATTCGGCGTGCCGGCTTCGAACCGCGCGGGCGGCTGCTTGTATGTCGCGCGTTCGTAAGTGACGCTCACAATCATCTCGCCTCCGCCATGCCACGGCGGCATCGCGCGGAGGAGTTCCTGGCGTCCGTAAAGACCGCCGCTGCCCGTGGGTGCACACATTTTATGGCCGGAGAACGCGTAAAAATCGCAGCCGAGTTCGCGAACATTTACCGGGATGTGCCCGACAGACTGCGCGCCGTCCACGAGTGTCACCGCCCCGGCGGCTCGCGCAATGCGGCAGAAATCAGCCGCGGGATTGATGGTGCCCATCGAGTTTGAGATGTGGGTGAAAGCGAAGAGCTTTACGCCATCAAGAAGGGAAGGCTCGAACGCGAGAGTGCCGTCATCGGTAACCGGCACAAACCGCAGGCGTGCGCCGGTGCGTTCCGCGAGCATCTGCCATGGGACGAGATTGCTGTGGTGTTCGAGCTCCGTGAGCAGAATCACGTCGTCGGCCTTGAGATTCTTCGCGCCCCATGTGTTCGCTACGAGATTGATCGCCTCGGTGGTGCCGCGGGTGAAGATGATATCATCCGCCGATTCCGCGCCGAGATAGGCCGCGAGTTTTGCGCGCGCGCCTTCGTACGCATCGGTCGCGCGGGAACTCAGTTCGTGGAGACCGCGGTGCACGTTGGCGTTGTCGCGCTCGTAGTAGTGCGAGATGGCATCGATGACGGCGCGCGGCTTTTGCGAACTCGCAGCGTTGTCAAAATAGACGAGCGGCTTCCCGTTCACCTGCTGCTGCAGGATGGGAAACTCTGCGCGGACCCTGTTCCAATCGACGTTCATCATGTAGCGATACTGTCAGCGCCGCCGCACGGTTGCAATCGGGCGCTTGCGAAGTCACTACTTCGCTGGGCTGGAAACCGGCTCGCCGAGGAGAAAAAGCGTCGCATTCAGGAGCAGCTTGGAAAACTCCAGCTGCTGGAAATCCTCCGGCGAACCGAGGGAAGTATAAAACGCCTTTCGTTTCTCGCCGATGTTCACCCACGCGAGTGGCTCCTCCACTTCGGGTTGCCCTTCGAGGCGACCGGTGAGCAGCCACGTCGTTGTGTTCGCGAGGTCGCGGCATTTGTAGAGATGCGATGAGAATTTGACGGTGGTGCGCGGGAATCCATCAAGGATCGGGTGGGCAACTGCCGAGCGCCGCACGTCGGCGAGCGTGGCCGGACCTTTGCCGTAGTGGTTCTGGTAATTGCCGCCGAACACATCCCAGTCGAATGTGGGCCACACCGCCTCGCCGTCGGCCGGCTTTTTTGGATCAAACGCATGGCTCGCTGTGCGGATGCCGATGACCGGCTTCCCGCTCTCGATGAACGTGCGAATGAACTTCATTTGCTCCGGCGGAATTCCGCGGCGTTTGATGCTGATGAAAAGTGCGTCCGCTTTTTCCAATTCCGCGAGTTTTGGAAAGTCGAAAGGTTTTGACGGATCGTCGATGAGGTAAGTGCAGATAATTCCCCGGGGTTCGAGTGTGGCTTTTGCCCAGGCCGGCACAGTTTCGGCGGTTTTGTATTCGCTGTCGCCGACGAGAAACAGAATCCGGCGGCCCTGTTCCGCAGCGGAGGCGTTCACGGCGAAGACTAAAAACGCGATGAACAGACGGAGAAATTGCATGGTTCAGTAAAGCCGTTTGCGGCGTGTGACGATGATCATCACTCCGAAAGCGAGCACCAGCAGTGCAGCCACCGCCGCACCGCCACGGTATGCGCGGTAGTGCCAGGGGATAAGTTTCGGTATGGTGGTCGCGATGTCGAAATTCACGTACTCGAGCGGCGCATCGAAGCGGAGCGTCTCGATGTTGCTCATGAACGCGGGTTGGTCCGCATCGGCATCGACGCCGGGTCGGGTGTGGAAGGCGATGAAAAGGTGGGAGTTCTTGAGAATGCCGCGGGCTACGGAGACGAAGGTTTCGCCGGATTCCAGCGTCGATGTACCGATGACCTCGACGTACGGCGGCGAACTCTGGTCGTCAAAACGCTGTCTCTTCGGTTCGAGACCGACGACTTTCATCGTGTCCATGATCCGGCTGAGGACCGTTGGATGCCGAAGGTCGCTCGTGGGAAAACCTGGGATCGCAGCGACGCCGAAGTGGGATTTATTCGAGGAGTTGATGGCGAATGCTGCGAACTCGCCGCTTGGCAGCGTGGGGCCTCCGCGACGGAACCAGCCTTCGCCGTCGGGCATGTTCACGGTGGCACCGTATTTATCGAGTGCATACGGTTCGGCGTGCAGCCGTGCCGTAATCAGAAGTACGAGAATCAGGGCGTGCCTGAGCATTGTCCGGGTCAGCCTTTCGCGCTGTTCTGGAAGATCGCGAGAATCTCGTCGGCGCTTCCTGCTTTGCCCAACCGCTCGCGGACGCCCCTGTCATTCAGGAACTTTGCGATTGCGGCGAGCGTGCGAAGGTGGGTTTGGAACTGATCTTTGGGGACGACGAAGAGCACCACGAATTTGACGGGCTGATTGTCGAGCGATTCGAACTCAATGCCTGCCGAACTGCGGCCGAAGCAGGCGACGACCTTCCCGACTTTCTCCGAGGAGGCATGCGGAATGGCGATACCAAAGCCGATGCCGGTGCTCATCGTCTCTTCGCGCACACGGAGAGCGGCCAGAACGGATTCACGATCATCGGCCGCTATCTGGCCTTGTGCGACGAGCAACGCAACAAGCTCCGCGATGGCGGCGTAGCGTTCTGTGGCCTTCATCTCCGGGAGGATGGTGTCTGCCGATAGGAGATTCCCGAGCGTCATTTAGTAGGTTTAGTCAAAGTAGTGGTCCTGCGTTTTGTGGCAAGGTTGAATTGGTGGCGAGCGATTTCACAGCGCCTTCTCGGTAAATGCAGCAAGGTCGCCTTTGACGCCAGCTTCTTTCAACGCATCGAGAACGCCGATCAGCGTACCGACTGATGCGCGCTTGTCGGGTGCGAGTGCCAGTCGCGGAGGTGCAGGAAGTTTCATCAGGTCTTCGATTCGTCCGCGGAGTTCTGCGAGCTCCACTTTTTCCGCGCCGAGGAAAATGTCTCCCTTCTCATCGATGCTGAGCTTCAGCGCTTCGCTTCCGGTCTCCACAGAAACAGCGGTCTTTGATTCCGGCAACTTGATCGTAACGCCCGGCTGCTCGCGACGGAACGTTGTGTTGACGATAACGAAGATCAGCAGAATCGCGAAAATGTCGATGAGGGAGACGATGATGATCTCCGGCTTCCGCCGGCGCCGTGGAAGGAAATTCATTGCGGATCCTCTTGTTCGAACTCCGACACGCTTGGCACGGGAACGCTTCGGCGGTTCTTTTGATTGTAGCACTTTGCGATTAGTCCGGACATGAGCAGTTCCATATCCGCGGCCATTTGCTCGACCTTCTTGATGAGCAGTCCGTGGGCGATGAGGCTTGGAATTGCGATTCCGATTCCCACGACCGTTGTGCTCAGTGCCTCCGCGATTCCGGCTGCGATCATTCGCGGGTCCTGTGCCGTCTGGCTGTCACCAAATGCACCGAATACCGCTACGAGACCGGAGACCGCTCCGAGCAGTCCGATGAGCGGTGCGATGCCGATGATGATTTCGAGAATGTGAAGCCCGCGTTCCATCTGAACGATCTCGTGTCGCGCGGTTGTCTGCACGGCGTTCATGTTTTCTTCCTTGGGAAGTTGAAGGTTGTTGATGCCAGCCTGGGCGATTCTCGCGAGCGTCGACGTGTCGTTCCGTACGAGGCGCGAAAGGCGAACAACAGATTCCGGCGTGTCGTGTGGTTGCAGGCGCTCGATTTCCTTTTCCAGTTCTTCCGGAATGATGAGGTGCCGCCGGAGAGCGACGGCGCGCATGATCGTGACCGTGACGGCGATGACCGAGCACGCGAGCAGCGGGATCATGAACAGCCCGCCCTGTCGGAAAAATTCGCATACGCGGGTGAACCACGGAAGCGCAGGATTGGCGACGGCGAGAATGCAGAGGCTTGTCAGCATGAGATGTCAGTAAAGCGAAAAGGTGAATGGAACCTCGAGTGCTCCGTTTTCGAGCGCGCGGGTGGGCGGTTCATCAAACTTGAGCGCTCGAACGTAGTCTTCGCAGAATTTTGCGAAGGCTTCGTTTGACGAGTTATCCGTGATCCGGACGTCGGTTACGGAGCCACCTACATCGAGTTTAAAAATGACGCCCACATTGCCCGGCTGGAACTCCGATGCGCGCGGCTGAATGGCAGCAGCCCAGCCCTTTCCCAAGGTGGCTTTCACTTTGGGCATGTATCCGGAAACTGCGGTCTCGGCGGCCCTGCTGCGCTTCGGTGCATCGGCGACGGGAACGGATGGAGTAGCTTGCGGACGCTGTGGTGCTGGCTGCGGTGTTTCCGCTGGTGGCAGAGCGGGAGAGTCTGCTGGCTCCGGAGTCGGTTCCTCGGTGGTTGTCGGCTTCGGAGTGGCGCGCGGTTTCGGCTTGGATTTGGGTTTGGTCGCTGGTGCCGGCTTGAGCACTTTTGGTTTCGGCGGCGGTGGAGTCGGAGCTTGAGCTCCAGCCATTGCGCTGAGCGCTAGAATGATTGTGGCGGTGGTGATCTTCATGAAATCAGTAGAGGACGAAAGTGAACGTATCTTCGTAGACGCCGGCGCGAAGCACTCCACGAGGTGGAGCGTCGATGTCGGGCTGGGATTCGATAAATGCCCGCTCGCACAACTGTGCGTGAGCACTGTTCGAAGTATTATCGATGACCTTCACGCGAACGATCTTCCCGCGCGCGTCGATCGTGAATTGAAGGGTGGTCTGACCAGCGCTGAGGAGACTGCTGAAGCGCGGATCCTTAACAAAGTGGGTCCAGCGGGAACCGACGATTGAGTTCAATCCCTTTTTGTATTTCCCGGAGAGAGTGGCGACAGCGTCTACTCCATTCGGTCCGGGGGGTGCGTTGCCGCCATCATTCTTTGTCATCACCTGATGCGGCGCGTAACTGGGATTCTGCACTGGCTGCGGGCGAATCTGGTTTGGTAGCCGCGCTTGGATTACGTTTAGCTTCTCGTCTGCTTCCGGCTTTGGCGTGGGCTGCTTGAGTTCCGTGACTGGCGTGTTCTTTACGACCTTCACTGGCTCCGGCGTCGGCAGCGGCTTGGGTGTGGGCGTTGGTGCAGGTGTCGGCCTCAGTTGGTCCTGTGGCGGTGTCGTGTCGCGGGGTGTGAAATCAGGAGCTTTTGGTGGATCCGGCTGGCGAAGAAACATCGGGATTTCATCCGGTCCGGCTTCGCGTGTTTTACGAAGATTCGGTGGTGGTGTGGCCGCGCTTGCGATGATGAGTCTGCTGCTCTGTGGCGGAGGTGGAGTCGTTGTTTCTTCCTTCGACGCGGCTTTCGCAACCTCGGCAACTTTCGGAATCGGTCTGCCTTGCGGCGATGGCGAAAGAGCGTCCTTTGCAATCGGTTGAGGCTGAAATATCGGGCGCGCGGCCTGCGGTTGTTCGGGCATCGGGAGTTTCTCCGACGGTGAAGAGGGATCGAGGTTCTTGCCGAGACTGGCCTGCTGATCCTTGAAGTTGTTGAATGGCAGGTCGCGTCCGTCCTGCGCCGGCAGAGGGCCATCACCTTTGCCGGGCTTCACACTGCCAGCGACGCTGTCCGCCCAGCTTTCGAGCAGTGCGCGCTTTGAGACGTTCTTCTTGCGGGCAAGTCCGTCGACATCGACGTACTCGCGCTGAATCTCAGCAGGCAACAGACGGAATTTTTCGCTCAGAAGCATGGACTCTTGCGGTGTCAGCTTCTCGGGCTTCGGCATTGGTGCGGGCGTCGGTGTCGGCGTTGCTGCCGCGAGCTGTGGCGGTTTTTGCGCGGGAGGCGGCGTGGGCGTTAGCAGGACGACCTCGAGATTCTTCTTTGGCGGAGGAGTTGCCGGGCGATTCGCGTGGAGGCGGTAAATCAAAATCCCGCCGCCAGCAAAAAGCAGCAGGTGGAGAATCACCGCAACAATGCCTGCGATGAACGTACGCTGCGCCTCGGGCAGGCGAGAGAATTCATCCAGCAAATCGCGGATCGGTCCGCCTCGGTTGGCTGGCGGCTCGCTCATGCGGCAGATGTTTGCAGCGGTCGGATCACCCCGCCAGTCATGACACCAATCGTGGAAAAACGCGAGACATCAGCGCACCATTCCACCTGGTCGCGCCATCCCCGGTTTGCGAGGGCGCGGCCGTTGCGTGCAGCGAGCAGGCCTTCGAGTGGTGTCGGGTATGCATCAGCAACGCTTACGCATGTGCGCGCGGCGTCGGTCAGCTCTGCATCGGGAAAAAACCGCGCCAGCATTCCTGCTGCGAGGACGTCCTCGAGCGCGAGGGTTTCAAAAGTGCCGGCGCAGACAAGCAGGACACTCTCCGTGCCGGCGATCGCTACGCGCAGGGCATCGAGATTCAGGATCGCGCCGACGAGGACGCGTTCGGCTGCGTCGCAAGCGCGGAGTGCGACGGTTCCGTTTGTCGTAGTCGTCGCAATTCGACGTCCGGCCATTCGCGTGTAATCCATCGGATTATTGCCGATATCGAACCCCTCAATCGGGTCGCCGTGCCGCTCGCCGCCGAGAACGATATCCGCCATTCCCAGGCGGAGTTCGCGTGCTTGTTCAATGGTCTGAACGGGCCAGATTTCTGTCGCGCCACTCGCGATGCCGGTGATCATCGAAGAGGTCGCACGCAGGATGTCGAAAACTACGCATATCGTGCGCGACAAATCCTTTGTCGGAAGGAGTGCGATTTCGGCTGGATTGATAGCGGCGTCGATTAACATCCGGCCTTCTGTCGTTCAAATTGCCGTATTGAACAAGGACGGAAACTACGGCGTGGGCTGTGACGTAAGCCGGCGCGCTTCGTGCACGTCGACCACGCTGCCATTTGCGAGTATCACGAGCTGGCCGGTGCCGTGCATGTCCTGACGCTCAAGGAACCACGGCTGATACGGCCACCTGGTTGGAGTTCCGGGGCGATCGTCAAAGAAAGTGCTGACGTAATCCATGCGATGCAGTTCGGGCTTGCTCACATCCGGGTTGTTGAGCTTGCGCTGGACCGACGGGCAAACGAGGTCGTGCCAGCCGAGACCGTGGTGTTTCACGACCTCATACCATTGCTCTGCAAACTTGGCGTCGTCGCCCATTGTCGGTTGGATGCGGGGCCATTTACCCTCGTTGGTCCCGATAAAACCGACGGTCGCTACGTAGAGCCCCTTCAGGCGCGCTACACAGACTTCGCGGCGGGCTTTCTCCTCATACTTCATGTAAGCTGGGACGATGAGTATCGCGAGGATGCCGATGATCACGATCACGGTCATCACCTCCAAAAGCGTGAAGCCTCGGGTTTCCCGAGGCTTCAGCGTTTCAAGAATTGCTGGCTGTTTCCGGCTCAAAACCCGAACAAACCACCGAGCAGACCGAGGTTGCCGACATTGCCATTCGTCTGGCTCGCCGCGCCTTGGAGTTGGGTTGCGGCATCCGCCGTGATTGACTGCTTCACGCCGTCAACTTTGTAGCGAACCACCTTGTCCGTAACGAGTTCGCCTGCGCCGGTTGGGCTGGTGAAGACGCTTGCGGTTTCAGCTTTTCCCTCGATGCGGCCGAAGTTGCCTGTTTGAGCCGCAGTCGTGTTCAGATTCGTGATCGAGGATGTTACTTTCGCCGTAAGCGAGCCGCGAACAGCGGCTTGGAACGTATCGGAAACCGGCGCAATAGTGGTCGTTCCGTTTGTGGTAGTCGCCTGGTAAATGAGGTCGCCATTATCGTCGCGGACGAAATCTGTGTACTCGTAGGTCGCTTCCAGAATGCCCGTCAATGTCCCAGGGCCCGGATCACCAACTGCTGTGATTGTTCCAGCGTAAGAGCGACCTTCGGTGAAAATTAGAAACGATCCGGTTCCGATGCCCGCGCTGGGAATCGCCACCGTGAACAGACCAATCGAATTCATCGTGCCTGTAGTCTCGCCGGTCTGAAGGTCGATTACCCGTGTGCCTTGGTCTGCGTCTTCAGGAATCAGCGTGCCGGAGTATGTCCCGAGGAGGATCGTTCCGGAATCAGAGCCTTCGAGAGGACCGTGGATTGCGAAGGCCTGAGCCTTCAGGAAGATAATGCAGAGGAGAAATGAGAGTACGCGTTTCATGGCTGGAATTTTCGGTGGAGTATCGTTGCAGACCCGTTTGGGTCAACGAGTTTTTCTGTTAAAATTGCGGAGACGTTAGTGTGTGTTAACGCCCGGGTTAGTCGATAAACGAGCAGACGTATTCGCAGATGCCTGAAGCCACTTCGATATCGAAACCGCTTTTTGCGGGCACGTCGAAATGGGTGCCGGCGGTGTAGGTCTTCAGCTCCGTGGCTCCGTCGAGTTTCACGATGCAGGTTCCCGCGACGATTTCCATCCGCTCGGCCTTGTCGGTGCCAAAGTGGAATTTGCCGGGGTAGATCAAGCCGAGGGTCTTTTTCGAGCCGTCGGCGAATAGGATCGTGTGCGACACGACCTTTCCGTCGAAATAAACGTTGGCTTTGGCGACTGCGGTGACGTTTTGAAATTGCATGCGCGCGGCGTAGGGGAGGCGGCGGAGGAGGTCAAGTCTCTCAAATCGGATGTTCCGGTTTCGGAGTCTGCGGAGCGAGGATGATCACCGCATTTGCCGCGAGAATGAGAAAAGCGCCGAGGTAGAATGGAGGCGTGAGATGCTCGTTTGCGTAGGTGATGCCGGCGAGCGCCGAAAACCATCCGGGCAAAAACAGGGCCCAGAGCGTGGCGAAAACCGGTTCGGTCGCGTAAATGAGCCCGGCTTGGGTGCTGGTGACGTGCGGTTGCCAGCGCACCATGGTCGCATACGCGTAGGTTGTGCAGAAAAGCGTGAGGATCACCGTGATGATCATAACAGGTGCTGAGGCGTAGGCTTTCAGAATGGCTGCTCCGCCTCCTGTGAATGCCAGCGGAGCCAGCAATGCGCCCTTCACGGCAAACATGACAGTCGCAGTCCGGCGCATGTCGTTTCCGTTGAAGACCGGCCGCTCAAGCGTGATGATCTGGCCGGTGAAAAGCATCGCGCTGAGAATGGTCTCCCATTCGCCACGCCCGAGGTGGATTTTTCCAAACTCGACACCGCTCAAGACTGCGCAGCCCGCGACGACAAGGCCCGCGGCAAAAACGACCGCGACCGAGGGAAGGCGCCGTCCGTGAATGGCAACGTAGATCGGAACAAAGACGCTCGTGAATTGCGTGAAAAACGCGGAGGTGCTCGCTGCGATGTAGTTTTGCGCGTCGGTCTGGAGCAGCATTCCCAAACCGCCAAACAGCCCGAGTTGGAGTCCCTGCACGCATTCGCGACGTGTGAGACCGCGCAGTCTTCCGCGCAGGAGCACAGCCATGACGATGGTGGACATCACCATGCGGTTCATCAAAACGAACGCCGCGTGAAACCAGTCGGGGCGTCCGGGTAAAAGTACGCCCTGCGCCATCATCGCAGCCTTTGCGGCCGGAAAGCTCAGGCCCCATGCCGCAGTGGCAAGAGTCAGCCGCCAGACCGCCGCAAACGCGCGGTTTTGCATCAGGCTCCGATCCGTTGTGCTGCGAGCACGGTGTTGTGCATCAGCATCGCAATCGTCATCGGTCCGACGCCGCCCGGTACCGGCGTAATCGCCCGGCATTTCGGGGCGACCTCGGCGAACGCAACATCGCCGACAAGCTTCGAGCCTTTTGGCGACGAAGGATCGGCGACCCGGTTGATTCCCACGTCAATCACCACCGCGCCTTCCTTCACCATGTCGGCTTTCACAAATTCCGGCTGGCCGATTGCGGCGATGAGAATATCCGCACCGCGGCACACTGCGGCGAGATTGCGCGTTCGCGAATGGGCGACGGTCACGGTGGCGTCGCCGCCGCGGCCTTTATTCATCAGCAGAAGGGCCATCGGCTTTCCAACGATCATCGAGCGGCCGAGGACGACCACATTTGCGCCGGCGGTCTCGATTCCGCTCTCGATAAGTAACCGCTGGCAGCCAAGTGGCGTGCACGGAACGAACGCGTCCGCGTCGCCCAGCGCGACCTTGGCGACGTTGATAGGATGGAAGCCGTCCACGTCTTTGCGCGGGTCGATGGCCTCGACGACGGCCCGCTCGTCGATGTGCTTCGGCGGCGGTGATTGGACGAGAATCCCGTGTACCGCGGGGTCGGCGTTCAAAGCGCGAACGACGGCGAGTAATTCGTCCTGCGTCGTGGACGCAGGCATGTCCTTTTTAACAGAATGCATCCCGAGCTCTTTCGCCGTCTTTTCCTTGCTCTTCACGTAGGCATGCGATGCGGGATCGTCACCAACCACGACCACGGCGAGACCGGGCGTGATTCCACCGGCTCTGAGCCGCGCAATCGCGGCGCGGGTTTCGTCGTTGATTCGTTGTGCAATCGCTTTTCCGTCAATGAGCGTCATGGCGCCATCAAGGCGGATTCATGCCTTGTGAGGCAAGCTCCCGATTTGGGAAAAGCTGCGTGCTCCTAAGCGAGCAGCCCTTTTACGACCTTCACGGCTTCGACGCCCGTGAGGCGCGCGTCAAGGCCCTGGAACTTGTAGCTCAGCTTGGTGTGGTCGATTCCGAGGCAGTGAAGGATCGTCGCATTCAGATCGTTCACGTGCACCGGATTCTCCACGATGTTGTAGCTGAAGTCATCGGTCTCGCCGTAAACCTGCCCGCCCTTGATTCCGCCTCCGGCCATCCACATGCAGAAATTGCGCGGGTGATGGTCGCGGCCGTAGTTGTCTTTAGTCAGCGTACCTTGCGAGTACACGGTCCGGCCGAATTCGCCGCCCCACACAACGATCGTATCGTTGAGCAGGCCGCGCTGTTTGAGATCCATGACGAGTGCCGCGGCGCCCTGGTCGGTATCCTTGCACTGGTTGGAAAGCTGCGCGGGAAGCGAGCCATGTTGATCCCATCCACGATGGAAAAGCTGGACCACGCGCACGCCCCGCTCCACGAGCCGGCGCGCGAGCAGGCAACTGTGTGCGAACGAGCCGGGCTGCTTCACTTTCTCGCCGTACAAATCGAGCACGCTTTGAGGCTCCTGATTGATGTCCACCAACTCGGGTACGCTCGTCTGCATGCGGAACGCCATTTCGTACTGCGCGATTCGTGTCGCCGTCTCCGGATCGCCGAAGCGGTCGAGGTTGCGTTGATTGAGCTGGTTCACCGCGTCAAGCATCGTGCGCCGGTCGCCTCCACTGATCCCTTCCGGGTTTGGAAGATAGAGCACCGGATCGCCAGCGCCGCGGAAGGCGACCCCGCTGTATTTGGTCGGCAGGAATCCACTCGACCACATGCGGGTGAAAAGTGCCTGGCCGTTGCTGCCTTCCGGCCATTTTGGTGTGAAGACGACGAAGGCCGGAAGGTCGTTGTTCTCGCTGCCAAGACCGTAGGAAAGCCACGAGCCGATGCTTGCGAAGCCGGGCACTTCGCGGCCTGTCATCACGAATGTGCAGGCTGGGTCGTGATTGATGGCATTGGTGTGCACCGTTTTCACGAGGGCGATATCGTCGACGATTTTCGCGCAGTGCGGAAGCAGGTCCGTGTTCACCCACGTGCCGCATTTTCCCATGCGTTCAAATTTGAACTTCGACGGCGCGACGGGAAAGCGGGACTGACCGCTCGTCATCGTGCTCAGCCGCTGCCCACCCTGAACGCTCGGCGGAATGTCCTTGTTAAAGAACTCCTGCAACTTCGGCTTGTAGTCCCAAGTGTCGATCTGGGACGGGCCGCCGTTCATGTGCAGATAGATGATCGACTTCGCTTTCGGTTTGAAATGCGGCAGCCCGGGAAGCGGTGGATGCACCCGCCCGCCGGTCGCGGCGGCCTGCGCTTTTCCGCCGAGCGTTTCGCCGAGCATCATCGCCATCGCTGCGCTGCCGAGCCGGAGGCCCATATCGCCGAAAAACTGACGGCGTGTGAATGAGTTGTGGTATTCGAGGAGCGGATTCATGAGTCAGTTTCTGGATACAGTTTCGTCGAGGTTGAGCACCGTGCTGGCCACGAGGGTGTGGGCGGCGAGTTGCGCAGGATCGAGTTTTGCGTCGGCTTTGGATTCGCCCACGGCAATGAGCTTCTTTGCCGACTCCGCGTCCTGCTGGTAGCGGATGAGATGTGCGGCGAGTTGTTTCTGGAGAATCGCCATCTCCGCAGGTTCCGGCTTCCGTGCGAGCACGGTCCGGAAAGCGAAGTCAATCCGAGCGCTCACATCGGCACCGCCCTCTTTTATCATCCGCTGCGCAAGCACGCGTGCGGCCTCGACATGCTGCGTGTCGTTCATGAGTTGGAGCGCCTGCATCGGGGTATTGCTGCGCTCGCGCATCGTGCAGCTTTGCTCGCGGTTTGGAGCGTCAAAGTTCGCCATGTAGGGCGGCGGAGCGGTGCGTTTGAAGAACGTGTAAATGGTGCGGCGATACAGTCCCGGACCCGTGTCCTGCTTGTAGTAACGTGTGTTGGAGTCCGAGTAGCCGACGGGTTCCCAGATGTTTGCCGGCTGGTATGGACGCACACCTTTTCCGCCCATTTCGGTGTTCAGAAGTCCCGAGACGAACAGCGCGTTGTCGCGCACCTGTTCGGCGTCGAGCCTGAAGCGCGGGCCGCGTGCGAGAAGGAGATTTTCGGGATCACGCTGGACGAGTTCCGGCGATACCCTCGAAGCCTGGCGGAAGGTCGCGGAGGTGACCATTTTCCGCACGAGCGCCTTTACGTCCCAGCCGCTCTCGCGGAAGGAAATGGCGAGCCAGTCGAGCAGTTCCGGATGGGTTGGCGGAAGTCCCTGTGAACCGAAGTCGCCGCTGGATTTGACAAGGCCGTAGCCGAAGAACTGCTGCCAAAAACGATTCACGGTAACGCGTGCCGTCAGCGGGTGTTCCGGTGAAACGAGCCATTTCGCGAGGTCGAGACGCGTGGCGCGTTCGCCCTGCTTTTGCAGCGGCGGAAGGAACGCGGGCGTTCCCGGCACCACTTTCTCGCCCGGCTTGTCGTATGCGCCGCGCATCATCACGAAGCTGTCGCGCGGCTTTTCCATGTCGCGGAAAATGAAAGTGCTCGGCATCGTTTTCTCGATGTCATCCCGCTGCGTCTTCATCGCGGCGAGCTCGCCGAAGAAAGGCGCGAGCGCGGTCTTGGTGTCGGCGCAGATATTGATGAGGTAATAATCGCGCAGCTTCTTTTCCATCGCAGCTCCGGGCTTTTTGTCCGGACCCTCGCGCAATGCGTTTGCGAGGCTCTTGGGTATGTCCTTGAGGTTTTTGCCGGTGTTCTCCTTCCACCACGCGAGGAATGAGCGCGATGGATCCGTCGCCGGGTCCACCTTGCCGGTGACGCCGATTTTATCCCAGTAAACGAGTCCCGCGAACTGCGTGAGCGCGAATCCCGCAATGCGGTCGCCGGCTTTGAGGCCGACTTTCTCCGCGTCCACTTCGAGCCGCGTCCATCTGCCTTTTTCGGGCAGCGGGCCCGCATTGAATCGCTCCTTTGTTCCGGGCTTGCCCCATTCAATAGCCGTCTGCTCGCCCCACACGGCGCGCTGATCCCAGGAGTTGTTCAGATTGAATTGCAGCATCACGCTCGTCGGCGGTGTGGTCGGGTCGAGGAACACGTAGGCGAAGAGTTTCGCGTCCTGCGGGATCACAAGCGGCGCTGCACCTTCATTGTAAAAGTCCTGCGTGAGTCCGTCAGCGGAGCGCTTGATCGCGACCTTTCCGCTGAACACCTGCGCGCCTTGTTCCTTCGTCCGGAGTTTGAGCGGATGTCCGCTCGACTGCACTTTTGCGCCCGCGGGGAACTCGTCCTCGAACCACACGGTTTCCGCGACCTTGACCTCGGGTCGTGGCTGGATGGTCGCCGGGTCCGTGTAGGCGAGTTTTGCGGCCGCGTCTTCGAGGGCCTTTTCCTTTTCGGCGACTTTCGCGGTCAGTTCCGCGAGTTTCTTTTCGGAATCGGGAGTCGAGACCTTGATCGTTGGCGCGGTGAGCAGCGCGTTTCCGTCCATCGCCGGATCCGCGGCGGAATGGAAGAACGCGTAGAGCGAATAGAACTCCTTCGTCGTGAGCGGATCGAATTTGTGGTCGTGGCATTGCGCGCAGCCGGCGGTGAGTCCCATCCATGTGGAGGCTGTCGTGGATGCGCGTTCGACGGCGTAGCGATAAATGAATTCCTCGGCGATTGCGCCGCCTTCGCTGGTGGTGACGTTGCAGCGGTTGAAGCCGGTGGCGATGAGTTGTTTCTGCGTCGGTTCCGGAAGCTGGTCTCCGGCGAGCTGCTCGATCGTGAACTGATCGAAGCGCTGGTTTTCATTGAACGCGTTGATCACCCAGTCGCGGTAGGCCCACATCTGCCGCTCATTGTCGAGATGCAGACCGTGCGTGTCTGCGTAGCGGGCCACATCGAGCCAGTGCCTCGCCATTTCCTCGCCGTAGCGCGGCGAAGCGAGGTAGCGGTCCACCATTTTCTCGTAAGCATCCGGCGACTTGTCCGCGAGGAATGCGTCGACCTCTGCGATGCTTGGCGGCAGACCGGTCAGCGCGAAAGACACCCGCCGGATGAGCGTTTCCTTGTCCGCTTGAGGCGCGATTTTCAGGCCCTCGCGGTTGAGGCGGGCGGAAATGATGGCGTCGATCGAATCCAGTCCCGCGGGTTTCACGGGAGGTTCAAACGACCAGTGTTTCTGATACTTTGCCCCCTGTTCGATCCATCGCTTGATGAGCGCGCGCTCCGCTTCGTTCAGCGTCTTGTGTGAATCCGGCGGCGGCATCACTTCGTCCTCGTCCTTGCTCAGGATGCGCTTCCACGCCTCGCTCTCGTCGGGTTTGCCGGGGATGATCGCCTTTACGCCGTCATTGTCCGCGTAAGCTCCCTCGGGCGTGTCGAGCCGCAGGTCGGCTTTGCGGTGCTTCGAGTCGAAGCCGTGGCACGAGAAACACTTGTCCGAAAGAATCGGGCGGATGTGCTGGTTGAAATTCACCTGATCCGGCGCGGCCGCGTGGCCGGCGGAAATGGCGGAGAGGAGAATCCCGAGCGAGGACTGAAGCTTCATGACACCATGATTAGCCTGTCTGGCGGAAAAACCACAGGCAAAATCAGGTCGGCATTTTATCCGAACGCGTTACCGGCAAACAAAAAGGCGCACCGTTTCCAGTGCGCCTTTTGTGATCTGATTTTGCAGGCCTCAGCTTAGTGCTTGTGCTTGCACGAGCCGTCCTTCTTCGCGCAGCAGCTGTCTGCTTTCTTTGCGCAGCAGGTATCGGCCTTCTTGCCGCCCATCGGGCAGGTGCTGCCAGTTGTGCAGCAGGCTCCGAGGCTGAGTGTGAATGCAACGGCAACGAGTGTGATGATGTGTTTCATATGGTGTCTAGTTTTGTTGTTTCTGTCGCCGGGATGTCCCGGAAACGTCTGAAATCTTAGGGCGTTTGCTCGCTGCGGCAAGTCTGCGCTTGGTTGAAACGACGCTCCGTTTGCCTTTTCAAAACCACGTATCAATGCTTCGGCGCGCGCACGGTGTTTTCCTCCACGTCGCGCTGGCGGCGGACGACGATCCGGTCGGCGATCTCCGCCACCATCTGCTCCAGCAACAGTCGCAAGTGGCTGCCGGCCCGGTAATCCGCCGGCGCGATGTGGCGCACGCGGTCCGCTGTGCCGACGAGCTGGAAGCATTTCCGGAAGCTGTTTCGCGACGGGTCGTTTGGGTTGTACACCGCAATCGCGTGTCCCCCGTATTGCCGCACGACGGTGAAGCACGGCACGTCGGTCGGGCCGTCTCCCACGTAAATCATGTGGTCAAACGGCACCGGCCGCATCTCGGGCGGCATGTGATCGTTTACGTCCTGCGTGTAATCCAGCAGGCCTTTGTTGATGCGGAAAAGGAACTGC
>SXWH01000129.1 GCA_005791535.1 Verrucomicrobiaceae bacterium | reverse complement strand
CGTGCATGGATTCTCCGCGCCGCACTCGATAAGACTTTCGCGGGACTTGAATCTGGCAAGTGACCCGTCGATCTAACGCTTCGAGAGGGTAATTCGGATCCTATTCTCGCGACGGGCGGAAAAAGCGCCGTATCTGCTGTGGGGCGTCGCTTGATGAGCACACGCTCAAGCCTACTTCTTCTCGAGTGACTTCAACTCGATCTTCCGAAACCAAACCGGCTGTCCTTCGGCCTGAAGCGCGATGTGTCCGTAGTGGAGCATCAGATTGCCGCCAGCTTCGAGCAGGTCGGTTGCGGGGGCGTTGTTGTTCGTAGGATCGAGTTGCGGGCGCTGGTAGCGGAGGACTTCCACACCGTTCACGCGGTGGATGATCATCTCGTTGCCGTGCACCTCCACCTCGGCCCTCACCCACTCCTCGGCGGGAAACGTGGGCGCGGTGGACTTCACGATGTGCTGGGTGACGAGTTTGCCGTCGATCTCGACGTGAGTGCCGGGCGTGCAGAGGTTCCCCGTCTGCCGCTGGCCCTTGCCTTCATCAGCGAGGAATTGCATTTCGAGGCTGGATGGAAAGCCTTGGTCGAACCTCATGCTCTGCGGAGATTGCGCATGAATCATCACGCCGCTGTTGAGGTTCACGTAGCTCGGCGCATCAGCCATCATCTTTCCCGTGAAGCGATACTCCATGCGCACGATGTAGTGTGAGTAGGCGATGTTCGTAAAAAGGTGCCCGTATTGCTGGTCGAACTTCTCGTAGCCGTCGTAGCTGACCTTCAGGATTCCATCCTCGACGCGGAAAGTGTTGGCAAAGTTTTCGCCGAGCGGGCGTTTGGCGATCTTGATGGTCCACCCGGTGAGGTCCTTGCCATTGAAAAGGGACACCCATTTCGCCTCGTCGGCGAAAGCGGGCACGGCGAAAAGCAGGGCAAGTGAGGCGAGGCGGACGGTATTTTTCATGACGCGGATACTGTCGGTCGCGGAGACATTTCCAATCAGAAGATTCCGGTCCGCGGCCTCGTCAGCCGAGTGGTTGCGGTTCAGACAATCACGTCCACATTCCGCAACCGGCCGTGCATCTTCTTCCTGAAAAAGTGACTCGGCCCGACAATCAGGCCGCTCGTCTTGTCCAGCTTCACCGCACCGGACGCGAGCGTCTCACTTTCCTCCCAACCAAGGGTCTGCGGCGCGCGGCCGGAGGCTGTCTGCGCGTAGAGCGTGTGATCGAAATCGGCCTGCTTGTGCACTTCCCCGTCGTGGATATGCACAGTCGGGAAGAAAATCCGCCCGGGTATCGACGTCGGGAACGCAAAAGCCATCGGGTGCACCTCGTGATTCCCCTTGCGCAGTTTGAACACCGCGAATCCAAAATTCGCGTAGCTGCCGATCTTCTCCCACACGCCGTCGGGAAGGCGAAACTGCGGGTCGAGTCGTGAGAAGTCCTTAATCGCCGGAACGAAAGACGCGTTGAAGGAACCGACCTTCTGGACTTCGAGATCGTTTTTCGCAGCCTTCGGAAGTGATCGCGACGCAATGCCTCCAAAGCTCAATGGCACCAACCGGGGAAACGTGCGTTCGATGTCATCAAAAACATCCGCGTATTTCTCGAAGCTGATGAACCGAACCGCCTTCTCACCACTCCCCGGCGGCACAGGAATCGGAAGAATCATCGCGACATCCTGAGGCGTATCGAGCGACATGCTATAGATGAGCCCCTGTCGATTTTCGGGCAGGAGCCGGGCGAAGATGCGTGTATTGGTGACCGAGCGAACGTTTCCGGAGAAGCAGCACATAGCGTGGTGATGTTGCGCCGCACGAAGCGGTGGTCAATGTCGATTGTCGCTAAAGCGCACTGCGAAGATTCTACGGGAGGATGGGCGCACTCCGAGCAAAACCCGTGTGCTTGGAGATTGCAGTTCTCAACACAGACCCAAAGGAATCGGGAGTGCTATTGAAAAGGTAGTCAACCGGACCAAGCGCGATCTGCTCAGCCATCGGGTCGTCTTCGCTGACAGAATCAATGAGGTTCAGAATAATTCCGAGAGCGTGGAACGGAGAACTGGAACTCCAAGCAAGGAGGTTAATGTGGTAGTCGCTTGTAACTTCGCCGCGCCTTTGAGCAGCGAGCCAGCCTTGGGAAAAGGCGATCGCCTGTTCAGATTCCCGGAAGGTTTGGACGTCGGAATAGCTCTTCTTGTCTTAGCAATACTGACTTCCCGGCCCCGACGGGCGGGGGTGATGCGTCAGGTGTCGCTGATGGTTCGGATCATCGCGGGGTGAAATCGCACAGAAACTCCTCCGGTGACAGCACCCGAATCTCGCTGGCAACGTAGTCGTCCGGATTGCGAGTGACGATCGCACAGATGCCGCCTTCGGCTTTTGCGGCGAAGTGCTGAATGGAGTCTTCGAAGTCCTTGAAGGCTGACGCAAGTGCCGCAGCAATCTCCACATCTCCGACCGCGGATACTCGGACGATACGTTTCAGCTTTTCGAGCAACGCGAGCGCACCAGCGTGGCCCTTTAGCTTGCGGAGAATGTAGTAGAGATTGCTGAACGACAGGGACGAGACGTAGGCAGTCAATCTGCCGGTTTCTGCCAATGCGAAAATCCTGTGAGCATTTTCTGCGAATGGTTGACGGTCGGCGAGGTGGTCCATGACCACGTCCGAGTCGAGAAAAACCTTATCGGCGGAGGCCATGCTGCTTTTCCAATTCTTCCGTCAAAGCAGCACGTTCGTCGAAATCCGCAGGGAGCTTTACTGCGCCGCGCAGTTCGTCGGTGACCGGCGTCTTGCCGTCGCGGCTGTCTTTCCAGTTCTCCGCCATGATGCGCAATTGGCGGGCGACGACTTCGGGCACGGTGGTGTGGTGTGCCCGCGCTTCTTCTTCCGCGAAATGCAGAACGTCCGGGTCCAATCGAATGGTCAATGTCGCGCTCATGGCATCAAGCTACGTCGGATGATGAAATGAGACAAGGCTGCGGTTTTCCGACTGTCACCTCATAACTCGGAGTCGCACGAAAAACTTCGCGGCTCAGAGCGGCGGGGTAATGAAGTCTCACAATTTCTCCAACTGCGGCCAATCAAAATTGAGGTAACACCTCATGGTTTCATCTCCGTTGTAGATTTCGATTCGGTGTTTGACGGCCCGCCGTGAAAGGACTTGGGAAATCAGACGTGCCAGCGCTTCGAGGGATTCTACGGAGTTTGAGTCTCCATCCATCAACCATTCTTCGCTATTAATGCGTTCGAATTGAATCGTGCACTCCTCATTATTCGCGCTCCTCACTTTTATATATTGCCCCTCCTGGCGGAGTGAGGATTCCCTTGTTTCAATACGAAGCGATGGGTCGGAAAGAAGCCACCGAAAACGCAAGAACCCCCTTTTGCTATCTACCTGCCCGCAAAGAAGCGGATCGTCATTTTCTGTATCCATTGTCGATTCCCTATCGCACCACCCGCAGTCGCACGAAGAATCTCACCGCGCCAACCGGCGGGGTGATGCGCCATGTGTCGCTGACGATTCCGGCGGCGACTGGCGTGGTGCTGACAAATGCGGCATTTGCGGGTGACCACGCGGCGGCGAGGTCTGTGGTGGCTTGGAGCGTGTAGGTGATGTCGTCGGCGGTGAGGACGCGTTGGTGCGAGAAGAGGAATGTACCGGCGGGCTCGCGGGTGATGGTGTAGGCGGCGGGGCCGGTGGCGTTGTTGGTATCGCTGGTGCCGAGGGCGTATTCGAGCAGGGCGTTGAGGCCATCGGCGTCGGCGTCGGCGGTGGCGAGGCCGGTGAATGTGGTGGCGTCGGTTGCGCCGGGGTTTCCGTTTGGCGCCAGGCTCGCGCGCCAGTTGGTGCCGAGGGCGTGGTCGGGCGCGGTGGTGCCGGGGATTTTTAAGACGATGCTGTGGCCGGGGAGCGCGGTGAGGTCGGGCCACGGGGCGAGGTCGTCGTAAGTAAAGGTGCGGATGACGACGTTTTCGCCGAAGTTGAGCGTGATGGTATCGCCGCTGTTGTTGAGCGAATCAGTCGCGCCCCATCCGGCGACGGTCGGGAGCGCGGTGCCGTAGCGACTTTGGAAAACGGCGAGGTTTTTTGGCACGATGATGCGTGCTCCGGCGGCGAGCGTGGTGCCTGCGGGGAATGCGTAGTCCACTCCGCCGCTGATGGTCACGGGTGCGAGGTCGAGCGCGGTGGTAGTGGAGAGATTGCGCAGTTCGATGAATTCGTAATCGGAGCCGCCGGTCGGCTTGTACATCAGCTCGGAGACGACGAGGTTTTGCTGGTAGAACGTCACGTCGGGCGCGCCGCTGACGAACTGAACGGGCGCGCTCCAGTGGCTCCAGTGCCCGGCGGAGTCCTTCATCTTTACGCGGACCCGATACGTCACGCCGGCTTCGAGCGGCTGTGCGGGCAGGGTGATTTGGTTGTTGAAAACGGGGAGCTCGGCGCTGGTCCACGAGTCTTCGATTTCGTAGCGCCAGCGTTTGCCGTCGATGTGTCCGGTGAGGCCCGGCCAGCGGACTTCGGCGATGCGCCATTGCATCGCGGCGAAGGTCTGCGCGTTCGGGCTGGAAAATGCCGACGTCGAAAACGTGAGCGCGTTGATGGGATGCGTGCCGGGGCTGAGGTCGGTGAGCGTCGGGGTGTTGGGGATTTGCTCGGTGGTGCCTGTGGGATTCAGTGTGTAGAGGTCGCGCTGGTTGAGCGTGAACTCCGTGAGACGCGCGCCGCCATAGACATCGGTCGCGATGAAATCCTTCACCCATTTCACCATGCCCGCGAAGTCCGCACTGGCGAGCGTGCGCACGTTGTATGGCGCGAACGGACCATTGCCCATGTCGCCGATGGGATACGGCGTGAGGTAGAATTGGCCGAAGTTGTTTCCATTGCTGCGCGGCTGCACGGGATTGAGCGGCCAGTAGTCCCAGCGGCGGCGGTCGGCCTCTACGAAGCCCGCAGCGACTGCTCCGCCATTGGGGATGATGCGCGGCGTTTCGTCGGTGATGAGCGAGACGTATTCATCGATGAGCTTCCACGCCTGGTCGTTGTTAAGCAGAAGGTCCTGCAATTCGCGCGCGCGGTTTTGGAACTCGATGCGCAGCGCCGTGTGCGCGAGGCCGCGTCGGATTTGTTCGTATGGTGATGCGGGCTGCCCGGCGGCGGCCTGCGTGCCTTTTGGGCCCCATCGGTCGAGTTGCTCATAGAGAAGGTCGCAGTCCCACGGCTGGATGTGCCAGCGCCCGGTGAGCGGGTCGCGGAAATAGACGACGTTTTCCTGCTCGCGGATGTCCGTGCCATTCACCGCCTCGACGACGCTTCGCCACGAATAGTACAGCGGCATGTCCACATTCGCGCGGAACCACGCTTCGTTTTGATAAGTGCCAACGCTGCCGGCGGTGCCTTTGTTGTAGCCGGTCGTCGTGCTGGTGAAGGCGGCCAGATCGCTGAGATTGTCCGGCTGGCCTGCGCCCTGACCGAGGATGTGGTTGTTCCCGCCCTGCATGCGGAAAATGTTTCCGTCCGGAAGAGCGTGTTCGTCTTTGAAATGGTTGTCCTGATTTTCAAACGCGAGGTAGAGCCCGAAAAGGTCGCCGTCGAATTGCGATGCGGGCGCTTCCGCAGCGGAATCAATCACGCGCCATTGCAGATAGCTCGTATTCGGCGCAGGCACACCCGCGAGCTGCGAGAGCCGGAACTGCATGACTTCATCGAGCCCGGCGAGCCCGCGGCTCCACGGTGCCCACGGCGCGGGAACGCTGCTGATATTCAGCGTTTCGATGGTCGTGGTCTTCGTGCCGTAGTCATCGGGCATCCGGAGCAACTGGCCGGGGTTGAACTTGAACTTCCACTTGTTCTTCCCGGTGTTGAACGTCGAACCCTGACCTTTGATGCGGTAGCGCACGTGGTCGTAAACGATGCCATCGACGACCATCGCGCCGTAGAATCGATACACGCCGTCGTTGAACGCGCCGTTGTATTGGCAGGCCTGCACATCCGCCGCCTGCGAGAGCAAATGCCACGGCCGCACCTTGCGCATCGTGGCTTCGGAATACGTCGTTGCGCTCGTCACACCCGGCTGCACTGCGGCAGTCCACGCCGGCACGCCGTCGTAGCAGAAATACGCGAAGTTCGGGCATGGGTCGGTGCTCGCCGGAAAAGTCGCGCCCTGCCCGAGTTGGTCGGTCACTGCGATGCGATAGCGGATGAGCCGCCGATGCTGCTGCACGCTTCCGGGGATGACTGCGGAGAACGTGCCGTCGTTCGCCGCGGTCGGCGTCATCGGGATGCTCGTCCAGTTCGTTGCAAATGCAGTATCGGTGATGCGGATGAAGTTCCCCGGCTCCACAATCTGATACTGCACCGCCGCCGAGAACACGCCGTCCGGGTCCGTGACCTTCGCGGTGATGGTGACCGGCGCATTGGACGGGACCACCGAAGTCGGCGTGAGTGACGCGGTGAACGTGTGATTCACCTGCCGGACGATCGGCGGAACGTTTACAGTCGCGCCGATGTTTGCAGCGCCGGGAGTCGGAGCGCCCGCGCGCCAAGCGCCACCGAGCTGGTTGTCGAGGCCTTCGTTGAGCAGTTGCATGGACGGCCCGCTTCCTACCACTGGCCACGGAAACGAAAGCCCGTAATCGACGGAGTCCACGACATTGCCGAGCGCATCGACGAGTTCGATGGTTTCGCCGTCATTTTTGAGCGAGCCGACCCACGGCCCGATGCCCACCGCGCCAAGCCGCGAGAGCAGCGTGGCGGGATTCTCCGCGACGACAAGGTAGCCGCGCGGCGGGATGCTTGTGCCATTCGGAAACGTGAACGCGACGCCTTTCGTGAACGCCCAGCCGCTCGCATCCACGGCGGCGCTGGTCGGATTGTAGAGCTCAATGAACTCGGTCGGGAAGGTGTTCGAGTCGGTCGGGTCGCTGTGGATTTCGCTGATGACCACACGCGGATAAAGCACGCCGCTCCCGTTTGCTGTACCGGGAGTCGGCGTGGTGAAATAAGCGAGCGAAGTCGCAGCCCGTTCGCCAGTGAGGCGGGCATCGATTTTGAAATCAACATCGCCGGCGGACGAGTTGAGTCCGTGGATCGCGAGGACGTTTGCGCCATTGGTCAAAAGCGCGGCGTGCTGCGACACGTCGATGGTCTCGGTGAAATTCGGCACCGCCACGCTTGCCGTTGCAGCGCTGTTGTAGAGCGGCGTTGCCGGTGCGTTGCGGCGGGCGATTTCCGTGCCGTTGAGATACGCGATGAATCCATCGTCGTAAGTGATCGTGAGCGTCAACGCAGCGAAGTTTGCGCTCGCGAGCGTGAATGGAACGCGGATGAACGCACCGGCGTTCACATTAAACATCGCCGCGGAGATATCCGACGTGACATTGGTTCCCGGCACAGTGCGGAAGCGGAAAGTTCCGGCGCTGTACCGCGCTGCGGGACCGCCATCGAGCGACGCTGGAAATGCTCCCGCCGTCGCGCCGTAGCGGCTCGTGCCCACGAACGAAAGCGCACCGCCGCCGCTCTGTGTGACCGTGAGACCGTTGCCATTGCGCTCGGCGCTGGTGAAGCCGTGCGCGTTGATGGTGTATGCGCCGGGCGCAAGCGTGATGGGCGTGATTGCTTTGAATCGATTGCCATTCGTGAGCGTGCCTGCCGAGGCCTGTGTAAACGTTGTCGTCGCCAGAACCGAAGCGCCCGTGTCGTCCGCGAAGTTTGTCGGCGTGCCATTTTCATTTCGCTGCCAGAGCTGCACGGTGAGCGTCACGCCTGCGGCGATGCCGTTCGACAAGTCGTCGAACACTCCAAGCTCCGTGATTTGCACCGCTTGCGTGACGACGAAGTCCATTCCGAGCCCGAGGCCAAACGCCTGATTTCCCGCGGTGTTCGCCGGGGTCGAGAGCGCCGTTGTGAGCGGGCCGAAATTCTGGTCGAAGCCCACACTTTGTGTCGCGCTCGTCCACGAAGCATCGGCGAAGCCCGGCGTCTGCCAGCCGGGAATCTCGGCATTCGGCACCTTGTATTTCACCGCTGCGCCGCTGCCGACGAGCGATTCCGCCACCCGACTCGGCACCGTGCCGCGACCGTAGCTGATATTTGGAAACTGCGCAGCGTAAGATGGGTAAAACTCGCTCACGATTCCGCCCGGACCGACCAGCGCGAGATACTCGCCTTCATCGGCGAGTCGGAAGTTCGTGTGCGGATTTCCCGCCGGGTCGGCGTAGTTCGTCGTGAGTTGGCCGGAGCAAAAGACAATCAACCGTCCGCCGGCTGCGACATTGCGCGCCGGAAAGGGCCATTTCGTGAGGTTCGCGCGGTCGTCGGTGAGGAAGTAGCCTGCCGTGCCAATGCTCGCGCCGGTTGGGTTTTCGATTTCAACCCAATCATTAAACGCACCGTTTCCGTCCGCGACGCTGCTGATATTGGCAGCCATGAATTCGGAAATACGGAGGTCATTCGCCACACTCACCGCCACAACCGTGCTCGCGCTCGCCGAACCGTCCGCGTTTGTCGCCACGAGCGTGTATGCCGTGGTGGACGGCGGCGTGACCACCGTCGAGGTTCCTGCGACCGGCGTTCCGTTCAGCGTGAGCGCAGTCGCACCGGGAGCCGTCCACGAGAGCGTGCTGGAGCCACCTGCTGTGGTGATGGGATTCGGTGAGGCTGAGAATGACGCGATGCTCGGCGGCGTAGCGTAGCTGCCGGTGAAATTGTCCGCATTGATCTGCTCTCCGCTCGCGTGCTCGATGAGCAAATTGACCGGCTGTCCCGCATTCGCGCCGAGCACCGATGCTCCCGGCAGCAGCAGACTGCCGCTCAGCGCTGTGTAGCCGGTCGTGTTCGCCGGAACACTCACGACAAGCGGACCTGCGACTGTCGTGCCGCCGGTCGTTCGCAATGTAAACCGGAGCGAGCCCGAGCCGGTCGTGCGCCCACGCGCGGAGAAGTTCACAGTCAGCGTCGCACCCGGCTGTGCGGTCACCGCCACATTGCCCGCAAACTTCAAGTCCTGCGCGATAAAGCCGCCGCCATTGAAAAAGATCACATTCGCCCCATCCGGCGCAAGGTTCAGCGGCTGGTCGGGATTGAATGCGCCCGCCGAGCCGTTAGAAGTCCAAGATGTCGTATTCGCCGACGTGAACCCGCCCTCACCAAGCACCTGCGCCTCAAACGAGCCATTCGCGAAAACGACGGTCTGCGCCGCTTGGAGCGGAAGTGCCAGGAGAAGCAGGAAAAGGATTCGGATCATCATGGCATTGAAGCGAACTTTCCGGTCCTGAAGGCTATTTCGACTTTCTACTCCTCCGCCCAGCCAGCAACGCCAGCCCGCCGAGCAACAGCGCTGCGCTGCCGGGTTCGGGGACGGCGAGTACGACGTCGGTGCCGTCGGGACTGATTTGCAATTCCATCGGCTGGCCTCCGATGAAGCCACTTACGTTTGCGCCGAGGCTGCCGGTGATGGCGAAGTCGGTATCGAAAAGCGTGTAGGTCGCAGCGGTGAAGCCGCCGATGTCCGTGAAATTGAAGTCGCTGAACTCCAGCAATCCGGCGCCGATGTTGAGCGCGCCGCCATTCAGCACGAGAAGGTCGCTCGCGCCAGGCGTGGCGAGTTCAAAGGCGAATGCGCCTGTGTCTCCGGCAGCTCCAGTGATGTCGAGTCCGCCGATCGCGTCGAGTGTGAGTGTGCCTGCGCTCGCGCCGGGGGCGAGTTTCGCGCCGGTCGCGAGGGTGATTGCGCCGGGCGTGGTGATGCTTCCGTTTCCGCCGAGTGTCGCGTTTGCGGTGACGGATGCCGTGCCGGTGAGGCTTCCATTCACGAGCAGCGTCCCGCCGTTCACAGTCGTCGCGCCAGTAAACGTGCTTGCGCCGGAAAGGAGCAGCGTGCCCGCGCCGGTTTTGGTGAGTGCCGATGCGCCGCCGTGGTCGAGCATGGCGGAGGAAATCACGAGGTCGTTTGCCGCAGTTCCGTCGGCGACATCCACGGTGCTGAATCCGCTGCGGAGCGCGATAGCCGGAGCGTCGATGAGCGAAGCGATGTTCCCCGTGTGCGAAATCTGGCCGTTCACGATGAGGTTGCTAAAGCCGTTGTGATTGCCATTCAGCGCGGTGGCCGTGCCGCCGCTCAGGGCGAGGCCGCCGATATTGTGGGCGTTTTGCGTGGCGCTGGAAGCGACGAGCGTTCCGCCCGATTCCACGGTGATCATCGAAGGATACGCGCCTCCCGCGCCGAGCGCGTTGAAGCCGCCGACAGTCAGCAGCGAAAGCGTCGCGCCGCTTTGGATCGTCACGGGCTGCGTGGAGAGCGGACTT
>SXWH01000128.1 GCA_005791535.1 Verrucomicrobiaceae bacterium | reverse complement strand
TCCTGCTCGATTGGGTTTTGCGTGGCGACGACGAGGAACGGATCCGGCAGCGGGCGCGATTCACCGCCGACCGTCACGCGCCGTTCCTGCATGGCCTCTAACAGGGCGGACTGTGTTTTGGGAGGTGTGCGATTGACTTCATCAGCCAGCACGAGGTTCGCAAAGATGGGTCCTTGGAAATACTCGAACTCCAGCTTGCGGTCGCGCTCCTGCAGCAGCTCGGAGCCTACTATGTCGCTCGGCATGAGGTCGGGCGTGAACTGGATGCGTTTGAAAGACATCGCGAGCGTCTCGGCGAGCGAACGGACGAGTAGTGTTTTGGCGAGACCCGGGACGCCGATCAGCAGGCAGTGGCCGCGGGCGAAGAGCGAAGCGAGGAGTAGCCGGACGATTTCCTCCTGTCCGACGATGGTTTTACCGAGCTCGGCGATGATGCGGTTATAGACTTCGGCAACGTGGGACGGGCTTTGCATGGCAGGGTGCTATTTCTTTTTGGACGCTTTGTGAATCACGACTTCCACCGCATTCTTCTGCGGCGAACCGGGCGTGCTGCGTCCGTCGGCGATGAACTTCTCCAGCAGGGCGGTGAGTTCTTTCACATCGCCCTCGCGTTCTGCGGCGAGATTCTTCGTCTCACCGCGGTCCGCGGCGAGATCATAGAGTTGTGCAGGCGGAAGCTTCGCGGACGCCGGGGCGCCGGG
Organism: Verrucomicrobiaceae bacterium; assembly: GCA_005791535.1. Taxonomy (GTDB): domain Bacteria; phylum Verrucomicrobiota; class Verrucomicrobiia; order Chthoniobacterales; family Chthoniobacteraceae; genus SXWH01. The sequence goes on along the minus strand of SXWH01000128.1, from coordinate 9,454 downwards.
CCGTGGGTCGCTCCATCCGCCGCTGCCCGGCGTGAGGCACAGTTTTAAGGCGCCCCTCCGGACGGCGAAATGTCCGGAGATGCTGTGCGAGACGAGCGTATCGCGTCCGCCGGATTTGCCGGTGAGCGCGGGGAGAAAACTCACGCTGTCTTCCGCGGCGGTATCCGGCACTTTTGATCCGGTGATTTCCGCGCAGGTCGCGAAGAAATCGGTGAGGCACACGAGTTGGGCGCTTTCGCTCCCAGCTTTGACGCGGGCGGGCCAGCGGGCGATGAACGGAACCCGGTGGCCGCCTTCCCACACGTCCGCCTTTGTTCCGCGGAAGCCCATGCACGGATCGTGACCCTTCTCCCGCAATTCCGGGATGCGGGCCTGAGGCGAGCATCCATTGTCGCTTGTCGCGATAACGAGCGTGTTCTCGGCGACGCCGGCCTTGTCCAGCGCATCCAGAATCGCACCGATGCTCGCGTCGGTCTGCATGACGAAATCAGCGTAGCTGTTCAGGCTGCTCTTTCCGGCAAACTCCGCCGTGGGAACGGACGGCGTGTGGGGAGCGTTCACCGGCATGTATAAAAAGAACGGTTTGCCTGACTTCGCCTGTGTGCCGATCCATTCGACGGCCTTCTTCGTGCAATCCGGCAGCACGTTCACAGCGTCGAATCCCGGAGCCGCGGGACCTTTGCGGGTTTTTCCGCCGTCGGGTCGGTCCGCCATCATTGGGTAGCGATTGGTCTCCGTCGGCAGAACGGTGCAGCGGTCATTTTCGAGGTAGGTATAGGGCGCCATATCGAGCGATGCCGCGATGCCGAAATAGTAATCGAAGCCGAGCGTGACAGGACCGTTCGCGAATGGTTTTGAGAAGTCGACGCCGTCGACCTGCGCGTCGCTCTCGATCCCCAGTTCGTTCACTTCGCGGCCCTGATGCTTCACCCAGTCGAGCCCGAGGTGCCATTTTCCGATGACCGCCGTCGCGTAGCCCTGTTCCTTCAGCATGGCAGCCACCGTGGTGCGTCCCGGTTCGATCAAGCGCGGGCTGAGCCCTCCGAGCACGCCGCTTTGCAATTTTGAGCGCCAGTTGTAGCGGCCGGTGAGCAGGCCGTAGCGGGTCGGAGTGCAGACGGACGACGGCGTGTGAGCATCCGTGAATTTCATCCCGCCCGCAGCGAGCCGGTCGAGATTCGGTGTCGGAATTTTGGAGTCTTTGTTGAATGCGCGCACGTCACCGATTCCAAGGTCATCGGCGAGGATGAACACGATGTTCGGTTTCTCGCCGGCGAATGCCGTGGCGAGTGTTGCCAGGAGGATGATTAGACTGCGCATGGGTTGTATCGTTTAGTTTGCCGCCACCATCGAACCGCTTCCGTGGCGTTGGAAGATGATGCCGCGCGCGATGGCTTCGGCCAGTGCCTCAAGCGCGGCGCCGTCTGTGCAGCGGCGGCCTTCGGTGGGATTCGTGAGGTATCCGCACTCCACGAGCACTGCTGGATACCGGTTTTTCGAAAGCACGCGGAAATTCGCCGTTCGCACACCCCGGTTGCTGAACCCGGGAATCGCTGCAACCTGGTTCAGGATGTTCTCCGCGAGACGTGACGAGCAGCGGCTCTTGTAATACACCTCGCTGCCGCGGATTCCGGGATTTGGCGAGTAGTTGAAATGGATGGAGACGAAGATCGAATTGCTCTGCCAGTTCGAAATTTTTACGCGTTTGTCGAGCGGGATGAAAACGTCGCTCTTCCGCGTCATCACTGTGTCGAATCCCGCCGCTTCCAGCTTTGAGCGAACCCGGAGCGCCACATCCAGCGCGAGATCCTTCTCCCGGCCTGCATAGCGGGTTGTGGCGCCGCTATCGTGCCCGCCATGCCCCGCATCGATGACCACTTTGTTGAAAGTCCGGCTCGTGTCGATGACCCCGCCGGTCGAGCATGCCGAGAGAAACATCGCTGCGAATGCCGCGATGAGCGCTGCAAATTTCCCGGGCGAAAAATTTCTCATGGTTCGAAAATGCGTAAGTCGTTCTTCTCGCGGTGTGCAACGTCCGGTGTCAAGCCGCGCCGGGCGCTATCGAGGCTCTTGAAACATTTCGGAGACGCGTTCGATGCGCAGTGCGCGCCCCGTTTGTTCGTCGATATCAATGACTGCGCCGCAAAGTCGCACAGGCCAGCCGGCGACGGGATATTGAATTGGGCGGCCTGTGAGGAATCGCGATATAATCGGCTCCACCTCGCGGCCGAGGCAGCTATTCGCGGGGCCGCACATTCCTGCGTCGCACAAAAATGCCGTGCCGCCGGGGAATATTTGCTCGTCCGCTGTCTGCGTGTGTGTGTGCGTGCCCACGACTGCGCTGACCTTGCCATCCAGGAAGCGCCCCATCGCGATCTTCTCGCTCGTAGTTTCGGCGTGGACGTCCACAAAAATCACCGGCGTTTCCTGCCGCACGCGCTCCACCTCCGCATCCATCGCGAGGAACGGATTCTCCAGCGGCGGCTGCATGAAAGTGCGTCCCTGCACATTGATCACGGCGACTTTCCCTTTTGGCGTATCGAGCACAATGCTGCCGCGGCCGGGCGTTGCGGGCGGATAGTTCAGCGGACGCAAGAGCCGCGGCTCCATGTCCAGATGAGGCACGATTTCCCGCTGGTCCCAAATGTGGTCGCCACTGGTGATGACCGCCACCTTCGCACGGAGCAGGTCGGTGCAAATTTTCGGAGTGATGCCGCGTCCGTTCGCCGAGTTCTCGCCATTCACCACGACAAAATCGATTCCGCGCTCTTCTTTCCATCGGGGCACGACATCGATTACGGCCCTCCGGCCCGGCTCCCCGACAATATCCCCAAGAAAAAGCAAACGTAACATAGCCGTGAACCATTGCGGGAACCTCCGACTGGTGCCACAAGAAAGTTTCTCGCGACCTTTGCTTACCGCGGCGGATCGAGATCTGGTCATCATTACGGAGCGTGTTGTAGTGTAAGCCGAAATGCGCGCGTTCCTTCCTCAAAACAAAGTGAATCTATGAAATCGATTGTCCGCTCCATCGTCCTCTCTTGCATCCTGTTTGCTCACGCGGTTTGTGCGGAGCCATCTGCGCAAGCTGAGACGCGTGTCTATAAAAAGGCCGGCGACCGTGAGCTGCGGCTGCACATTGAAAAGCCAGCCGACTGGAAGGCGACGGACAAGCGTCCGGCCATCGTCTTCTTTTTCGGCGGTGGCTGGGTGGGCGGAACTCCGGAGCAGTTTCGTCCGCAGAGTGAATACTTCGCCGGGCGCGGCATTGTGGGCATTCGCGTCGAGTATCGCACGATTCCAAAAGGAGAGAAAGGTCCGCCGCTCGTGTGCTGCGCGGATGCGAAATCGGCGATGCGCTACGTGCGCGGCCACGCCGCGGAACTCGGTGTGGACCCGGCGCGCATTGCGGCCGCAGGCGGTTCGGCGGGCGGGCATCTCGCGGCGTTCACGGCGCTTGTGCCGGGACTCGACGACCCGGCGGATGACCTGAAGATTTCCTGCAAGCCGGATGCTCTGCTGCTGTTCAATCCGGTTTTCAACAACGGCCCCGGCCAGTGGGGACACGAGCGCGTCGGCGAGCGGTTCCGTGAGTTTTCTCCCGCGCACAACATCGCCAAAGGCGCACCGCCGACGATTGTCTTCCTCGGCGACTCGGACAAGCTCATCGGCGTTCCCGTGCTGCGCGAATACGAGGCTGCGATGAAAGCCGCGGGTGCCCGGTGCGACGCACACGTTTATCCCGGAGCGGGTCATGGCTTTTTCAACAAAGACCCGCACAAATCGCAGACTATTGAGGAGTCGGACAAATTCCTCGTGTCACTCGGCTGGTTGAAAGCCGCGCAAGCGAAGTGAAACAGAACATTCCCATCATCATGAAACGCATCCTTCAATTACTCGCCGTCGTCACGCTGACTTGGGCACAACTCGCGACGGCCGCGGAGAAGCCGAATTTCATCGTCATCAACATCGACGACATGGGCTACGCCGACATCGGGCCGTTTGGCTCGAAGCTGAACCGCACGCCGAACCTCGACCGCATGGCGAAGGAAGGCCGGAAGCTGACCTCGTTTTACGCTGCGCCGGTGTGCTCGCCATCACGCGCGGCGCTGATGACTGGATGCTATGCCAAGCGTGCGCTGCCGATTCCGCACGTTCTTTTTCCTGAAGGCGCGAATGGACTCTCGCCGAAGGAAGTTACGGTTGCCGAAGTGCTGAAGGAAGCAGGCTACGCGACGGCGATTGTGGGCAAATGGCACCTTGGCGACCAGCCGGAGTTCTTGCCGAATGCGCAGGGATTCGACCTGCATTTCGGTCTGCCCTACTCGAATGACATGGGGCCGGTGAGCGACGGCGTGCGCAGCGACCTCGGCAAGCCAATTCCCGCGCCGAATCCCAATGCGAAAGGGAAGGGGCAGCCGCCGCTGCCGTTGCTGCGGAATGGCGCGGTCGTAAAGCGTGTGCTGCCCGACGACCAGCAGTCGCTTGTCGAGATTTACACCGACGAAGCGGTGAAGTTCATCACCGAAAAGAAGGGCCAGCCCTTCTTCCTTTATATGCCGCACAACGCTGTGCATTTCCCGATTTATCCCGGAAAGAAGTGGGCGGGGAAATCGCCAAACGGCATCTACTCGGACTGGGTGGAGGAGGTGGATTGGAGCGTTGGCCGCATCCTCGACACGCTCAAGGAAAGCGGTCTCGCCGAACGCACGCTCGTCATTTTCACCACGGACAATGGCGGAACGCCGCGCGCCGTGAATACGCCGCTGCGCGGCAACAAGGGCAGCACGCTCGAGGGCGGAATGCGCGTGCCGACGCTGGCGTGGTGGCCGGGAAAAATCCCCGGCGGCACTGAGACCGATGCCATCACCGGGATGTTCGACATCCTGCCGACCTTCGCCGCACTCGGCGGCGGAAAGCTTCCTGCGGACAGGAAAATCGACGGTGCCAACATCTGGCCGCAACTCGCCGGAATTCCTGATGCGAAGCCCGCGCACGAGACTTTCTTTTACTACAACGGACTTCGCCTGAACGCCGTCCGGCACGGTGATTGGAAGCTGCAAATCGCGATGGGAAATAAAGCCAATCCGGCGGCTAAAAACTTCAAGCCGCAGCTTTATAATCTTCGCACCGACATCGGCGAAGCGAGTGATGTCGCTGATGCGAATCCCGAAATTGTGGCCAAGCTTCAAGCTATCATCGCAGCGAACGAAACCGACCTCGGCCTCGATGACATTGCCCCCGGTTGCCGTGAGCTCGGCCGCGTGGAGAATCCAAAGCCACTCATCCCGCACGACACGAAGTAACCGCATGAAGACGCAATCGGGTCGTTTTTCATTTGCGCGGATCACCGTCATCGTCGTCGCGGTGATTGCATTTTGTGTTTGGGAAATGTGGCGCGCGGCTGAACCGACGGTGAGCCGAGTTGCGTTCAGAAGCCGGCACTTCGACTCGCCGTTCATCATTTTCATCAATGGCGAACCGATCGGCAGAATGTCCGTGGGTGATGTATTTGGTGTCGACGGATACCCGCTGAGACGAGAGAACGAAGCGGTCTTGACATTTGCCAACTCGGAGAACTCGCCGAAGTGGGAGAAGACCGTGACGTTTGTTGATCCGAGCGCGGGTGGAAACTCGCTGCTCGCGGCGAAGCTGGTCAGCCAGGATGTTGCTGGAAAGGTTGCGAAGTGGGGCTTCGAACTGCCGTTGGGCAATGATGTGGAGCAGGGTGAAGAGTTTGACCCGCTTCCCCCTGATGGAGGTGTCTTCACGGTCCAGTGCTTGGAATGGCTTGGGGCGATGAGAGATGCGGTTCTGGCGAGCAACCGTGAGCGGGCTGCAAACTTACTCGGCTACAAAGAAGCTCGCACGGCTTTACCTGCGATCGCAAATGGAGCGGCTTTGGTGCACGAAAACGCAAAGGAGCCGACCGTTATCCGCGGAAAGAAATTCGCGCTCATATGTTCCGCCGATGGCGCGCCGTTGATCAATGCACACGATAAAGCCGATGGATTTTCTTTCGAAATTCCTCATCTACTTGTCGCGAGGAAACGCGGCGAATGGCACCTGTGCGACGCGTTTGGAAAGTGGCGCAAAATCGAATCTTTCGGGAAAATTTCCAGCTAGCCAACAATGAAGACCATTCTTCTTTTAGTCTCGTTGCTCTGCGCCGCTGCCGGTGCCGCGCAGAAGCCGAACATCGTTATCATTCTCGCCGACGACCTCGGCTATGGCGATGTGCAGTGCTACAATCCCGAACGCGGGAAAATCGCGACGCCGCACATGGATTCGCTCGCGAAAAGCGGGATGCGTTTCACCGATGCGCATACATCGAGCGGCGTGTGTTCGCCGACGCGCTATGCACTGCTCACTGGGAGGTATCACTGGCGCACGCGTTTGCAGTCGGGCATCGTCAGCTATCTCGAAGAGTCGCTCATTGTGCCCGGTCGGCTCACGATTGCGGGACTTTTGAAAGAGCACGGTTACCGCACCGCGGCGGTCGGGAAATGGCATCTCGGGTGGAATTTTCAGCTTACCGCTGACGAGCGGAAGCTGCTCAAAGGCTATCGCAAGGCGGCGTCGGACACGACGGACGAGGACCGTGCGGCGTGGCGCACGATTTACGCGCGGGAGTTTCGCGGCGGGCCGGTGACTGTCGGATTCGATTCCTATTTCGGAACGGATGTCCCGAACTGGCCGCCGTTTTGTTTCATCGAAAACAATCGCACGGTCGGGATTCCCGAGGAATTGCTCCCGGCGGATGCATTGAAGAACAATCAGGCGAGTCTGCCGGGACCTGCGCTGAAAGACTGGAAACTCGAAAACATCCTGCCGGCCCTCGCGGACCGCGCGTGTGCTTTTATCGAGGACGCTGCGGCAAAACCGGAGCCGTTCTTTTTATACATGCCGCTGACTGCACCGCACACGCCCATTTCGCCGACCGCCGAATGGCGCGGTAAAAGCGGACTGAGTGCGTATGCGGATTTCGTGATGCAGACCGACGCCGTCGTGGGGCGCGTGCTCGCCGCGCTGGAGAAAAGCGGGGCGGCGGAAAAGACGCTCGTGATTTTCACCAGCGACAACGGTTGTGCTCCCTACATCGGCGCGAAGGACATGGAGGCGAAGGGGCATTTTCCCAGCGGGCCGTGGCGCGGTTACAAAGCGGATGCGTGGGAGGGCGGGCATCGCGTTCCGTTTGTCGTGCGCTGGCCGGGTGTCGTGCACGCAGGGACGCGCTGCGACGCGCTGGTGCAGCAGACCGATATCATCGCGACCGTCGCCGAGATTCTCGACGCGAAACTCCCAGCCAATGCTGGCGAGGACAGTGTGAGCATGATGTCGCTGCTCAAAGGCGGCGATAAACCAGTCCGGGAATACGCGGTAAGTCATGCTTCCTCCGGTCTGCCTGCGCTACGGCGTGGTTCTATGAAAATCATTTTTGGTGCCGGCGGCGGCGGCTTCAACAGGACTGCCCGCGGGGCGGGGGAGGCGGCCGGCCAACTTTACGATCTCGCCGCGGACCCGGGAGAAACAAAGAATCTTTGGAACGAGAAGTCCGAACTGGTCGCGGAACTCACCGCGGCGATGGAACGTATCGTGACCGCGCATCCGAACGATGTTCCCGTGAAATGGCGGAAATTCCTCCGCGAAGATGCTGCGCCGGCGAAATAGAAATCATCCATGTCCATGAGAACGCATATCCTTCGACTTATCGCCCTTTGGCTTTGCGGCGCTGCACTGAGCCACGCTGCGGACAAACCAAACATCCTCGTGATTGTCAGCGACGACCAAGGTTACGCCGACGCCGGATTCCAAGGCAGCAAGCAATCCGTGACGCCGCATCTTGATGCGCTTGCGAAATCCGGCGTGCGGTGCACGAGCGGTTACGTGACTTTTCCCGTCTGCTCGCCCTCGCGCGCAGGTATGCTCACGGGTCGGCATCAATCGCGGTTCGGGCATGAAAACAATCCGGTTTACGATCCGCTCGACGAGAAGGAAGGTCTTCCGCTTACGGAAAAGCTGCTGCCGCAGTTTTTGAAAGACGCAGGCTACCGCACGGGCTGGATCGGAAAATGGCATCTTGGCTCCGCGCCTGCATTTGTGCCGTGGGCGCGCGGATTCGACGAGTCATTCGGCTTCATCGGCGGCGGACATCGATTCACAGGATGGCAGCCAAACGGGCGGCAATACACGCTTCCCCTGATCCGGGGTGGCAAGGATATCAGCGATGTGCCGACGCATCTAACAACGGCTTTTGGCGAGGAGGCCGCTGGCTTCATCCGCCGCAACAAGGAGAAGCCGTGGATGCTTTACCTGCCGTTTAACGCGCCCCACACGCCGCATGAACCGAGCGCCGAGCGACTGGAGAAGTTCTCGCAAATCGAGAATCCGCAACGGAGGCGCTACCTTGCACAAATCAGCCTGCTCGATGATGCGATTGGTGTGGTCACGGCCGCTCTCTCAGAGACCGGACAGCGGGAGCGCACGCTGATATTCTTCTTCAGCGACAATGGCGGGCATACGCCGAGCGGTTCGGACAACAATCCTCTTCGCGCGATGAAAGGAACGCTCTACGAAGGCGGTGTCCGTGTCCCGTTTCTCGTGAGCTGGCCTGCGAAGCTGCCCGTAGGAGCGACGTTTGACCAGCCGGTCTCGTCGATCGATGTCTTTGCCACCGCGCTCGCGGTGGCGGGAGTTGCGATGCCAGCGGACAGGAAATACGACAGCGTGAACATCGTCCCGCACCTTTCCGGCGAGGTGAAGACGCCGCCACACGAACGCCTGATGTGGCGGATGTCAAAGAAGCAGTCGTTCGCCATCCGCGAAGGGAAATGGAAACTCGTCCGAAACGGTGACGGCGCTCCAGAGTTGTTCGATGTCGAATCCGATGTCGCGGAATCGAAAAACGTAGCTGCCGACAACGCGGATATCGCGGACCGGATGATCGCCGCGCTGGAGGCATGGAATAAGGAGCTGATTGAACCGGTGTTTCCCGGCAGCAGTGTGAAAAATGAAGACTGGGGTCCGGGTGGAGCGAATCAAAAGAACGCTCCAAACAAAAAGCCGGGGAACAAAGAGTAGATGACGGCTGCGGCGGAAAACCGCCGGAATCTTTTTGCGCGTGCATCCCGATCGGGCTTCCGCTTCGTTTAGTGCGACGGCCCAAGCGCGTCGCGTTCCGACGGGTTGTGATGGAGCTTTGGGCTGGCGCATTTCACTTTAACCAAAATATATCATGTCAACCGAACCCACATGCCCGTTCTCGGGCAGCACTCGCAAACACACTTCGGCCGGAGCTCTCGGAAACGCCGCCTGGTGGCCAAATCAGTTGAAACTCGGCATCCTTCACCAGCATTCGAATCTGTCTAATCCGATGGATGAGGGATTTGATTACGCTGCGGAGTTCAAGACGCTCGATCTTCGGGCCGTCATCAAGGATCTGCACGCGCTGATG
>SXWH01000127.1 GCA_005791535.1 Verrucomicrobiaceae bacterium | reverse complement strand
CGGGAAATGTCGCTTCGACTTGGACCTCGTGGATCATCTCCGCGATTCCATCCATCACGTCATCTCGTTTGAGGATCGTGGTGCCGTAGCTCATCAGATCACTCACCATCCGGCCATCCCGCGCACCCTCCATGATTTCGTAGGAAATAATGGCGATTGCTTCCGGGTAGTTCAGCTTCAGCCCGCGCGCCTGACGCCGCCGAGCGAGATCAGCGGCGACTACGATTAGGAGTTTCTCGGTTTCCCTTGGAGCGAGATGCATGTTCCTAAAACGAGCGGACGAGCATCACAGCAGCGATTACCGTTGTGGCTGCACCGATTCCCCGAACGACCAACGTGTGTCTCGCTCGGAGGATGGATGCCGCTCCGAGTCCGAGCGAACAAATCGCAGCGGTGCCAAGCACGACCCCGAGAAGCGCCGCAATCGCGCCTGTAGCCGGGGCTTCGGCTCCGTGCGCCCAGCCGTGAACAAACGCACACGCAGCCGCTACACTGCATGCAAGCGTTCCGCTCATTCTGAACCCGCAGGCGAGCGAACAGCCGAAGAAGAGAATCGTGGCAGCGAGTGCTGTTTCCAATCCGGTGAATCCGCCAGCGACAAGACCGCCTGCCATGCCAAGCACCGCGCTCCCAAGAAACGCCGCGAGCGGCAAGAGTCGTGAAGTCCCGGTCCTAAGTCCTGCCCAGAGTCCGACAGCCAAGGCAGCGAGTAAATGGTCGAGGCCCGTGAACGGGTGGGCTAGTCCCCAGCCGATGTCACCCTCGTGGCCCGCGTGTCCCGGATGCGCGTGAGCGAGAGCCGGCAAGACCAGCAGTGTAAAGATCAGTTTGGTTTTCATAAAGTGTCGGAAATGTTCCGCGAAAATGCTGTGGAGTTTGGATTGTCGGTTGCTGAAAAGTGCATTGCTGCGATGTGCGCCGCGCACGTTTGCAGACTTCGTGCCAATTCGCTCGCCCGGTAGGAAAATTCCCGCAAGCGCGAGGTTGGGAGAGGCTTGCCGCGTCTAAGGCGAAGACCGAAACGTCATTGGAAGGGTGTTCATTTGTCTCCACCGTGGGAAGAATCAGCCACGATTTTCTACACCGATCACACTGTAAGGTGTTTGCGGACGACATCGTCGGTGAGTTCGGCGACGGTGCCGCTTGCTACTACGGCGCCGCGATCCATGATGGCGAATTCATCGGCGAGCTCTTTGCAGAAATCGAGGTATTGCTCGACGAGGAGAATGCTCATCTGTCCTTCGCAGCGGAGCATTTTTATGGTCTCGCCGATTTGGTCGATGATGTTGGGCTGGATGCCTTCGGTGGGTTCATCGAGGATGAGCAGGCGCGGCTCGGTGAGCAGCGCGCGGGCGATTGCGAGTTCCTGCTGCTGGCCGCCGGAGAGCATTCCGCCTTTGCGGGGGAGGAAGTCTTTGAGGATGGGGAAGAGGGTGAAGACGCGATCGAACTTCTCTTTGCGCCCGGCGCTTTTGCCCTGTGCGCGGAGGCCGATGTCGAGGTTTTCCTCCACGGTGAGGTGGGGGAAAATGTCGCGTCCTTGCGGGACGTAGCCCATCCCGCCGCGGGCGCGGTGTTCCGGTTTCTGGCGTGTCATCTCATCGCCGCCGAGCCGGATGCTGCCGCCGTCGGACTGCTGGAGGCCGATGATGCTTTTGAGCGTGGTGGTTTTGCCGACGCCGTTGCGGCCCATGAGGCAGAAGACGCTATTTGGCGGAACGGTGAATGTGACGCCGCGAAGGATCTGGCTGCCGCTGATGGATACTGTGAGGTCTTGGACGTATAGCATGGAAAATCAGGCGGCGCGGGCTTTGCGCCCGAGATAGACTTCGAGCACGCGTTCGTCGTTTTGCACTTCGTCCACCGGGCCTTCGCAGAGGATGTGGCCCTGGTGGAGGACGGTGACTTTTCGCCCCTGCGAAATCTGGCGGACAAATGTCATGTCGTGCTCAATGACGATGATGCTGTGCTTTTCGCCGACGAGGCTGAGAAGAAGATCGCCGGTCTTTGCGGTCTCTTCATCGGTCATCCCAGCAGCGGGTTCGTCCACGAGCAGAAGGCGAGCGTTTTGCGCGAGCAGCATGCCGATTTCGAGCCACTGCTTTTGTCCGTGAGCGAGCGCGCCGGCCTTGCGGTCGCGGTGGCTGCCGAGGTTGATGGTCTTGAGGATCTCGTCGAGCCGGTCGCGCTCGGTGCTGTTCAGTCGGGCGAAAAGCGAACGAAAAACACCGCGACTGCCTTCGAGTGAAAGGACGAGATTTTCGAAGACGGAGTGGTCGGTATAGACGGTGGGCGTCTGGAATTTGCGACCGATGCCGAGGCGGTAAATTTCGTATTCGCTCATCTTGGTGACGTCGTGCGTATTGAGGAATTCGATCTTCCCTTCATCGGGTTTGGTGCGTCCGGTGATGAGGTCGAGGAACGTCGTCTTTCCAGCGCCGTTGGGACCGATGACGGTGCGAAGTTCGCCGACATCCATGTAGAAATTGAGGTCGCGAATGGCCTGAAAGCCGTCGAACGATTTGTTCACGCCCTCGGCGGAGATGATGAAGGGTTTTTGGCTCATGGCGCGGTTGGTGAAGGCTGGGCGGCTGCGGGCGTTTCGGTGGATTTACGCTTCGCGAAAAAGCCGCGAATCTGCGCAGGCAAACCGACGATTCCTTTCGGCATGAACAGCACGACGAGGATGAAAAGCCCGCCGAGGATGATGAGCCAGAGGTCCGGGTATGCGCGGGTGGCCCAGGATTTCAGGGCGTTGATTGCGACCGCGCCGATGACTGGGCCGAGCAAGGTCCCGCGTCCGCCGACTGCGACCCACACGATAATTTCGAGCGATTTGTCCGGCTGCATTTCGCTGGGGTTGATGATGCCGACTTGCGGGACGTAGAGGGCTCCCGCGATGCCTGCGATGACCGAGCAGACTACGAAGACGAAGAGCTTGTAGTTTGCCGCCGCGTATCCGCTGAACAGCACGCGCGTTTCGCTGTCGCGGACTGCGCGTTGTACGAGGCCGAACTTTGTCGTCGTGAGCCAGCGGCAGAATCCATAGACGGCGATGAGAACGATTGCGCTGGCGATGAAAAGCCCGCGCTGCGTGCCTGCGTCGCGGACATCGGCGCCGAGCAGGAATTTGAAATCGGTGAAGCCGTTGTTTCCGCCGAGCAGCATGTCGTTTCGGAAAAACATGAGCGCTGCGCCATAGGTCAGCGCCTGCGTGAGGATGGAAAAATACACGCCTTTAATTCGCGAACGAAACGCAAGGTAGCCAAACGCAGTCGCGACAATTGCTGGCAGCACGATGACCATGAGCATCGAAAACGCGAAGCTCGAGAACGGCACCCAAAAGCTCGGGAGCTGTTCCCAACCAAGGAAAACGAGGAAATCGGGAATCGGCTTTTTGTATTGGCCGAGGTCGCCGATCATCCGCATGAGGTGCATTCCCATCATGTATCCGCCGAGCGCGAAGAAGAGCGCCTGGCCGAGACTGAGAAGTCCCGTGTATCCCCACAAAAGGTCCACCGAGATCGCGAGGATCGCGTAGCAGAGATACTTGCCCCAGACGTTGATGGTGAAGTTGCTGACCGCCCCCGATGCGTTCAACGCGGGGAGGACAAAAATAAGGATGACGGCGATGACGGCGACGATCGCTAGTTCGATTTTGGTGCGCTTGTTCATCAGCTTTCGAGGCTCCGGCTTTTGGTGACGAAGAGCCCGGCTGGCTTCCATTGCAGGAAGAGGATGATGCCCGCGAGGACGAGGATTTTTCCGAGCACCGGATTACCGAGGATTTGCTGCAGGCTCTGGTCAAGAAGACCGATGCCCAAGGCGCTGATGACAGTCCCGATGATGTTACCCACGCCGCCGACTACGACAGTCATGAACGAATCCACGATGTAGAGTTGTCCGAGCGACGGGCCGACATTTCCGATCTGGCTGATGAACGCTCCGGCGAGTCCGGCGAGTCCGCTGCCGAGAGCGAAAGTGAGCATATTCACGCGTTCTGTGCGAACGCCCATGCACGCGGCCATCTGGCGGTTTTGCATGACGGCGCGGATGAGCAAACCGAGCGGCGTTTTCTTCAAAAGCATCGTTACGCCCCAAACAATCGCGATGGCGAATACGATGACGAATACCCGGTTCCAACCGAAGAGAACGTCGTTCACTGTCCAGTTTCCGCTCAACCAACTTGGTGAAGAAACCTGCACATTGTTTGCGCCAAATGTCAGACGGAAAAGCTGCTGCAAAACAAGCGATACACCCCAAGTTGCGAGCAGCGATTCGAGCGGGCGGCGGTAGAGAAAACGAATGATGCCCCGCTCCAACGCGAGTCCACCGAGCGCGGCTGCGAGGAAGCTGAGCGGAAGCGCGATGATGAAATAGCTGTCGTAAAGCCAGTCGGTCGCGTTCATGCCGGGGAGTTTGATATTGATACCGAAAGGCGAGAGTTCCAGGCCCGGACCGAACACACATTGAACGACGTAGGTCGTGTATGCACCGATGGCGATCATCTCTCCGTGCGCCATATTGATCACGCCCATCAGCCCAAACGTAATGGCGAGCCCGATGGCGACCACGAGCAGGATACTGCCGAGTGAAAGCCCGCGGAAAGCCGTGCCTGCGGTATTTACGAATGTAACGTGGCCAGCGATGTCTTTCAGTGCGCCGTTTGCCGCAGTGACGAGGGCTGCTTTGCCTGCCTCGTTCGCTTCCTTGGCTGTGGTCTTTAAAAAGTCCTGACTGGGAATAGAGCCCAATTCTCCGAGTGTTTTGCATGCGGCAATCTTCACATCATCGCTTTCGTCCTTCAGTTGGATGAGTGCGATAGCCTCCTGGATTGCACGCTTTGCTCTGGAATGTGTCTCTTTCGCCTGCCACGCGAGAAGCGCAGGAAGCCGCTCCGGGTCTTGCTCCGAGCCCATCGTCTCGATTGCCTGAAGTCTGCGCTTCAAGTCGGGCGATGAAAGCTCCGCGAGATCGAGCACGCTCTTCATCGCGAGTCGCAGCGTGGAATCCGTCTCCGCAGTTGTGATGTCCGCGGCCACGACACGACCGAAAACTGCGCCGGTATCGAGGCGACGGGCTGTCTGCTTATCTTCGGCATCCTTATCCTCGTCGAGAGTCACCGCCACTTTCGTCCCGTCCGCATTCTCAACGATAAATATGCCGCCCTCTTTCCACTTGTTGAGAAGGGCGATTAGCTCTTCCGGGTTGGCCCCGCTCAGGGCGCCCACTCGTTTTGCCTGCTCCTCCGAGTCTTCGAGCAGAACCGTTTTCGAAATGACTTCTTTTGGGCTCTCCGCGATCCCGCTAGCGCACAGCACAAGGAGAATCACCGCGCACAGAAATTTACGCATTGTAGATAGGTCTTGGTTTCATGCCGGAAAGGGCGGACTCCACTGGACACACAAGCAAGTGAAGCCCGCCCCTATGAATGTTGGATTTCCGGCGAAATCCCGTGCGGTCAGAGCCGCTTACTTCGCAGCCGTCTTCGGCTTGAACGTGCCTTTCAGCCAAGGTTCGCCGAACACGTTCTTGTATTCCTTGAGGATCTTGAACTGACCGTCGGCTTTTGTTTCGCCGATGAACACGTTTTTCGTGAGATGCATGTTCTTCTGCGATGTCACTTTCCCACCGGGTCCATCGAATGAGATGCCGGCCTGGAGTGCCTCGCGCACCTTATCGACTTCGAAGCTGCCAGCTTTTTCCACAGCTGCCTTCCATAGGTAAACGCCATTGTAGCTAAGCACCATCGGCGAGCACGTGACGCGACCTTCCTTTTTCACTCCGTCCACTGTTGTCGCCTTCAGCCATCCTTGGAAGTCGTCCACGAACTTCTTGTTCGCAGGCGTTTTGATGCTCTGGAAATATGTCCAACAGCCAAGTTGTCCGACAAGCTGTTTAGCTGGAAGCGCACGGAATTCGTCCTCGGAGATCGAGAACGAAACCACCGGGCACTTTTCCGCGGTGAGACCGGCAGCTGCGTATTCCTTGAAGAACGGGACGTTGGTGTCGCCGTTCAGCGTGGAAACGACGCATGCTTTCCCGCCTGCCGAGAACTGCTTAATTTCGGCAATGATCTGCTGGTAATCGGTGTGACCAAACGGCGTGTATTTTCCAGCCGAGATGATTTTGCCGGATTCGTCTTTCTTGAATCCACCGCCGATGTTCTCGAGCGGGACACCTTTGCTCAGGAGATACTCCAGAAGCACGAGGTTTGTGGTCTGCGGATAGACGTAGTCGCTGCCGAGCAGATAGAATTTCTTCTTTCCCTGGGCGAGCAGGTAGTCGATGGACGGCGTGGCCTGCTGGTTCACGGCCTCTGCTGTGTAGAAGACGTTCTTGGATTCCTCCTCGCCCTCGTACTGGACGGGATAGAAGAGAAGTCCGTTGTTCTTTTCGAAGACCGGAAGCACCGATTTGCGTGAAACCGATGTCCAGCATCCGAACACCACCGCGCATTTGTCCTGCTCAAGCAACTGTTTTGCCTTCTCAGCGAAAAGAGGCCAGTTCGATGCGCCGTCTACGATGACAGGCTCGATCTTTTTTCCGGCTACGCCGCCCTCGGCGTTGATTTCGTCGAACGTGAAGAGAAGCACGTCGCGGAGCGATGTTTCCGAAATCGCCATCGGTCCCGAGAGCGAGTGGAGCACTCCAACCTTGACCGTGTCCTGAGCGTTTGCGCCCTGCGGTGCGATAGTTGAAATGCCTGCTGCAAGTGCCAGTGCGCCGAGCGATTTTGTAAGTTTGTTAATCATGGAAATCTTGAATTGGTAGTCGTTGAGTCACTGGCTCCCCCGGAAGTCACCACACCCCGGGGGAGCCTTATGACTAGGCCGCATCACACAGCCTTGTTTTGACCAAATGTTAGAAGCTGAACGAAACGCCCACGTTTCCGGTTACGAAGTCAGAGTCGGGATTCCCCGGAATGACGGAGTCTTCGGTGTGGTAGTATGTCACGCCCGCTGAGAGCGTGGTCCCTTCGAATGCGCCTTTCAGAGCGATCGAGCTCTGAAGTCCGAGTGAGGCATAAGCAAACCCCGCGTCGCCACCGTGGAAATTGTCCGTTGCGAATGCGATAGCTCCCGGAATCGAGAAGTTCACCGGCCCGGCCGTGAAATCATAGGCGCCGCTGATGACGCCCACAATTCCCTCGTCCTGCGTTCCATTGCCGTCGACGCGACCGTGCAGTGTCAATGTCGGTTTGAGGAAAGTGTCATACGCGACTTTGAAATCGACGATGCGTTCGGAGTCGCTCGCATACATCCATTCCTGATAGAGGAGGGTGTATGTCAGCGGCCCGGACGTGTAGGCGAATCCTGCCCAGAGATCGACCTCCTGTACGGAGCTGCCGATCGAACTCGTCGTGTTGTCGTTTACATCCCACCATGTTCCGAAGATCAGTTTGAATTGCTCGCTCATCTGAACGGACAGTTCAAGTTGCGGATGGAAAAGGGGATCTTTCCAACTGGAGCCTGCACCCCAGACATCGGCACCGTAGGAGATGAAGTGGGTGTCAACTGTCAGGCTGAGCGTTCCGCTTACGCGTGATTTTGCGGCCGGGGCAGCGGGTGTTGCGGGTGTGCCCGCGAATGCCTGCGAACTGATGAGTGCGCTGACGGCCGCGAGAAGGATGGTGTTCTTTGTTTTGAGCATGGTGTTTTGGTTGTTGGTAATTGCCATTCTTGGCGAGCGCCTCCGTTAGCTTTGCCTGTGCCATGCACGATGAGTTGGTGTCATAAAAGGCTTGAAAACTAAGTGGGAAAACGATGAATGGCATTCATGGAAGCGCAAACTCTAGAAACCAGGCAGCTCCGTGCATTCGTCGTCCTCGCGAGAACGGGAAGCTTTACGCGCGCGGCGGAGGAAATTCATCTGACTCAAAGTGCGGTGTCGCACGCAATGAAGGCACTTGAACAGGAGGCGGGCTGTCGTCTTTTCGACCGTACTGGCAAAAAAGTAACACCTACCGATGCTGGGGAACTCCTTCTTGTGCACGCCGAGAGGATACTTGCAGAGATGGCGCACGCGAAGACGGCTCTGGCGAAGCTTGGCAAGTGGGGGCAAAGTCGCCTCCGCATTGGGGCGAGCGCCACTGCCTGCCAGCATTTGTTGCCGCCTGTATTGCGGGAGTTTCGCAAAGAGTTCCCCAAATGCAGGATTACAATCGAACCGGGCGATACGCCGGAGATGATCGAGCTTTTGCGTAACGGCCGTATCGATCTTGCAGTGAATTTGGAGCCCCCTAATCGTGAGCCTCTGGAGTTCAGACCGCTCTTTACCGACGAAATGCAGTTCATCGTTGCGCCGACGCATCCGTGGGCCGTGAATCAACGCATTCCACGCGAAGAAGTGGCGATGCAGAACTACATTCTCTACACTCGGAAGAGCTTCACCGGTGCGCTTATCGACGACTATTTCGCGGAGGAGGGAATCGTTCTCCGCACCGCCATCGAGATGGGCGGCATCAGCGCGATCAAGGAGATGGTGAAGCTCGATATCGGTATCAGTGTGCTCGCGCCGTGGACCGTCGCCGATGAAACGAGCGCTGGGACGCTTGTCGCAATGCCGCTCGGTAGGCGAAAGCTGAAACGCCGATGGGGCGTGCTTCACTGGCAGTCGCGGCGATTGAGTATCCAGGAGGAGCGGTTCGTAAAGATCGCGCAGAGCGTCGGAAAGAGAATTGGTGCCTTCTAGTTGCTGTCCGCATGCTTCGCGGAGGCTATCGGCTTCCCAATCGCCGCAATTTTCGAGACGTTCTCCAGTTCGATGCGACTGCTGATCATCAATTACGAATTCCCGCCACTTGGCGGAGGTGCGGGTAATGCCACCGCTTGCCTGGCTCGTGAGTGGGTGCTTCGAGGACACTCCGTTGAGGTACTCACCGGTGGTTTCCGCGGACTTCCTTCACGGGAGGAGTTGAATGGATTTGTTGTCCACAGGCTTCCAACTCCGCGCAAGCTTCAGGGACAGGGTTCGATTGTCGAGATGTGCGCTTTTATGGCCGCATCATGTGCCTCGGTGCTGTGCCGTAAAAAACCGGATTTCGTTATCGCGTTTTTCAGTATTCCCGGTGGCCCGGCTGCGTGGCTGATGAAGTTGCTTCGGGATGTGCCTTACGTTGTTTCGCTGCGCGGTGGCGATGTTCCGGGTTTCGATTCGCGGAATCTTTCGCTTTTTCACAACATGACGAATCCACTCACTGCGTTGATCTGGAGGGATGCACGCGCAGTGGTGGGAAACAGTTCGGGATTGTGTGATCTGGCCCGTCGTTTCATGCCCGGACTTGAAGTGCCCGAGATTCCGAATGGCGTGGATACCATCCGGTTTGCGCCCGGAGTTTGGCAAAAGCGCGAGGTTTGCGAGTTCTTGTTTGTGGGCCGCCTTGCGCCGCAGAAGGGTGTGGATGTTCTTTTTCGGTCGCTGGCGTCATTGAATGGCGCATGGCGTCTCCGCATTGGCGGTGATGGTCCGGAACGTCGACGGCTCGGGGATCTTGCGAAGGCGTTGGGATTGCACGAGCGCGTTGAGTTTCTCGGCTGGGTTCAGCGGGATGATCTTCCGGCGCTCTATCAATCTTCGGACGTATTTGTATTTCCATCGTACGATGAAGGAATGCCGAATGTAGTGCTCGAGGCGCTTGCGAGCGGTCTCTCAATCGTGGCCACAAGGATCGCGGGCAACGAGCAGCTCGTCATTCATGGCGAAAACGGACTTCTAGTCCCTCCCGGCGATCCTGCTGCATTCGCAGATGCACTCCGCGTTGTCGCGAACGATCCCAACTTGCGTCGCTCAATGGCGGAGCGCAGCCGCGCCCTTGCGGTGACTGAATTTTCATGGGCACGGGCGGCTGCGGCTTACGAGAAGTATTTCCCGGCTTAAAGCTGCGTGCCGGAGTTTCGTTCTGCTGCGTTTAAGCGCGTGTGGCCTCGGTGCCGGCCGCGATGACGGCCTTCTGGAGCACTTTCGAATTTCGTCCGCTCAAGTCGTATTTCTTCCGCCGTTCCGCCGGCAGTTCGTCCGGCGAAACTTCGGCGTAACCGCCTTTGGAGACGAAATAATTGAACGTCTGCGTGCTGAGGGCGAAGAGGTGCTTCGAGCCCCGTTGCGCTGCGAGTTGCTCCGCGAAAGCCATGAGTTTGCGGCCGAAGCCCTGTCCTTCATGGTGCTTCGAAACGTAGAGACATGCGAGTTCGGCCTTGTGCGCTTCGGGATAAAAGTGCACCGCCACGCACGCCACGAGCTGGCGATCAATTTCGAGAACCCAGTAATCATCGAGCTGAGCGAGGATGTCGGCACGCGTACGCTTCACGAGCTCAGCATGCTCAACGCTCTGCTTGATGAGTTCCAGTACTGCACGGATGTCCTTTTTAAATACGCGGCGGATTTGCTGGTAATCGTTTCCGTAAATCATCGTGCCGACACCTTCCGGGCTGAAAACCTCGGCGAGGAGCGCTTCGTCGGCGTTCCCGTTGATGATATGAACGCGCGGCACACCGTTCCGGCATGCCCGGGCGCCCGCCTCGACTTTGGAGAGTGTGTTGCGATCGAGGAGCGCCCGCTTCTTTTTCACCATTTCGTCGGCTTCGGAAATCGAAAGTTGATGAACGAGCGATCCGCTCAGCACGACTCCATCGCGTGCAGAGAGGTAAATTATCTTCATCGCCTGCATTGCCTCGGCGACCTCGAGCGCGATGGTGTCGCTATTCACGCGGAACGTGCGTCCCTCGCCGTCGAAGCCGATCGGCGGGATGACGGGAATGATCCCCGCATTCAAGAAAAGCGTGAGCGCTTCGCGGTCCACACGCTCAACCTTGCCGGTATGCTGGTGGTCGAGACCGCCGATGATTCCAGCCGGGTGCGCGATGATTATATTCGCGTAAGTTGCGCGAAGGTCCACGCTCGTAAGCCCCTGCATGATGTCGTTCATCAGCGTGGTGGCGGCGTCGAGGGCGACTTTCAAAGTCGGCTCGTCTGTGATTCCGGTGCCATCGCAATTGCTGGTCGTGACTCCGCGCTCCGCAGCAAGTCGCTCGATTTGTAAGGCCGCGCCGTGGACGACGATAATTTTCACACTCAGCGAGCGCAGTACGGCAAGGTCGAGCAGGATGTTTGAGAAATTCGGCGATGCAGCGACTTCACCATCAATCGCGACCACGAAGATCTTTTCCCGGAATCGTGGGACGTACGTAAGAATGCCGCGCAGATCAGAAACCTTCATCAATGATGCGCGTCTTGTGTGACCTTTACCCGCTGGTGTGAAGCGAAAAGTAGCGCTTGTTTTGCTTTGATATATTGCGGTGCGACGTGGAGTCGCGGTTCGGTGGGCGATCTCCGCGGCGTTCGATATTCGTTCATTTTTGCCGGCGCTGATTGCAGTTCCCAAATTGAGGATGCGCGCTGACATTTCCGGGAGTCTGAGTTGCGGAGATCGAAGTTGCGTCAACTTTCCGGATCTCTTCAGCGATGGGATTTCGGTGTTCGAATTCGAGTTTGCCCGCTGCCGGAACGGTGGAAATCACGATGATGCACTTTTTGTCTGATTGACCGGTGTCGGAAAGCTTTACAGTTCGGTGCGGCTTTTGTGCCGATGCAGACGTGAAAAACGTCCCCGTGCGGCGATCCTGTGCCGGAAAATGACAAACGCAAAGCCAGTTCGGCAATTTTTTCAGGTGAGGCCCCCGCGTCACGAGGTTGAACACGGTCCTCGATGGCGTTAGCCGCTTGGAAAGCCGATAGCGCGTCGGAAAAGTTTACATTTCACGTCTGCAGTCTCGCGGCATTGTCCGTAGTTGAGAAATATTTTCATGAAAATATCTCTGTAGAAATCGGTGCGCGCTTGCCGGGAAGAGCGATTGGCATGGGTGATGCTAGTAACAGATTTAAGCGTCTGAATTCACTTTAGGGTCTTAGCACTTTTAGAAGGCTTGAAGCGGTGTAACATGCTTGGAATCATTGAAAAACCGATACATTCATTACGCGCACATTTCGGAGGGGAAATTTCGGGCGGTATTGAAGCTGTTTTGTGCGGACGTTCCTGCG